>NZ_JBEAIG010000001.1:0-426971 GCF_040064575.1 Klebsiella sp. CN_Kp106 | reverse complement strand
TTCTTCTTCCAGTTATAAAAAGTGGCTTCAGAAATCCCCATCTTTCGGCAGACTTCCCCGACACGGGTGCCGGTTTCGGCCTGTTTCAGCGCAAACGCGATCTGTTCTTCGGTATAGCGGGTCTTTTTCATGGCGATGTGCCTCTCTGTGAGATGGAAGAAAGACCGGAGACTTCAGTTTAGTCTGGCACTGTTTTCAGGGAGGAGATCAATATATTACTTTTATGATTTATTAAATATATATTATTAATAATAAATTATTAATATGATTTAGATCACTGTATGAATTATAAGTTTTGAAACTTGTGATCTGATCTTCTCCCTGCGGGAGGTTTACCACGAATCAGAAAGTAAGAGATTAAAAATAGGTTAATCATTTTTAATTGATTAGTTTCTGTATATGAGTGTTAGTATGTAGTTCATTAGTTTGATAGGTTTATCATCAAGCTAATGGAGTAGATACTTACACCTGAGTATGATCACGAATGAAATGAAGTGAATACTCCAATCATAGTCCCCGCGACATCAGCCAGAAGTATTTCTTCGGGGACTAATACTATCCACGCGATAGCGGGAAGTTACTAAATAATTAACTATTACTAAAGATAAAAAGATATTATCTTATAATTAATATAATATTTAATCTTATAATTAATATAATAGTGGTAACTTTTTTATTACCCTGGGTACTAAAATTTTATTACCCCCCTAATAAAAAATTATTACCCCCATACTAAAATCTTATTACCCTGTATCAATGTTAATACACTCTGTGCTATAGGGAGTTATTCCCTATGGTGTACCTAAAAGGGTAATAAAAATCTATTACCCCAGAGATATTTAAATGTATCAATATAAATATTGACGTCATTAACTTTAATTAACGTCTTACATCCTCTCTAAATTTTGAGTATTTTTGCAGACAAGACAGTACCAAGTACGATCATCGATATAGGTTAAATGAATAGAAGAGGAATCCTTTTCATAACAAATTGGACAGAATGGAGTTTTATCTTCATTTTTCCAATAAAGCTGACCATCATGTTCTAATGAGTTCTTTCCTTCTAACTGAGCTTTAAGATCTTGAATCTGTTCTTCTTTGCTCAACAATACAGCTTTTAAAGTCAAAAATTCGCTTTTTACCTCTAGTAGGTCATCAAGCAGATCGAGAAGTGTTAAACGCATCTCAGCAGATGTTAGCTCTTCATCTCCTTTTTTACGCAGATTACGAACCAAATCAACAGATTTATTAACAAGTTCAAGCGTGCCAGAGATAGCGGCTAAAGAAACAGGATCAGCCATTTGCATTTCCTTACTTATGATTAATTACTTTTATTTTTTGAGCAGGATGAATTTTTCCCTGTTCATATAATTCAATAACATCTTTACTATTTAAGTTAGTATATTGATCATCACATACAAATGACACGATATAACTCGAATCATTAAAAATCACTTCGATATCATCATTCTCATCTATAGGGTATGGTGCATACACCCCAGCATACTCAGGAAACATATATGTTTGGCAATTCTGTACTGGATCCCACTTAGGTACTGACCGATGGTCCCTAAATGCTTTCAAAGCTGCATTTTCATCCTCAAATTCCCCTTCAAAATAAATGCCTTGATAATTGCTGAATAGATAGTTGCTCATTATATCCTCTTTTATTGTGTGTAGTTCATGTTTAAAGTTAACTTTTCATAGTCAAAAGTAAAATGAAACGTTATTGAACTGTGATTTATCTACCCTTAATAAGGGGTAATTAAAGGCTAATTAGCACCATATTGTGGTTGATAGCTTAAGCAGATAAATCATCCCATAAATAACACAAAATAAAATAACAATATAAATCAGTGAGTTATGATTACATTAGAGATTAAGAATTTCATATAGACGTCTAAACATCCAGATTTCTAAATAAAAATTCATTAAAGTTGTTAAACAAACTCTTCTCTTCGCTATTTCGTGGTAAGTGAATTTTAGAAAAAGTAAAAATTTTGACTTTTGAAACCTGTATGAATGATCAGTGCATTATTACAAATGATAATTATTTACATATAAATTTTGGACAATAAAAAACCCCGCCGTAGCGAGGTCAATTGAGACAAGGAAGTAGAGTTAAATTATTTCAGACGATAGAAAGTGGCTTTACTAATCTGTAACTCGTCCAGCACCTGCTTTGGTGACATTCCCTGTGAAAGAAGCTGCTGAACCTGTTCTGAGGTTGCTTTATTTGGTCTACCACAGTGAACCCCTTCTGACTGAGCACGTTTAATGCCAGCGGTTCTACGCTCTGCGATGAGGTCTTTCTCCAGGCTGGCAAGCCCTGCCATCATAGTGAGCATCGCTTTACCAACTGGCGTTGACAGGTCGAAACCTTCCCGGAGACTGATAACCTTCACACCTTTGGCCTGTAAAGTCTCTACTGTTGAGAGAACATCAATCGTGTTACGTCCCAGGCGGTCTATACCAACTACAACCAGCGTATCGCCCTCTCGGACGTAGTTGAGTAGTTCACTAAACCCAGAACGCTCTACGGCTCTCACAGAACCGCTTACAGCCTCATCTACATACCATTTACTAATGTGATAACCAGCTTCTTTAATCTGCTGTTTCTGGTTCTCTACTGTCTGGTCAGAGGTAGATACCCTAACGTATCCAATAGTCGTTGTCATAATCGTTTCCTTGTCTCAAAAGGTGGTCTCATTATCTTGTGAGTATCAAAATCAAAAATCAACCTTTTAAGACTCTCAGAAGGCACATTCTACCGTGGTGATCAAACTGTCTCAAAAGGAAGTCCTTTCGAGACTGTCCAGAATCGGTCTGATATTTTAGATTTGCTGCAATTTTGAGCGATGGTGATATTTTTCTACTAAGCAGAGAGAACGTAGAGCCGTGTAAAACAATTTTGGCTGAGGTAAGGAGTAGGAAATGAGTAGGAACTAATGTCAGAGTTACTGGTAACAAATTGCCGAGAATCATCACTCGATCATATTTTCATTTTTTTTTCTGTTTTATTGACTTCTTCTCCAGGCCTTATGCGACGGGGACTTGCGGATTATTACCCTTCCGCAACCTCAATCTAACGTCAAAATCAACTCTTGTACTAAGAAGAATCCTTAATAGAATATTGCTCATGTAGTAGGTAGTCATGATCATGCCACTACATGTAGTACCATTGCCTAAATTGCAGGCATAAAAAAACCGGGTTCATTTTCACAAACCCGGCTTGCATTGCATGACCAATAGGAGTCGCCAAACTCGTATGAATCTTTGCCTTGCCTTCATTTCTGACGGCTTGATTGTGCCAGGCAAAGAGGATCATGTAAACCCTAAAATAAGCGCTCATAAGGAGCATTGCATGACCATTTGTAAACAGTCACACCGTTACAACACGCTTTTCATCAGCTTACCTCACGATCAAGGTGGTGAGGGCCGCCACAAATGTTGTGGTTGTGCCTATGATCAGGGGTATCGCGCAGGTCTAGCTCGTACAGGTCAGGTTTGGGTAGACTTAGCCGCCTTACCTGATAGTCAGGCAGGGACTGTGCGTCACAAAAGCCCACAGGCTGCTTTTGCAGAGGGTTATCGTGATGGTGTACGTGAATCCTACCGTCACGCTGGTTAATGTTGAATGAAGGGGCATAAGCCCCTTCCTCTTTTTAAGGGATAAAAATGGATAAACGTTACCAGGTTTTCGTAAGTTCAACTTTTACCGATTTAGAAGAAGAACGGAAACACGTTATACAGACTCTGATGGAAATGGATTGCATCCCAGCAGGCATGGAGTTGTTCCCAGCAATTGATGAAGGTCAATGGGAGTTCATAAAAAAAGTAATTGATGACTGTGATTACTATCTGCTGATCATTGGTGGTCGTTATGGCTCTGTCGCAGAAGATGGTTTGAGTTACACCGAAAAGGAATTCGATTACGCAGTTTCAAAAGGCTTACGCGTCGTTGTTTTGGTGCATGAGAATCCGGAAGATTTACCTTTAGCCAAATCTGAAAAGGATTCTAAACTCAGAGAGAAGCTAACTGCATTCATAGAGAAGGCCTCAACCAGTCGTCTCAGGAAAACATGGGCAACAGCCAAAGATTTACCTGGGTTGGTTGCTTTAAGTATGAGTAAAACGATGAAAACTTATCCAGCAATCGGATGGGTAAGAGCCAACTTAACTTCTTCCGAAACTGATTTACGTGCAATCGTTGATTTACAAAAAGAGAATGAATTGTTAAAAAGCGAACTGGCAAAAGTAACTTCTATTCGTAGCCAAAACCTTGACTTAGATCTAGCGGATTTCGACGACGTTTTCGATTTTGATTGTCAGTCTAATTTTCCTAGGGGGCAATACTCCGCTGGCGGTACAAAAATTTGGTCTGTTAGCATGAAATGGAAACATATATTTCATACAATATCCCCATATCTCGTACAGTATTATTCTGAATCAAATGTCTCGTCTCTTATAGCCCAAAGAGCTCAGCAGGTCGCTAGTAAAGGAGGTACATCGGCAAAAGTGTCCTCTCAAGATCTTAAGACCATAGGTGTGCAGTTGAAAGCCTATGGCTTGATAAAAATCGAATATTTAAAAACCACCAATGGGAGCATGAACACTTTCTGGTCATTAACTGAAGCTGGCCAGACTGAAATGCTGAAAATACGAACGATAAAAAAGCAAAGCCAAGAAACTTCCGAATAGACAGTTTTGATTTCGCCCCGTATTGGGGCGAACAAAGCTCAAAAACTTACTAAAGATAATATTTCTAATGCTTTTCTTTATATTAGTAATCAAATATTCCCATAACAGATTTTGGACAATAGTAGCCATAAAGCCCCGTTAGATAAATTTCCTTACATCAGAAACAAGTTTTAACTCAGCCTCTTCAGCTTTCTTGCGTTCTAACCAGGCCTTGCCCTCTGGCGTCGCCAGAAACTTCCTCGCATGGATTTTGCTATTGTTGCGTTTAGTTGCTGCTGATTTGTTCATGGATGCGCCTCCTGTGGGTTACAAAGGCAGATTAAGAAATATTCAAGTTATAAGTAAAGTTACAACGGGTTCGACATCAAAAGGCAATAAGTGGCCATTACGTGCCGTGTTGGGCACATAAGAAAGGGCGGAGCGAAGCGACACCCGCAAGTAATATGATCCCTTCACAGGGACGTTAAAGCCTCAGCATGTTCTCTTATCAGGTAGCCGTTGTAATCCGGTGGCTGAAACCGTGGCAGAGCCGGATTCTTTCCCGATCCGGTTAGTCTTCCCAACATTACGCCTGTTTATTGTCTGCAACGTCATCTCGACGTGTTGCATCATTGAGCGCCGCACGAAGCGCGGAACTTTGCTAAGGGTTTTGGTATGAGGATTAGAGACGCTGGCGACGTCTTCTGGCTTCAAAGTGAAATCTGTACAGGGTTGAGCCTGGTAACTACCTGCCCATATGTTGTACGATACCAAAGCCAGTACAACACACAGGCGTTTGGATGTGATTTTAGAAGATACAATTTCTTGGGTATTTTAACCTAAGTTATTGATTTTCTTAGAGAGTGCCGATAATAGGAGTCGAACCTACGACCTTCGCATTACGAATGCGCTGCTCTACCAACTGAGCTATATCGGCCCTGCAAGACGTGCTGACGAGCGTAAGCACGGGATAGAAGGTTAAAACTAAGTGGGTGATGCGTCAATGCCCTTGCGAATCAAACGGCTACTTTTGCATCACCCAATTAGCATTAAGCACGAATGGTATCGTCGCCGAAACCAATCCACTTATAGGTCGTCAGGGCTTCCAGGCCCATCGGGCCGCGCGCGTGCAGCTTCTGGGTGCTGACCGCCACTTCCGCGCCGAGGCCAAACTGGCCGCCGTCGGTAAAGCGGGTAGAGGCGTTGACGTACACCGCAGAGGAATCCACCTCGTTGATAAAGCGGTTCGCGTTGCCCAAGGTGCGCGTCAGGATGGCGTCGGAATGCTGGGTGCCGTGCTCGCGAATATGCGCTACCGCTTCATCCTGATCGGCCACCACCTTCACGTTCAGATCCAGCGACAGATACTCATTGTCATACTGCTCCGCTTTCACCGGCTCTACGCTGGCCGGGCCGTTTTGCAGCGCGGGCAGGGAGGCCGCATCGGCGTGCAGGCTGACGCCGCTTTCCGCCATCTGCTTGCTCAGCGCGGGCAGGAAGCGTTCGGCGATATCCTGATGCACCAGCAGCGTTTCGACCGAGTTACAGGCGCTCGGGCGCTGCACTTTGGCGTTAACGATAACCTTCAGCGCTTCGGCCACGTCGGCGGAGTGGTCGATATAAATATGGCAGACGCCGATACCGCCGGTGATCACCGGGATCGTCGACTGCTCGCGGCACAGCTTATGCAAACCTGCGCCGCCGCGCGGGATCAGCATATCGATATACTTATCCATCTTCAGCATCTCGCCGACCAGCGCGCGATCCGGGCTCTCAATCGCCTGCACGGTGGCCGCCGGTAAGCCGCACTCCTGCAGCGCCTGCTGAATCACTTTCACCGTGGCGGCGTTGGTGCGCCAGGTCTCTTTACCGCCGCGCAGAATCGCCGCGTTGCCGGTTTTCAGGCACAAAGAGGCGACGTCGACGGTCACGTTCGGACGGGCTTCATAAATTACGCCCACCACGCCCAGCGGCACGCGGCGACGCTCAATGCGCAGGCCGCTGTCCAGCAGACCGCCGTCGATCACCTGACCGACCGGGTCCGCCAGGCTGCAGACCTGACGAACATCGTTAGCAATTCCGCTCAGGCGCGCCGGGTTGAGCGCCAGGCGGTCAAGCAGCGCCTCGCTCAAACCGTTGGCGCGCGCTTCCGCCAGATCCTCAGCGTTAGCCCTCAGGATCGCGTCGGTCTGCGCTTCAAGATAGTCGGCAATCTTTTCCAGCACCCGGTTCTTTTCGCGGCTGGAAAGCTGCGCGAGTTTGTACGAGGCCGCTTTGGCAGCAATGCCCATTTGTTCCAGCATTTTCAGCTCCTTAACGGATAATCATGTCGTCACGGTGGACGGCGACCGGGCCGTATTCATAGCCCAGAATGGCATCGATCTGCTGCGAGTGCTGCCCGGCAATGCGGCGCAGCGCATCGCTGTTATAGCGGCTGACGCCGTGGGCGATATCGCGGCCTTCAAGGCTGCGAATGCGGATCACTTCGCCGCGCGAGAAGTTGCCGGTGATGGTTTTAATCCCTTTCGGCAGCAGGGAGCTGCCGCGTTCGAGAATTGCCTGGGTCGCGCCGGCGTCCACGGTAATTTCGCCCGCCGGCGGCGCGCCGAAAATCCAGCGCTTACGGTTTTCCAGCGGCGATTCCTGGGCGTGGAAGCGGGTCCCGACGGAGATGCCCTCCATCACGTCGCCAATCACCCCCGGACGGCTACCGGCGGCGATGATGGTATCGATGCCCGCGCGGCAGGCGACGTCGGCGGCCTGCAGCTTGGTGCCCATACCGCCGGTACCTAAACCGGACACGCTATCGCCCGCGACGGCGCGCAGAGCGTCATCGATGCCGTAAACGTCTTTAATCAGCTCGGCCTGCGGGTTGTTGCGCGGGTCGGCGGTGAACAGGCCCTGCTGATCGGTCAGCAGCAGCAGTTTATCGGCGCCGGCGAGAATCGCCGCCAGCGCCGAAAGATTATCGTTATCGCCGACTTTAATCTCGGCGGTCGCCACGGCGTCATTTTCATTAATGACCGGCACGATATTGTTATCCAGCAGCGCGCGCAGGGTATCGCGGGCGTTGAGAAAACGCTCGCGGTCTTCCATATCGGCGCGGGTCAGCAGCATCTGGCCGACGTGAATACCATAAATAGAAAACAGCTGTTCCCACAGCTGGATAAGACGGCTCTGGCCGACCGCCGCCAGCAGCTGTTTCGACGCAATGGTCGCGGGCAGTTCCGGGTAGCCGAGGTGCTCACGTCCGGCGGCGATCGCCCCGGAGGTGACTATCACAATTCGATGACCCATCGCGTGCAGCTGCGCGCACTGGCGCACTAATTCAACGATATGGGCGCGGTTCAGGCGGCGGGATCCGCCCGTTAAAACACTGGTGCCCAGTTTTACCACCAGCGTCTGGCTATCACTCATGATTCTCTGCCGTTCAAAAAGGAGTTTCGATATCGAGTTGATGTTGTAACAGGAGTCAGCCCGCTTGCCAACACCTGGCGTGGTGGACGAACCACTTCATTGCGCGGATCGGGCATTCTGGCGGGGAAGTGTGACACATTCATGACGGAAATAATTTAATACCCTTTTTTAGAAAAAGTTCCATATTGTCATAAATTTTTAATATTAGAGCGTTAAAAAACCTGCAGTTTTTGACGGGGCTTCCGCCCGGAATTGATTAGCGCGTATAAATAAATCACCAGGACTGAATAATGAAAAAGAGCTCACTGGCATTAATGATGATGGGTCTTATTGCTTCTTCGGCTACGCAGGCGGCAGAAGTTTATAATAAAAACGGCAATAAACTGGACGTCTACGGCAAAGTCAAAGCGATGCACTATATGAGCGACTATGACAGCAAAGATGGCGACCAGACCTACGTTCGTTTCGGCATCAAAGGCGAAACGCAGATTAACGACGATCTGACCGGCTACGGCCGCTGGGAATCGGAGTTCTCCGGCAACAAAACTGAAAGCGACTCTTCGCAGAAAACGCGTCTGGCGTTCGCCGGCGTGAAAGTCAAAAACTACGGTTCATTTGACTATGGTCGTAACCTCGGCGCGCTGTACGACGTTGAAGCCTGGACCGATATGTTCCCGGAATTCGGCGGCGACTCTTCCGCGCAGACCGATAACTTTATGACCAAACGCGCCAGCGGCCTGGCAACCTACCGCAATACCGATTTCTTCGGCGTGGTGGATGGCCTGGACCTGACCCTGCAATATCAGGGTAAAAACGAAGGCCGTGAAGCCAAGAAACAGAACGGCGACGGCTTCGGTACCGCCTTAAGCTACGACTTCGGCGGCAGCGACTTCGCCATCAGCGCGGCCTACACCAGCTCCGATCGCACGAACGATCAGAACCTGCTGGCCCGCGGCACGGGTAAAAAAGCGGAAGCCTGGGCGACCGGCCTGAAATATGACGCCAACAATATCTACCTGGCGACCATGTACTCAGAAACCCGCAAAATGACGCCAATCAGCGGCGGTTTTGCCAATAAAGCGCAGAACTTTGAAGCCGTGGCGCAGTACCAGTTCGATTTCGGCCTGCGTCCGTCCCTGGGCTACGTGCTGTCAAAAGGCAAGGATATTGAGGGCGTGGGGAGCGAAGACCTGGTCAACTACATTGACGTTGGCGTGACCTATTACTTCAACAAAAACATGAACGCCTTTGTGGATTACAAAATCAACCAGCTGAAGAGCGATAATAAGCTCGGGATCAACGATGACGATATCGTCGCTGTCGGTATGACCTACCAGTTCTAAGCCGTCGCCGGTAAAAAACAATAAAGCCGCCGTGGTGACAGGGCGGCTTTATTTTTGCTGATTAACGGTTTTTCGCCAGATGCAGATTATCGTTATTCATCGTGATCTGCGCGTTATATTCCTTCGGCAGGCGGCGCGCCTGATAAAATACCGATTGCCAGTACGGATTATCCAGCGAAGAGCGCATCACGCCCTGGCTGGTGGAGGCATGAAGGAAATTACGGTCGGTATCATAGAAGCCGACGTGCATGCCGCCTTTAATGCGGAAGAAAACCAAATCTCCCGGCCGCAGCTGCCGCGGGCTCACGCGTTCTCCCATATGCAGCAGTTCGCGGGTGGTGATGCGCTCCATCGGCAGGTTGAAGCGATCTTTGAGCGTACGCCAGACAAACCCGGAGCAGTCGACCCCGCTTTGCTCCGTCCCGCCCCACTCGTAGGGCGTTCCCTCCCAGGTATGCATCTGATCGTGCAGCGCGGCGATCACCGGGATCAGATCGTCAGAACCTCCGTCGATGGTCGCGTGGCTACTCTGGGCGGCGGTTTTATGCGGTTTCGATGAGGATGAACATCCTGCCAAAAGCAAAAAAGGAACCAATAATAGCGCGTGAGAGAGTCTGGGCTTCATATCATTGTTTTTCGTCACTGAAAACGGGCCGTGATATTTTATAGCCGATTCGCTACGGCCTCAGAATGACCAAAAGCAAAATTTACGAAACCTTACGTAAATAATATAGGTCGGATACGCGGTGAACATCGGCGGTCTTTATTTTCGCCGGGAGCGCCTCATTTTCCATTAATAAATTTTTTCTCTGTGAAACAATATTTCACAAATATCCGCGTGTCGCGCGTCTGTTCCGCTTCAGCGCAAGGTGAAAGATCCTCATCATCCCACCATTGCGCCGCCACGCTGCCCTCCAGTACTTTTGTAGACTAAAAGAGAGAGTGGGGCGGGCTAATGCATCTGGATTTTCGTCAACTGCGCAACTTTGTCGCGTTAGTTGAATACGGCAGTTTTAATCGCGCGGCGGAGGCGGTGTGCCTGTCGCAGTCGGCGTTCAGCCGCAGCATTCAGGCGCTGGAGCAGAGCGTCGGCCATCCGTTATTCGATCGCCAGAGCAAGCTACCGACGCTCACCCTGCACGGGCAAAAGCTGCTGCCCTACGCCCGCCGCTTTCAGGAGCTGAACGTGGAGCTCAGCAGCCAGCTGCGCGAAGCGGACGATGCGCAAAACGGCGAGGTCGCTTTTGGCTGCGGCCCGGCCCCTGCCGCAAGTCTGATTCCGGCCGCCGTCGGCGAGTTTCATCGCCTTTTGCCGCAGGCGAGGGTGCGCTTTCAGATTGATAACTGGCTGGCGCTGCATCAGGCGCTGACCTCTCAGCTCTACCCTTTTGTGGTTGCCGACAGCTGGCAGGCCGAGCTCGACCCGCAGCTGCGCGTGCAGCCGCTCAGCCCGCAGCGCTGCTTTTTCGTCTGCCATGCCGATCATCCGCTGGCCAAACAGGGGCCGGTCTCTATCCAGGCGATGCTGCGCTACCCCTTTGCCGCCCCCTATCTGCCGCCGGGCGTGCGCAAGGTGCTGGCGACCCTCAGCCAGCAGCAGGACTTTACCCCGGCGATTCAGTGCGATCATATCTACGCGCTGCTTGCCACCCTCGCGCAGACCAGCGCAATTAGCTTCGCCAGCGAGGACGGCTTCGCGCTATGTCAGCACAGCCATCGGCTGGTTAAGCTGGAGCTCAGCGATCTGCCTGAGGAGTGGCGGCTGATGCAGACCCGGTTTGCCATTATCTCTCCGGTTCACGCGGCCCAGCCGCCGCTGGTGGAGAAGCTGATTGAGATTATCCTTCATACCGATCGTCAGCATCAGCTTCAGCTGCTGGCGCAGGAGGATAGGGGTTAACCGGCGTTTTTCGCCTGGCCTTTGGCATCGTACTGCGGCCAGCGGTTTTCCAGCCCCTGGGCTTTCAGCGCCTGCTCGACAAACTGGCCGTCTACCCACTGGCTGACGTCAAAAGCGCTGCGGATTAGCCGCCCGGATTTAGCCTGTTCGACGCTATTGCTAAAGCTGTCGGTCAGGAACGGATCGATACGCGGTGAGGTGGTAAAGTTCAGATCCTGCGGCTGCAGCTCTTCGAGAAACAGCGCCTGCGGGATCTGGCTCTGCTGCGCCATCTCGGCGGACCAGGCGTCGCGATTGGCCGGGTCGCTGATTTCCGCGGCGTTCTTCACCAACACGTTAACGATCTGCTGGGTCGCCTGCGGCCAGGCGTCTATAAACGTCTGCGTGCCGAGGAACCCGGCCTGAGTGGTGTTCTGGCGGCCGGAGTCACCGCTTTTGACGACCACATCAATCTTATCGCCGCGTAGCGCCAGCAGCGAAACGCCGCCCCACACCGCATCGACGCGACCGGCCGCCAGCGCCGCTTTGCCGGCGTTCCAGTCGAGGTTGATCACCTGCAGGCTGCGCGCGTTGAGGCCGACGGTTTGCAGCGCCCGGTCAAAGGCCAGCTGGTCCGCCGTGCCGCGATAAACCGCCACCCGTTTGCCTTTCAGATCGGCGAGGGTTTTAATCCCGGAAGCTTTGGTCACCGCGAGGTAAGATTCCGAACCCCGGCTGCCCAGCAGCAGGCGCGTCGGCAGCCCGTTGGCCCTACCGATAATCGCCGCCAGATCGCCGAGGTAGACAAAATCCAGCTGGCGGTTGGCTAATGCTTCATTTACCGCCGGACCGGCGCCTTTGAAAAACTGCCACTGCACTTCCACGCCCTGCGGCTTAAACACCTCTTCCAGCTGATGGCGGATAAACGCCATGCCGACCGGCCCCTCAATAAAGGGTTTACTGCCCGCGCTCTGGTCCGGCACGCCGATGCGGATAGTGCGTAGCGTTTCGGCCTGGACGCTGGACGCCAGGCTGATGACCGCGACCAGCGCCAGCAAGGTGCGGTTGAATATTGCTTTCATCATAACGTGTTGCTCCCTTGAGTTTTTTCTCACCCTAAAGAGCCAACGGGCTGCGTGTTAAATGCTTTTATTCGCCAAGCTTGGGTGAAAAAAAGCTAAATCAAACGCCGCGCGCCCGGCAGGCTGAAATGCATTCGATGCATCGGGATTATTCGCCTTACGCAATGGCGGCGAAGGAGAAGTCACGTTTTGATAGCGGCATAACTTGCCGAAAAGTGGACCGATATGTCGCAGATGATCTTAAGAACCGATGCCCCAGGCAGGCCGGGCTTCAGGCTTAACGGCTGGCCGTGGCTGCTGCCTGCGTTACTGCTGCTGCTGTGGTACATCGCCGCCCGCGAACGATGGATGCCGGAGCAAATTTTGCCCGCGCCGTGGGTGGTTGCCGATACCGCGCTATCGCTGCTGAGCGGGGATCTGCTGGCGCAGTGGGGATTCAGCCTTCAGCATCTGGCGCTTGGCCTGCTGCTGGGCGCCATTGCTGGGACGCTGCTCGGCGCGCTGTTCGGCCTGGTGCCGGCCGCCGCGCAGCGGGTGGAACCGCTGTTCTACGCGCTGGCGCAAATCCCGACGCTCGGCTGGATCCCGCTGTTTATGGTGCTGTTCGGGATTGATAACGGCCTCAAGCTGGCGGTTATCATCAAAACCACCGTAGTGCCGATGACCATTAACACGCAGCAGGCGGTGGCTGGCGTGCCGCTGACCCTGAGTGAAGCCGCAAAGGTGATGAACTTTTCCCGCTGGCAGCGGCTGCGCTGGCTGGTGATCCCCGCAAGCCTGCCGGGCTGGTTTACCGGCCTGCGTCTGGCGCTATCGCAGGCCTGGGTGTCGCTTATCGTCGTCGAACTGCTGGCCTCTTCAGAAGGCATTGGCTACCTGATGGTCTGGGGCCGCCAGCTGTTTCAGCTGGATATCGTCTTCGTCACCATTGCGGTCGTGGGGCTGAGCGGCATGCTGATGGAGTGGGCGGCGAACCGCGCCTGTGCCCGTCTGGTGTTCTGGCCGCAGCCTGCCGCCGGACGCCTGGCGTGGAAACCGCAGGCCAGCTGGCGGGCGCTGCAGCTGCCGCTGGTCCTGCTGGCGCTGTGGCAGCTGGCAAGCTCGTGGGGCTGGATCGATGGCGCGCTGTTCTCTTCGCCGCTGGCGGTGGCGACGCGTTTTATTCAGGGCGCCCTGAGCGGGGAGCTGACCGCGGCGATGCTCGCAAGCCTCGGGCGAGCCTTTGTCGGCGGCGCGCTGGGGATTGCGGGGGGCCTGCTCTGCGGACTGCTGCTGGCGCTGCGCCCGCGCGCCGGGCAAATCTTCACGCCCACGCTCAACGTGCTGCGCCATATCGCCCTGTTTGCCTGGCTGCCGCTGCTGACCGCATGGGTGGGCAACGATAACGGCGGCAAAATCGTTTTTATCGCGCTGGCGTCGTTCTTTCCGATGTTCTTCAGCACCCTGCAGGCCGTGCTTCAGCGTAACCCGCAGCTCGACGAAGTCGCCAGGGTACTGCGCCTGGGCGAGTTAGCGCGCCTGCGCAGGGTTATTCTTCCCGGCGCGGCGCCGGGGATCTTCGCCGGTCTGCGGCTGGCGCTGATTTACGCCTGGCTTGGCAATATCGGCGCGGAATATTTCATGTCCTCCGGCGTCGGCATCGGCAGCCTGATGATCAATGCCCAGCAGCTGCTGGATATGCCCACCATTCTCTGCGGCATGATGCTGGTCGGTATTACCGGCGCGGCGCTGGATAAAGCCGGACGTTTACTGGAAATGCGCGCCACCCGCTGGCGTCAACAGGAGCAGCTATGACCTCTTCAACCCTGGTCTCTTTTCGCCACGTGCGTAAATCCTGGCAACAGGTGACGGCGCTACAGAATTTCAGCCTGGATATCGCCGCCGGTGAACTGGTGGCGCTGGTGGGCAGCAGCGGCTGCGGTAAATCGACGCTGCTGCGGATGCTGGTAGGCCTTGAATCAGCGACCCAGGGCGATATTTGCATTAACGGCGAGCCGGTCACCGGCGTGGGCAAAGAGCGCGGCATTGTGTTTCAGGAGCCGCGCCTGTTTCCCTGGCTTAACGTGCTCGACAACGTGATGCTCGGCCTGGCGGATGAAAAGCTCAGCCGGGCGGCGAAGCGCCAGCGGGCGCTGGAAATGCTGGAGCGCGTGCAGCTCAGCGAATTCGTCAACGCGCTGCCCGCGCAGCTCTCCGGCGGCATGGCTCAGCGGGTGGCTATTGCCCGCGGCCTGGTGGCCCGTCCGCAGATCCTGATGCTCGACGAGCCTTTCGGCGCGCTGGATGCCCTGACGCGCCACACCCTGCAGCAGGAACTTTTACAGATCCACCAGCGCGCGGGAACCACCACGCTGCTGGTGACGCACGATGTGGAAGAAGCCGTCGCCCTGGCCGATCGCGTCGTCGTGCTTTCGCCGCGTCCGGGGCGGATACGGGAAGTGGTAAGCCTGGCGCTGCCCCATCCGCGCCAGCGCGATGATGCCGCGTTTACCGCCGCCTGCCGCCAGATTCGCAACCTGATTACTTCTGCCTGATTCTATTATTTAAGGAGCAACATATGGGACATCCTTCCGTCTACCCGACCGGCGCCACCCTCTACGATCCGCAGCGCGCCTGGAGCGGCTATACCCTTTTCCAGGCCACCGAACACGGCGCGGTGCTGGTGGACATGAACGGCCGCGTGGTGCGCGAATGGCCTGAACTGCACGGGTTTCCCAATAAAATCCTGCCCGGCGGCGCAATCCTTGGCCACAGCGGCGAGCGCGACCCGCGCTACGGCATGCAGGATATGCTCGATCTGATCCAGGTGGACTGGGAAGGCAACGTCACCTGGAAATTCGACCGCTACGAGCAGGTGAGCGATCCCGGCAACGCCACGCGCTGGATGGCGCGCGCGCATCACGACTATCAGCGCGCGGGCAACCCGGTGGGCTATTACGCGCCGGGGCTGGAGCCGCAGGTGGATGGCGGCAATACCCTGATCCTCGCCCACACCAATCTGGTGAATGAAGCGATCTCCGACAAGCTGCTGCTGGACGACACCATTATTGAAGTCGACTGGCAGGGTAACGTGGTGTGGGAGTGGCGCTGCAGCGACCATTTTCACGAGCTGGGCTTCGACGATGCGGCGCGCACCGCGCTCTACAACAACCCGAATATGCGCGCCAGCGGCGGCGGAATGGGCGACTGGATGCATATCAACTCGATGTCGGCGCTGGGGCCGAATAAGTGGTACGACGCCGGCGATACGCGTTTTCATCCCGACAACATTATCTGGGACGCCCGCGAATCCAACATTATTGCCATTATCGACAAACAGAGCGGCAAGATCGTCTGGCAGCTGGGCCCGGACTACAGCAAACCGGAGCTGAAGCACATCGGCTGGATCATCGGCCAGCACCATGCGCATATGATCCCGCAGGGGCTGCCGGGCGCGGGCAATATCCTGATTTTCGATAACGGCGGCTGGGCCGGATACGGCGCGCCGAATCCGGCGTCGGCGGACGGGGTGAAAAACGCATGGCGCGATTATTCACGGATCCTGGAGATCAACCCGCTGACCCTCGATATCGAATGGCGCTACTCGCCCTATGAAGCGGATCTGCCGCAGCCAACCGATTCGTACCGCTTTTACAGCCCCTACATCAGCAATATGCAGCGCCTGGAAAACGGCAATACCCTGATTAACGAAGGATCGAACGGGCGCATTTTTGAAGTGACCCGCGACCACGAAATTGTCTGGGAATATATTTCGCCGTTCTGGGGCAAGACCCTGAACAACAATATGGTCTATCGCGCCTACCGCATTCCCTACGGCTGGATCCCGCAGCTGGCGCAGCCGCAGGAGACGCCGATTGCGGCGGTGGACGTGCGTACTCTGCGCCAGCCCGGCGCGGCGGCGGCCGGTCCGGCGCAGAGCGTGGTGCGGGTGGCGGGCGTACAGCCGTACAGTAAAAGCGCTGATGCACTGTGCGTGGCAACCGATAACGATACCCTGCGCCGCAGTCCGAAGCTGTTCCGCGTCGCGGAAAGCGCGTTCACGCCGATAAGCGCGGCGGGCGAGCTGGAGAGCGAACGGCCCGTGCTGCTGTTCGTCGGCGCGGAACGCTGCGTGCACTGCCGCAAACTCTGGCAGCTGCTGGCGCATGAAAAGCTCAGCCCGCGGCTTGCTCAGCTGGATACGCGCTATCTGGATGCCGACCGGCATCAGGTTCTGGCGAGCGACCTCGGCGTGCGCGGCCTGCCGACGCTGCTGCTGATTAAACCGGGGCAGCCAGCATCCCGCGCGCCGGCGCAGCTCTCGGTGGACGCGCTGCTCGACTGGCTGCATCGCGCAGCCGGGTAATCCGCGACTACGGCGGGCTGGCGTGTGCCGGTCCGCCGTTTATCTGGCGGATAAACGCCATCGGCGAATAGCCCATCGCTTTGCGGAACATCGCGGTAAAGGCGGCCGGATACTCATAGCCCAGACTGAGCGCGACTTCAGTAACCGAACGCCCCTCACGCAGCGCCGTCATGGCGTACATCAGGCATGCCTGCTGGCGCCAGTCGCAAAACGCCATCCCGGTCTCCCGGCGAAACAGACGATTAAACGTGCGTACGCTTTTACTCAGTTTTTGCGCCCACTGCTGCGGCGTACTGCGGATGCTCGGCTGGCGCTGAAAATCGCCGCATAGCGCCGCGAGGTGGCTGTTCTGCGGAAGCGGCGTAAACATCGGCAGCGGCGCGGCGGCGCGCAGTTCATGGAGCAGCAGCGCAATCAGGGCGGCATCGCGCCCGCTCTCGTCATACAGCAGCGGTAGCTGACAGGCGGCCAGCAGCAGCTGATGGGTCAGCGGAGAAACCTGTAAGACTTCGCAGCGTTCGCTTTCCCGCGTGGCGTCCCGCGCGTCAATATACAGGCTGTGGGTGCTGACGCCGGGCATCCAGACGCGATGCGGTTTCGTCGCCGGGATCCAGACCCCGCTGAACGGCGGCACCAGCCACTGGCCGTCGTCCGTTTCGACCTTCATTAATCCGTGCATGGCGTACAGAAACTGCGCCCGGCGGTGGCTATGTCGCTCCAGAAGCGTGTTGGGCGGATAGTCGCTGCCCAGCGCCAGCACCCGGCGAGGAAGATGGTCGACGTCATTAATCGCAACGTTGCGCATGAAGATAGCCCTGGCTGAAATTCGTAATAGATTGGCTTTAAAGCGTAAGCCGGCCACGGCGTTATTCTATATCGTTACCTCCTTTTGTGGAGGAGTGCGAATGAGTGACTGGCTTTTTCTGTGCGGCATACTTTCCGGCGTGACCACCTGGCTCTTTGGCTTCGGCGGCGGTTTCGTCACCGTCCCGCTGCTCTATTTCCTGGTGACCGGCGCGTGGGGCGCGCAAAGCGTCGTCGGGCAACAGGCGATGCACATCGCCGTCGCCACCTCGGCGCTGGTCATGCTTTGCTCCGCGCTGCTGGCGAGCTGGCGACACGCGCGTACCGGTACCCTCCGCTGGCGCCGCTTATGGGCCATGCTCACCGGCATTGCCGTTGGCGGAACGGCGGGCGCGCTGCTGGCGCTTGAGGCGAGCGGGGCGTGGATCCGCTGGCTGTTCGTTATCTACCTGCTGGCAACCGTTGCCGATTGCTACCTTCGCGCCGGATTTATGACCCCGCCATCCCGCCGGGTGATTCCGACGGTGCCGCATGAGCTAACGGTAGGGGGGATCATTGGCCTGATCGCCTCTTTTCTCGGCGTGGGTGGAAGCGTGATGACCGTCCCTCTGATGCGCCGTCGCGGCGTGCTGATGGCTGAAGCGGCGGGGATGGCCAACGTGCTGACGCTGCCGCTGGCGGCAACGGCGACGCTAACCTGGCTGTTGATGGCCTGGCTCTCGCCGGTGGCGTTACCGAATGGGTTTGTCGGCAATATCTGGCTGTCGGCGGCGGCGCAGCTGGTGGCGGGAAGCTGGCTGGGGTTAAAAATCGCCTCCCGCTGGCTGGCGCGTTTACCGGACCGCTGGCATGTGCGAATTTATCCGCTATTGCTGATTGCCGTGCTGCTGGTGATGAGCGTGTGGGGATAATGAGGGACGCGGCGCTGCGCATCCATCCGAGAGTAGTCCGGGTCATTCTGCTGTCATTTTTCTTGCGCATGCTCTCGCCAGACGCCGTGGCCGATAAAGGAAAATAAACGATGGGTAAAACGCTGACCATTTTCGATCTGGATAATACGTTAATTAAGGGCGACAGCAGTACGCTGTGGAGCCGCTTTATGGTGCGCGAAGGCTGGGTAAACGATCCCGATTACCTGGCGCGGGAAGCGATGCTGATGGACGACTACGACCGCGGCGAAATGAATATCGCCGATTATGTGGCTCTGATTCAGGCGCCGCTGATTGGCGTCGCAAAGCGGGAGGTGGACGCGCTGCTGGCGCGCTGCGTGCGCGACGAGATTATGCCGCGCGTGTATCCCCAGGCGTGGGATCTGATTCGGACTTTACAGGCTAAAGGCGAGCAGATGCTGGTGATCTCGGCCTCGGTCAGCCTGCTGGTGCAGGCGGTGGCGGCGCAGCTGGGTATCGAACAGGCGCTGGGGATTGACGTTGAGATGACCGACGGCGGCTATAGCGGCGTGATTGCCGGTACGCCGAGCTATCAGCAGGGGAAGGTGGTGCGCCTGGCGCAGTGGCAACAGGCGCATCCTGAATATTCGGGGGAGGTGACCTTCTACACCGACTCGATCAACGACCTGCCGCTGTGCCTGCATGCCGATCGCGTACGGCTGGTCAATCCGTGCCCGCAGCTGGCGGCGGCGAACGCGCAGCACCAGTGGCCGGTGCTGGCGTGGCGGCTGTGATTTTTCCCCCGGGTCGCGGCGTAAACGCCTTACCCGGGCTACTTTTTCCTGCCGTTTGGGTAGCCCGGACAGGTGCGCAGCACCGCCTCCGGGAAAAAACTAATCAGCTTTAAACAGCGGCACCACGCTGCCGCCGATATAGCGGCGGCGCAGCCAGGCGGACAGCGTATCCATCGCCATCACCACCGCCACCAGCAGCAGGGTAATAAACATCACTACGTCCCAGTTCCACAGACGCATATTTTCCGCATAAATCAGGCCAATGCCTCCCGCGCCGACAAAGCCGAGCACCGCGGCGGAACGGGTATTCGATTCAATCTGATACAGGCTCAGCGCCAGGAACGTCGGGAAAGACTGGGTAAAAATGCTGAAACGGTGCTTCTGCAAACCGTTCGCCCCCACCGCCGTCAGGCCGCGTCCCGGCGAGCGGTCAACCGCCTCGTGTCCCTCTGCGTACAGTCGGCCCAGCAGCCCGGTATCCTGCATAATTATCGCCAGCACCCCGGCCAGCGGCCCGAGCCCCACGGCGCGGACAAAAATCAGCCCCCAGATAGCCATATCGATACCGCGCAGCACGTCGAACAACCGGCGCATCAGCAGGGCGATCGTTCCCGGAATCACGCCGCGCATAATATTCCGCGCCGCCAGAAACGAGAGCAGCAGGGCGATGACCGTCGCGGTAAGCGTCCCGGCGAAAACAATCGCCAGGGTAATGGCGATTTGCGTGAAGTAATAGCGAAACGGCCAGTTGAAAAAGTCGTGCCAGACGAACATCCGTAGCAGATAGCGGCTGATTTGCTGCAGCCCCGTGGCGAGCTGCTCGCCGCTGATGCCGAACTGCATAAAGAACCAGACATAGTAGAGGGCGCTGGCCAGCGCAAGCAGGCCGACGTAGCGCAGATAGCGCCCCTGGGCCTGGTATAAATGCCGATGCTGGCGACGGCTGGCGGCGATATCCGGTTGATTTTGCCACTGACTCATTTTTTCCCCTCCAGAACCCACTGCCGCAGGCGGCCGGATAGCATATCCAGCAGCGATACCACGATAATAATCAACAGCAGCGTGATGCTGACCTGATCGTACCGGTCCAGTTTGATATTGGTCATCAGCTCCTGGCCGATGCCGCCCGCGCCCACCAGCCCGAGGATCGTTGAGGAGCGGAAGTTAATTTCGAGGCGCATAAAGCCGTAGGAGAGAAAGATGGGTTTCACCTGCGGCCACAGGGCAAAGCGGATACGCTGCAGATGCGACGCGCCGCAGGCGGCCAGGCCGCGTACCGGTTTATCCTGGGCGCTCTCTACCGCTTCATAGAACAGCTTGGTCAGGCTGCCGATGGTGTGGAGCATTAATGCCAGAAAGCCGGGGATCGCCCCGATACCAAAAGCCATCACGAAGATCACCGCCCACGCCAGCTCCGGCATGGTGCGCAGAAAAGCCACCAGCACGCGGACGGCAAAACGCAGCGGGGCAGGGGACCATGCGTTGTTGGCCGCAACGAACGCCAGCAGGGTGGCAATCGCCACCGCCACCAGCGTGGACGCCAGCGCCAGCTGCAGCGTTTCCCAGATAAGGGGCAGCTGAATGGGCAGACGATAGCCCCAGTAAGCCAGAGAGCCTTTAGTGTGCGAATCGGCAAACAGGTCGGCGACGTGCAGCGTCGGCAGCGTCTCAAACATGTAATCGAGAAAATTGGGCAGCGAGTGCCAGATAGTAAAGAGATTAAACTCGGCCATACTGCCGGCGGCAAAATAGAGCGCCAGCAGCAGCAGGGACCAGCTAAAGGTGTCGCGCTTTTGCCGCGAGCGGACCTGCTGGTAATAGCGTTCGAATTCGGTATGGGTATTATTCATGCGTCGCTGTGTCTTCAACGAGTCGCCGCCGCCCGCGAGACTGGCCGGGCGACGGCGCCAGGGCGGGATTAACGCGCGGTAACCAGTTCGCGTTTCATATCAATGATCTGCTGGAAATCGGCTACGCTGCCCGGGCCGATATGCTGCGTGCCGCCCATCGCTTTGATAAAGCAGGCGTGATCGTCGGTATCCAGCTTTTTAATCGCGGTGACGACTTTGGCCTTAAAGTCAGCAGGCAGGGAATTGCTGACCAGGATTGGGCCGTTCGGGATCAGCGGCGATTGCCATATAATGCGGATTTGCTTCATCAAATCCGGGTGATCCATGCGAATCAGTCGGTTGAAGGCGCCGACGCTGTAGCCGCTATTATAATCACCCACCATCGAGGTCCAGGTCACCGCGCCGGCAAACTGACCGTTCAGCACGCCCAGAATATCCTGCTCGTGGCCGCCGGAGAAGGTCACGCTGGAGAAGAAGTTATTATATTTATTATCCGACGTGCCGCCGAACTGCTGTTTAAAGGCGTGGTTGGGAATTAAAAAGCCGGAAGTGGAGTCCGGATCGGCGAAGCCAAACGCTTTGCCTTTCAGATCTTCTAACTTTTTATATGGACTGTCGGCTTTGACAATCACCACCGAGTGATAGCCGCGGGATTGATCTTTATCATCTACGGCAATCCCGACAATATCGACGGCTTTAGGGTTGTTAATATAAACGGAAGCGTATGATGACGGCGACATACTTAAGACCACGTCAACTTTTCCGCCCAGCAATCCCTGAATCACGCCGGAATAGTCGGAAGAGTTACGTAATTTTGTATCGACCTTCAGCTCCTTATCAAGAAACTGTTTAACGCACTGGTTATCACCAATTTGTTGGGTTGCGTTCTGACCGCCAAGGATGCCAAGATTTAATTCCTTCGGCTGTTCAGCAGCGCTTGCCTGCCACGCCATCATAATGCCTGCAACCGCTGCGGATAAACGAACTGCGCCAGTGATGTACTTTTTCATTATTTTGCCCGTGTGAGTGAAATTTAATGCAATTGGCTAATTTCATCGCCGTACAGCCGATGCAGAATATCCTGATTCAGCTGCGTGGGATGATCGTCAAAAATAATCTTGCCCTTGGCTACGCCGATGACCCGCGTGCAATATTCACGCACCAGCTCCACCGAATGCAGGTTTACCATCACGCTGATACCCTGTTCGCTAATTTCGCGAAGGACATTCATAATCCGCTGCGTATTTTTCGGGTCGAGAGAAGCGACCGGTTCATCGGCCAGCAAAATACCCGGGTTTTGCATCAGCGCCCGGCAAATCGCCACGCGCTGCATCTGGCCGCCGGAGAGGTTTTCCGCCCGCTGTAGCGCATGCGGCAGCATATTCATCCATTCCAGCAGGGAGATGGCGCGGGCGCGGTCCGCGTCGGGGAAAACTTTGAATAATGATTTCAGGGTGGAGGTCTGGCTCAGGCGGCCCAGCAGCACGTTGGTCAAAACGTCGAGACGCGGCACCAGGCAGAAATCCTGAAAAATCATACCGCACTGGCTGCGCCAGGCGTTTAGCGCGCGGCCCGACAGCTTTGATACGTCCTGCGGCGTACCCACTTCCGGATAGCTGAGGATCTCGCCGCCGCTGGCTCTGTGGGTACCGTTCAGTACGTGCAGAAGCGTTGACTTTCCGGCGCCGGAGCGGCCAATGACGCCAACCAGCTCGCCCGCATGAAGATCGAAACTGATGCCGTCCAGTACGGTTTGCTGCGCGCTGTAGGATTTGCTCAGGTTGCGTACGCTCAGGACCTTACGCTGCCTGTCGATAAAGGGCGGCGTAAACGGTTGATAATCGGTTTCTGCCACCGCAGCCAGGGAACTGTTCATAAATGCGTCCAGGTTCGTCAGTAAACTGGGCACTATTAATGGTGTTTTATATGACTGCCGGATGACAGTAAGGCGAACAAATAGTGAACGGATGCGAAAGCTGGCCTATTTGTTGGAAAAAAAGTTCGTCATAGATCACACTTTTGCATCAGCAATCGGGCATCTGAGAATACTCTGCCTACCTTTAATACGCGATAGCGCATGAGATTAATAATGATACGTATTTCATCTGATAAAGATGACGCGTTTTATGCGACATTAGCCGGGTAATGCTATCGCCGCGGGTACAACGGGACGACTCTGGACGCTCGTGCAATTCTTATATCTGAGTCGGTTTAACCGAGTAGATAATCTTCAGGTACTGGATTACGATTCGCGGCGGAAAATTTTTAGTCGGTGACTATCCCTTTTGTGCGGCGTGTAATTCCATTATTTACGCTAATTAATGAAATTAACCACTGATTTTGTGTTGTTTATTGGTTTTATGTTCTTATTTTTTGAATTTATTCGGTTTTTTCGCTTTTTTAAATAAAAGTGAGGTTAAGAATAGTCTTAACAACTAATGGCTAAGATCCTGGAACATATAATATTCACTTAAGAGTCTACGCATATCCCACCAATAACCGTATGAAAACCAATGGTTTTTGTGTTTAACTCAATATCCTTATTTTTATTCTTCTGACTTAAATTGACCTGGTCGGTAATTAGCCCTTTGCGCACTTATTGACACACATGGAGAAAAATCCTAAATTTGGTAACACAAGAAACAAGCAAGTCATTTAGTGCTCTTTATCTCTAGCAATACTATTTTGAATTTTGATTGAATATATTAAAGAGGGAATTTGCTGACTTAGACTTTGCAGGCCTGGGCTATCAGCAGTGTTGTGATACGTTCAAGATTTCCAGGACTATGGGGTTTAACTTTATATGGATTATAAATATTCTTTGGACCAGTGTATCTGGCCAGCGCATGACAGCTATTTTTTAAAAGGACTCGCTGAGCTAATTATTGATATTGATGACCTGATTTACCTGTCGCTTGAAAAGGTACGCCGGGAGTTTGTGTTTATTAATCTTAGCGCCAGTTCGCTGAATTATTTTATCCGCCGCGATAGCGAGTGGCTGGCTGAAATGAAAGGCAAGCAAATTGTATTAATTGCCGCGAGGCGCTCGGAAGCGCTGGCCAACTACTGGTATTACAATGGTGCTATTCGTGGCGTGGTCTATGTGGACTTAGCCAAGGATATTCGTCAGGAGCTGGCATACGTTATCAACGGCCGTTTTCTACGTAAAGATATAAAGAAAGACAAAATTACCAACAGGGAAATGCAAATAATTCGGATGACGGCACAGGGAATGCACCCGAAATCTATTGCCAAGATTGAAAATTGTAGTGTGAAAACGGTTTATACCCATCGGCGAAATGCCGAGGCCAAACTGTATTCAAAGATATATAAGTTAGCGCTGTAATTAGTAATAAACGTTGTTTTTAAAATTGTGCACCAGGTCGTAACGCCCAAAATAATTTGCGTCGCAGATAATAATGATGCGGCCTGAACTATGGCGGGAATGCACACAGACGTGGGACATCAGGTCCCTTAATAAACTCAGGATGAAAAAGCTATGAAAAAAAAGGTTCTTGCAATTGCTCTGGTAACCGCGTTTGCCGGTATGGGTGTCGCTCAGGCAGCTGACGTTACTGCTCAGGCAGTCGCTACCTGGTCCGCAACCGCCAAAAAAGACACTACCAGCAAGCTGGTGGTGACTCCGCTGGGCAGCCTGGCTTTCCAGTATGCCGAAGGGATTAAAGGCTTTAACTCACAGAAAGGCCTGTTTGATGTGGCTATCGAAGGCGACGCCACCGCGACCGCATTCAAACTGACCTCTCGTCTGATCACCAACACCCTGACTCAGCTGGATACCTCTGGTTCCACCCTGAGCGTGGGCGTTGACTACAACGGCGCTGCGGTCGAAAAAACGGCTGACACCACCATGATCGACACCGCGGCGGGCATCCTGGGCGGCAACCTCAGCGCGCTGTCTAACGGCTATAACGTCGCGGGTCGTACTACCGCTCAGGACGGCTTCACGTTCTCCATCATCAGCGGCACCGCTGATGGCACGACAGATGTGACCGACTACAGCGCTCTGCCGGAAGGTATCTGGAGCGGTGACGTCAGCGTACAGTTCGACGCGACCTGGACCAGCTGATCCTCTCGTAGCACCAGGCAGGGGGGCTCCCCCTGCCTTATTTCACGGATTGAATTCATATGAAAAAACACATTCTGGCCATCGGCCTGTTGCTCAGCACAATGACGCCAGCCCTGGCGCTGGATGTGGGCGATATCTCTTCATTTATGAACAGCGGCAGCAGCACGCTGAGCAAAGAGATCAAGAACACGACCGACAGCGGTCGCTTAATTAACATCCATATGGAACGCCTCTCTTCGCCGCTGGACGGTGGCAAGGTGATCCCGATGGATAAGCAGGACGAGATTTTACTGACCCCCGCCAGTCTGCTGCTGCCCGCGAAAGCCAGCGACGTGATCCGCTTTTTCTACAAAGGCCCGGCGGACGATAAAGAACGCTATTACCGCATTGTCTGGTTCGATCAGGCGCTCAGCGATGCTCAGCGCAATGGCTCGACCCGCAGCGCGGTAGCGACGGCCTCGGCGCGTATCGGCACCATCCTGGTGGTCGCGCCAAGAAAAGCCAACTTCCGCTATCAGTACGCCAACGGCACGCTGGTCAATACCGGTAACGCGACGTTACGCATTCTTGCCTACGGCCCGTGTCTGAAGCCGGCTGACGGTAAAGAGTGCAAGGAAAATTATTTCCTGATGCCGGGAAAAGAACGGCGCTTCACGCGCGTGAATGTGGCGGATAAAAAAGGACGGGTCGCGCTCTGGCAGGGCGAGCAGTTTGTTCCCGTGAAATAGACATTTCTTCTGACGGATCAACATTATGGCTCTACCAGGGAACGCTCCAGGATTAAAAACACTCCTTGCCTCCGGCATGGTCATTTTGCTGGTTCCGTTTAGCGTCACTGCCGCCACCGACAAAGTACAGCAAATCGGCGGCGTGATTATCCCTCAGGCCTTCAGCCAGGCGCTGCAGGACGGAATGAGCATCCCACTGTTTATTCATCTTGAAGGCAGCACCGGTACCCAGGACGATCAGCGGATCGGCAATGCCTTTATCTGGCTGGATAATGGCGTTCTGCGCGTTCGGCAGATTCAGCTGGAAGAAAACGATAATAACGCCACCGTCAGCGAGCAGACCCGCAAACAGCTGACCGCGCTGGCCAATGAAGCTTTCAGCAAAGATCTTAACATTAGCCTGACGGATGACGCCCGGCTACAGCTCAGCCTGCGCCAGCTGCTTCTGCAGCTGGTGGTAAAAAAAGAGGCGCTGGGTACGGTGCTGCGCTCGCGCAGCGAAGATATCGGTCAGTCCAGCGTCAACACCCTTAGCAGCACCCTGAACTATAACCTCGGGGTCTATAACAACCAGATGCGCAACGGCGGCAATAATACCTCCAGCTATCTGTCGCTGAACAACGTTACCGCGCTGCGCGAGCACCACGTGGTGCTGGACGGCTCGCTTTACGGTATTGGCTCCGGCAATCAGGACAGCGACGTCTATAAAGCGATGTATGAACGCGACTTTGCCGGTCACCGCTTTGCGGGCGGGATGCTGGATACCTGGAATTTACAGTCCCTTGGCCCGATGACCGCCGTTTCGGCAGGGAAGATCTACGGCGCTTCCTGGGGCAACCAGGCCAGTTCGACGGTGTTCGATAACACCCAGTCGGCTACGCCGGTGGTCGCCTTTTTACCCGCCGCCGGGGAAGTCCATCTGACCCGCGACGGACGCCTGATGAGCGTGCAGAACTTTGCCATGGGTAACCATGAAGTCGACACCCGCGGCCTGCCGTACGGGATTTATGATGTCGATGTTGAAGTGATTGTGAACGGCCGGGTGGTCAGCAAACGCACCCAGCGGGTCAATAAATTGTTCAGCCGCGGACGCGGCGCTGGCGCGCCGCTGGCCTGGCAATTCTGGGGCGGCAGCTTCCATATGGATCGCTGGTCCGAAAGCGGTAAAAAAACGCTTCCGGCAAAAGATAGCTGGCTGGCGGGGGCCTCGGCCTCCGGGTCGTTCAGCACCTTAAGCTGGGCGGCCACCGGCTACGGCTATGATAACAACGCCGTCGCCGAGACGCGCCTGACCCTGCCGATCACCGAGTCCATTAACGTGAACCTGCAGAATATGCTGGCCAGCGACAGCTCCTGGAGCAGCATCGGCAGCATCAGCGCCACGCTGCCCGGCGGCTTTAGTTCGGTGTGGGTCAACCAGGAAAAAACGCAGATTGGCGACCGGATACGGCGCAGTAATGCCGACAACCGGGCCATCGGCGGCACGCTGAACCTCAATTCACTCTGGTCAAAGCTGGGTACCTTCAGCATCAGCTATAACGACGACCGCCGCTATAACAGCCATTACTACACGGCGGATTACTACCAGACGCTTTACACCGGCTCATGGGGATCGCTGGGCCTGCGCGCGGGCGTACAGCGCTTTAATAACGGCGACAGCAGCGCCAGCACCGGGAAATATATTGCGCTCGATTTCTCGCTGCCGCTCGGCAACTGGTTCAGCGCCGGGATGACGCACCAGAACGGTTACACCATGGCCAACCTGTCGGCACGTAAACAGTTTGATGAAGGCAGTATTCGCACCATCGGCGCGAACGTTTCGCGCGCCATTTCCGGCGATACCGGCGATGACAAAACCCTCAGCGGCGGCGCGTATGCTCAGTTTGATACCCGCTACTCCACCGGCACGCTGAATGTGAACAGCGGCGTGGATGGCTATGTGAACACCAACCTGACCGCCAACGGCAGTGTGGGCTGGCAGGGGAAAAATATCGCCGCCAGCGGCCGCACCGACGGCAACGCCGGGGTGATTTTCAAAACCGGCCTTGAGGATGACGGCAAGCTTAGCGCCAAGGTTAACGGCCGCATTGTGCAGCTCTCCGGCAACCGTAATTACCTGCCGCTGTCGCCGTACAGCCGTTATGAAGTGGAGCTGCAGAACAGTAAAAACTCGCTCGATAGCTACGATATCGTGACCGGGCGTAAGAGCCAGTTGACCCTTTATCCGGGCAACGTGGCGGTGATTGAGCCGGAAGTGAAGCAGATGGTGACGGTCTCCGGGCGTATCCGCGCGGAAGACGGCACGCTGCTGGCTAACGCGCGGATTAATAACCATATCGGTCGTACCCGCACCGATGAGAACGGTGAGTTTGTGATGGACGTGGATAAAAAATATCCCACCATCGATTTCAGTTACGGTAAAAACCAGAGCTGCGAAGTGGCGCTGGAGCTGAGCCAGGCGCGCGGCGCGGTGTGGGTGGGCGATGTGGTCTGTAGCGGCCTCTCCACCTATGCCCGCACGCAGCAGACAGGAGAAGGTAATGAAAGCTAAATGGCTGGCATGTTTAGTGATGTTCACGGCGGCGCTGTGCGTGACGCGGGTCAACGCCGCGGTCACCAAAACCACCTGGCCGGATGCGGCGACTATGCAGTTTGTTTTCGTGGAAAACAACTCGGACGATAACTTCTTTGTCACCCCGGGCGGCGGGCTGGACCCGCGCATGACCGGGGCTAACCGCTGGACCGGGCTGAAATATAACGGCTCGGGCACCATTTATCAGCAGAGCCTGGGCTATATCGACAATGGCTATAACACCGGTCTGTACGCCAACTGGTTCTTCGATATGTGGCTGGATAACTCTCCCGCATCTCATCCGTTACAGGGGCTGCGCTGTATCAACTGGTATGCGGGCTGCGATATGGCCACCAGCCTGATTCTGCCGCAAACCAGCGATGCCAGCGGCTTCTACGGCGCGACGGTGACCCCCGGCGGACAAAAGTGGATGCACGGCATGATGTCCGACGCTTTCTACCAGTATCTGCAGCAGATGTCGGTGGGCAGCAGCTTCTCGATGACCATCAACTCCTGCATGACGTCGGTGAGCTACGACGCCAGCAGCGGCGCGCGCTGTAAAGATCAGGCTTCAGGTTACTGGTACGTGCGCAAAGTCACCCATACTAAAGCGGCAAACCTGAAGCTGATTAACACCCATGCGCTGGCGGAAGTCTTTATCAACAGCGACGGGGTCCCGACGCTGGGCGAGGGGAACGCCGACTGCCGCACCCAGACTATCGGCTCCCGTTCCGGTCTGAGCTGCAAAATGGTGAACTATAATTTGCAGCACAATGGCCTGAGTAATACCTCAATTCATATTTTTCCGGCAATCAGCAACTCGGCGCTGGCTTCCGCGGTCGGAAGTTATGATATGCAGTTCAGCCTGGATGGGAATTCATGGAAGCCGGTGAGCGGCATCTCCCAGTACTATACGTTTAATGAGATGAAATCATCTGACTCGGTTTACGTATTTTTCTCGAGCAACTTTTTTAAGCAGATGGTCACGCTGGGCATCAGCGACGTGAACACCAAAGACCTGTTTAATTTCCGTTTCTATAACACCACCTCGCCGGAGTCAGGCTGGTACGAGTTTTCGACCTCCAACACCCTGATTATTAAACCGCGCGACTTCAGCATCAGCATTATTTCCGATGAGTACATTTCGGCGCCGACGCGCGAAGGCTACGTGGGCAGCGGCGAGCCGTCGCTGGACTTTGGCTATATTGTCACCACCAGCGGCAAAACCGCCGCCGATGAAGTGCTCATTAAAGTGACCGGGCCAACGCAGGCGATCGGCGGACGTTCATACTGTATTTTTAGTTCACCCGACGGCACGTCGAGAGTACCGTTCCCGGCGACGCTGGCGTTTACCACCCAGACCGGGACCATCAAAACCTACGATGCCGGATGCGATGATACCTGGCGCGATATGACCGACGCCCTGTGGTTAACCACGCCGTGGACGGATATTTCCGGCGACGTCGGGCAGATGGACAAAACGACGGTGACGTTTTCCATTCCGATGGATAACCCGATATCGCTGCGCACGGTGGAAGATAACGGCTGGTTTGGTGAAGTGAGTGCTTCAGGAGAAATTCATGTTCAGGCGACGTGGCGTAACATTAACTAATTTGCTGCGGATGCTTATCTGCCTGCTGTCGCTCGGCTTCGCGACCGCGGCGCAGGCCATCTCGGTGGGTAATTTAACTTTCTCGCTGGCGGCGGAAGATAACTTCGCGTCTAAACGGGTGATTAATAACAATAAAAGCGCCCGGTTGTATCGGGTTTCTATTGTCGCTATCGACCGCCCCGGCGGCAAAGAGGTGCGTTCTCGCCCGGCGGACGGCGAGCTGCTGTTTGCCCCGCGTCAGCTTACCCTGCAGGCGGGGGAGAGCGAGTATTTTAAGTTTTACTACCACGGCCCGAAAGATGACCGTGAGCGCTATTACCGGGTCTCCTTTCGTGAAATACCCACCCGCAATTACGTGATGCGCAATAAAAGCGGTACCGAGGTGAGTATGGATCCGGTGGTGGTGATGGACACGATTCTGGTTGTGCGCCCGCGCGAGATACGGTTCAAGTGGGCCTACGATCGGGCGGCGGGCACCGTCAGCAATACCGGGAATACCTGGTTTAAGCTGCTGATCAAGCCCGGGTGCGATACGACGGAAGAGGAAGGGGATGCATGGTATTTACGGCCCGGGGACGTTGTTCGCCAGGCCTCGCTGCGCCAACCGGGGAACCATTACATCATCTATAACGATAAATTTATAAAAATGACCAAAGACTGCCCGGTGAACTAACCGGGCAGCTTTTTTCGCGCTTCGTCGCTAAACCGTACGCCCGGCATAGCGGCGGTTCGCCAGCAGGCTCAGGCCGCAGCACAGCAGATAATAAACCGCGCCGGTAAAGACAAATATCGCCAGCGGGTAAATCTGCACCCGGTTATTGACCTGCCCGGCGACGGTGGTCAGTTCCGGCACGTTGACGATAAACGCCAGCGACGTGTCTTTGAGCAGCCCGATAAATATCCCTACCAGCGAGGGCTGAACGTTGCGCAGAGCCTGCGGCAGCAGAATAAGGCGCAGCGTCTGTCCGGGGGCAAAACCCTGGGTCAGCGCCGCTTCGTACTGCCCGCGGGGCAGCGATTGCAGGCCCGCCAGCACCGAGTGCATCACCGACGCGGCGGTAAACCACGCCAGCGCCACCGTGACGGTGACCGCGCCCGGCAGGTCGCTGCCGGTGAGCATGGGGAGCAGATACCACAGCCAGAAAATGACGAAGATCAGCGGGATGCCGCGAATAATCTCCGCCCACAGGAAGAGCAACCGCCGCACGATCCCGTCGTAGCGCCAGGCGATGGCCGCCAGCAGCACGCCCCCCGGCAGCGCCAGCGCGGCGGCGCCGACTGCCATCAGCAGCGTCAGCACCACGCCGCCGGGAATACCGTCCGCCAGCCGTCCCCACAGCAGATAATCGAGGTTATCAACGATAACCGCCAGGTTAGCGTTCATAGCCGGCTCTCCTTTGCTGATCCCTTCCCGGACCGAGACGCGTCAGCGCCACGCCCATGAGCACTCCAAGCGCCAGATACAGCGCGGTGCCGACGGCAAACGCCTCCAGCGCATGCGCGTTGTAGCTCTCGATTTGCCGTACCTGATAGGTCAGTTCGGCGAAGCCGATACCGCTCGCCAGCGAGGAGAGCTTCATCAGGTTCAGATACTGGCCGATAATCGGCTGCCAGGCGTTAGCCAGCCCCTGCGGCAGCAGAATGTGGCGCAGCTCCTGCCACGGCGTAAACCCCTGCGACAGCGCCGCTTCCCGCTGGCCGTGGCTAACGGCGCGCAGCCCGGAGGCGATCTCTTCGATCAGAAACGCCGAAGTAAAGACCCCGAGTCCCCACATTGAGCAGAGAAACTCCGGCGTCAGCCACCAGACGTTGCCCGGCAGAATCGACCAGCTGTGGTCGTCGTTGATAAAATCTCGCGCCCCCAGCGGCAGCAGATTCCAGGCGGCAAAATACCAGAACAGCAGCTGGACCAGCAGCGGCGTATTGCGGAACAGTGAAACCCAGGCCGCCACCAGCCAGCGGCCGGGCCTGCCGCCCCCGAGACGCAGCGCCAGCAGCAGGACGGCCAGCACGGTCGCCAGAATCATCCCCGCGACGCTGACCCAGACGGTGGTGAGAAAACCGGAGATGATCCACTGCAGCGGCTGCCCGCTCAGCACGCCATGCCAGTCGAGATGTGGGATCACGCCTCACTCTCCTGGTGCAGCGGATCGAGCACCTTCTGCAGGAAACGGCGGGTGCGGGCGTGCTGCGGCCGGGCGAAAAACTCGGCCGGCGGCGCGACTTCGAGAATATCGCCGCCGTCGATAAACACCACCCGATCGGCAATCTCGCGGGCGAACTGCATCTCGTGGGTCACCACCACCATGGTGATCCCGCTGTGGGCGAGGGTTTTCATGACCTGCAGCACTTCGCCGATCATCTCCGGGTCCAGCGCCGACGTGGGTTCATCGAACAGAATGATCTGCGGCGAGGAGGCGAGGGCGCGGGCGATCGCCACCCGCTGCTGCTGACCGCCCGAGAGCTGGGCAGGCATCTGCCGGGCTTTATCCGCCAGGCCAACCTGGCTGAGCAGCGCCAGCGAGCGCTCGCGGGCGGCGCTTTTGCTCCAGCCGTGAACGCGTTCCAGCGCGAGGGTAATATTCTCCTGCGCCGTCAGGTGGGCGTAGAGATTAAACTGCTGAAAAACGAAGCCGACCCGGCTGCGCAGCTGGCGCAGGGCGCTGCCGGTAAGCTGGCGCGTCGGTTTGCCGTCGATCAGAATCTCGCCGCCGCTAAGGGATTCCAGCTGATTGATCAGGCGGATCAGGGTTGATTTGCCCGATCCCGAAGGGCCGAGGATCGCCACTACTTCGCCGGGTTCAACCTGTAAATTTACGCCGTTCAGCACCCGATGGTCGCCGTAGCTTTTGGCGACATCGCGAAACTCAATGCTGGCGCGCTGCAGATGCGAAAAATCCGCGGACGATGCCGCGGAGCGTGAAAATAGAGCCGATAACATCATCTTTCTCTGCTTATTTCGCTTCGATAGTAAAGGCGCGCGGCTGCGGGGTTTTGGTGCTCGGGCCAAACCAGACGTCGTAAATTTTGGCCGCTTCACCGGTTTTTTCCAGCTTGACCAGCTCGTCATTGACCGCTTTCAGCAGGGCCGGTTCGCCTTTCTTCACGCCGACGCCAATCTCTTCTTTGCTCAGCAGGTCGGGGATGATTTTGAAGTTTGCCTTGTCCGGCGCTTCCGCCAGCAGTCCGGCGAGGATGGTGCTGTCCTGGGTGATGGCCTGCACGTTGCCGTTGCGCAGGGCGGTCAGCGCCAGCGGAATATCGTCATAAGAGAGCACGCGCGACTGCGGGAAACGCTGATGCAGCGCCTGTTCGCCGGTGGTGCCTTTTACCGCGCCGATGCGCGCTTTGCTGTAATCATCGAGCTTATCCGGCGATTTTGCCGGGACGAGGAACTGCTGGCCGGTCACGAAGTAAGGCGTTGAGAAATCAATCACCTGGGCGCGTTCCGGGGTGATGGTGATATCGGCGACGATCAGGTCGGCCTTACCGGATTGCAGCAGCGGAATGCGGTTGGCCGGGTTGGTGGCGACCAGCTCCAGCTTGACGCCGAGCGATTTTGCCAGCGCTTCGGCGAAGTCCACGTCGTAGCCGACGATTTTATGCGTTTTCGGGTCTACCGAGCCGAACGGCGGGTTGGCGTCGAAGGTGGCGACTTTGACCACGCCGGCGGCTTTGATATCGGCTAGTTGATCGGCCTGAGCCTGCGCGGCGAGCACCAGCATGCCCAGCGCCAGCGCGATTTTTGTTTTTGCAATGCGCATTGTTATTCCCCTGAATCCCTGTTTTGTTTTGTGTTTATCACGCTCCCACAAATCGCCCGTCGGCGGCAAAGAAGAAAAAGTTCTTATCTATAACGAAAAAGAACTTAACAAAGTTGTGGATATTGTTTACCCGGCTCTGTGCCACCAAACTGGGGAGACATTCCGTCAGCTATTGGTATCTTTCTGAAATCACAAGACTCGCAGCGATGCCCTGGTGCCCGCTGAAATCGGCGAACCGGAGGTCGGAAGACAAGGGCTGGCCGCCAGGGATGGCGGCCAGAGGCGAATCGAGACAGCGATGTCGAGTTGAGCCGACCGCAGGCTGAGGACCGGGAGGTGAGCGCAGTGCGCAGCACCGATTTCTTTGCGGGACCGCGGGGATTGTAAAGGGGGAGACGGTTTTCTCCCCCCTTTACCCGTTCACGGGTAGCGGTGAGGCATTTTCTGCAGATTGCGAGTGAACGGAACCCTTACGCATAGAATTACAAATCAGGCTTCGGCAAACGCTGCGGGTCCTTCCCAGCCTGCGCTGCGCTTGGCTGGGCTACGGGGCCTCAGTCGTCTGGGGTCGTGTAGCCCGGATAAGACGTTTACGTCGCAATCCGGGAAAGGCCCCAATATGCATCCCACAGAATTACAAATCCGGAATTGATATTTCCTGCCCGCCGTCAACTGTGGTTGAAATAGACACAGGCAAAAATGCTTCCCGACGGAGGAGAAAAATGAAAGTGGCGCTGTGGCAACGCATAACGGGCTGGCTGGCTTCTTTATCTGGATCCGGCGGTGAAGCCGGTCAGCAGGATACCCAACGCATCATGGAGGCAATATTACCGGTCGCCAGTCTCTACGGAATTGAGCTCGGCAACGTTGAAACAAGGTGGTTTCGCCATGATAAAACATACTGAGCGGCGCAGGACGCGTGAAGCCTACTGGAACGAGGTGTGCTTTGTGTAGCGCGAGGCTGTTTGCGGTTGCGGCGACGCAGGAAGCGAAGCCGCAGCCCTGAACAGCTTTACCCCCCCAGATACATCCGTTTGATTTCCGGATTCGCCAGCACCTCCGGCGCCGGACCAGAGAGCATAATCTTCCCATTCTCCAGCACATAGGCGCGATCGGCGATGGTCAACGCCGCCGTGGCGTTCTGCTCTACCAGCAGCACGGTAATATTCTCTTCCCGCAGCTGCTTAATCGTCGCAAACAGCTCCCCGACAATTTTCGGCGCCAGGCCGAGGCTTGGCTCATCGAGCATCAGCAGTACCGGCTCGCTCATCAACGCTCTGGCGATCGCCAGCATCTGCTGCTCGCCGCCGCTCATGGTTCCCGCCATCTGGCCGCGCCGCTCTTTCAGCCGGGGAAACAGGCTGTACATGCGATCGCGCAGGCGGGTAAAGCCGGCGAGATTGTTGTAGGCCCCCATGCGCAGATTTTCTTCGATGGTCAGGTTGGTAAAGATGCGCCGTCCTTCTGGCACCAGCGCCAGCCCCTTACGCACAATCTGATGCGTCTGGCTGCGGGAAATATCCTCGTTGAGAAAATTGACCCGCCCCGTGGAACGCACCAGGTTGACGATCCCGTTGAGGGTGGAGGTTTTCCCGGCACCGTTGCTGCCGATAAGAGTCACAATCTCCCGATCGTGAATATCAATGTCCACCCCTTTCAGCCCCTGAATCACGCCGTAAAACACTTTTAACTCGCGCGCGCTAAGCATAACGAACGTCCCCCAGGTAGGCGGAAATCACGTCCGGATCCTGAATGGCTTCGGACATCAGGCCGCTAAACAGCGGTTTGCCGTACTCCAGCACCATCACCCGCTCGCACAGCTTGTTGACGAACGGCATATCGTGCTCGATCAGCAGTACGCTGAGCTGATAGTCGTTACGCATGCGGAAGATCAGATCCGCCAGATCCTCCGTCTCTTTCGGGTTCATCCCGGCGGCGGGCTCGTCGAGCAGCAGCAATTTTGGCGACGTCGCCAGCGCGCGGGCGATCTCCACCTTGCGCTGGTTGCCGTAGCTGAGGTTGGTGGCCTGCACGTCGGCGAAATGGGCGATACCGATATCGTCCAGAATCGCCATCGCTTTGGCCTTTGCCGCCCGCTCGGCGGGGAAGTAGCGGCCAATATGCAGCGCCGCTTCCAGCAGCGAATAGCGGCTGGCGCTGTCGAGGCCGACCATCACGTTTTCTAATACCGTCATCGAGTTGAACAGGCGGATATTCTGAAAGGTGCGGGCAATCCCGGCGTTGACCACCCGGTTCGGCTTCAGCCCCTTCAGCGACTTTCCCGCCAGGGTCACGCTGCCGCTGGTCGGCTTATAGTTGGCGGTGATGACGTTGAACATCGTGGTTTTGCCCGCGCCGTTGGGGCCAATCAGGCCAAAAATTTCCGCTTCGTCGACGTGGAAACTGACGCTGTCGATGGCCCGCAGGCCGCCGAACTGCATGGTCACGTCCTGCACCTGTAAAATGACCTTATTTTGCGCCATAGCCGCGGCCCCTTTTGCCCACTTGCCAAATCTCTTTTTTGCCCAGCAGACCTTCGCGGGCGAACAGCATGATGATCAGCAGCAGCAGCGAGAACACCACCATCCGCAGGCCCGGATACGCGCCGAGATCGTGACCGAAGAACTGGAGCGGCTGGTCGAGAAAGCGCAGCCACTCGCCGCTGCCGACCACCAGTACGGTGCCGAGCAGCGCGCCGGTGGTGCTGCCCAGGCCGCCGAGCACGATAATAATCAGCAGCTGGAAGGTGAGCATAAAGTCGAACAGACCCGGCGAGATGGTGGTCAGCAGCGAGGCCAGCAGGCCGCCGCCGATCCCTTCGAAGAAGGCGCTGGTGGCGAAGGCGTAGGTTTTAATGCGAAACGTGTTCACGCCCATGGCGATAGCGGCGTCTTCGTCGTCGCGCACCGCTTTCATCATTCGCCCGTACTTCGACCACACCAGCTGCAAAATCATCCCGGTCGCCAGCAGGGCGAACAGCCCGCACCAGAACAGGAGATGCGGCTGCTGCGGAATATCGTTGAGGCCAATCGCGCCGTTGGTGATCTGCGGATTGTTGATAGCGAGGATTTTAATGATAAAGCCGAAGCCGAGGGTCACAATCGCCAGGTAGTCGCCGCGCACGCGGAAGACCGGCAGGGCAAGGCAAACCGCCAGCGCCGCCGCGCACAGGCCGCTAATGAGCAGCGCGGGCAGGAACCCGGCGTGCAGCACGAGGATCCACGGGCTGGGGGCGGCCATCTCAAACATATCCAGCTTGCTGTCGCTGGGGAGGATCAGCAGGGCGGTGACGTAAGCACCGACCGCCACAAAGCCGTTGGGCTCCAGCGACAGCTGGCCGGTCACGCCGTTGATCAGGTTATAGCTGACCGCGAGGATCATAAAGACGAAAATGGTGCTGATGACGCGAATAATGTAGTCGTTGAAGACGACGTTGATCCCGGCCAGCAGCGCGACGCAGAGAGCAATAATGACCAGGTTGCGCAGCTGCGCCCCGGCGGTAGTCGTAGCGTTGAGCATCAGAAACGGCTCCTTTCCAGACGTTCATCGCCCATAATGCCAACCGGGCGGAACAAGAGGACCAGAATCAAGAACATAAAGGCAAAGGCGTCTTTGTAACCGCCCAGCTCGGGAAACAGAGCGACCGCCACCACCTCGGTAAAGCCGAGAATAAAGCCGCCGAGCACCGCGCCGGTGACGCTGCCGATTCCGCCGAGCACCGCGGCGGCGAAGGCCTTCAGGCCGATCAGCACGCCCATCAGCGGGTCGATGGTCGGGTAGCTGATGGAGTAGAAAACCCCGCCCAGCGCCGCGAGGCTGCTGCCGAGGGCGAACACCAGCGAGATAATGCGGTTGGCGTCGATGCCCATCAGGCGCACGGTATTAACGTCGAAGGCCACCGCGCGGATCGCCATCCCGTAGCGGGTGCGGTACAGCAGCCAGAGGATCGCCAGCAGCAGCAGGACGGTGATCAGCGGCACGATCCACGCCACGTTGGTGATAATCACGTCACCAAAGGCGCGGGTGTTGTTGAAAAATTCCGGTGCGGAAAAGAAGCGCGAGCTGCCGCCAAACAGCACGTTGAACAGGTTTTCGAGGAAGAAGCTGACGCCGATGGCGGTGATCAGCATGGAGATTTTTGATGCCTGACGCAGCGGGCGATAGGCCACCCGGTCGATCAGCATGCCGAACAGGCCGCACAGCGCGAGGGTCAGGAAAACGGCTACCCCGAAGGGTAGCCCAATGGAAGAAAACAAAAACAGGGTGGTAAACGCCCCGACCATCATTACGTCCGCATGGGCGAAGTTGATCAGGCGCAGCACCCCATAAACCATCGTATAACCGATGGCAATCAGGGCGTACATGCCCCCAAGGCTCATTCCATTGACCACTTGCTGGAGAAAAATGGCACCATCCATCTGATATCCCTTATAAAACCTTAAGGATTAACCACGGTACGAAACGCCAGCTTGCCATCCTTCACTTCGTTGATGACCGCGCTGCGGATAGCGTCGCCGTTTTGTAACGTCAGCGTGCCGGTTACGCCCTGGAAGTCCTTAGTGGCGCGAATTTTTTCGTTAACGCAAACCCGGTCGTGCGGGTCGCTGCACTGGTTCATGGCGTTGATAATGACGTTATAGGCGTCCGCAGCCATCGCGCCCCAGGTGTGGGTCGGCTGCTGGTATTTGGCTTCCCAGGCTTTGATAAACACCTCGCCCGCCGGCGTTTGCTCTTTGGCGTTCGGCGAGTAGTAGTCGGTGGTCATATAGCCGTTGACCGCGTCTTTGCCGACGTCAAAAAAGACCTGATCCGCCGCCAGCCCGTCGCCGCCGACCACCGGCTTGCTCAGCCCCAGCTGCTTCGCCTGTACGGCGATCAGCGCCCCTTCGGTGTAGTAGATCGGCATATAGATCATGTCGACGTTCTTCGCCTTCACGCTGGCCAGCTGGGCCTTAAAGTCTTTGCTGCCGCCGGGAGCCTGAACTTCGATAGGAATGGTGCCGCCGTTTTTCAGGAACTGCGTGCGAAAGGCCTTCGCCAGGCCGACGGAGTAGTCGTTGCTGCTGTCGAAGACGATGGCGGCGGTTTTGGCTTTCAGATCGCGCGAGGCGAGGTTAGCGCCGACCACGCCCTGGAAGCTGTCGGAGAAGCAGACCCGGCTGACGTAAGGGTGGTTGCGGGTAACGCGGTCGTTGGTCGCGGTTGAGGAGACCAGCGGCGTTTTGCTGTCGTCGGCGATTTTGGTCATCGCCAGGGTATTGGAGGAGGTGACTTCGCCGATCACCGCATCGACTTTATCGCTGGAAACCAGGCGCTGCATGGCGTTAGCGGCTTCGACCTTATCGCTCTTATCGTCGATCACGATAAGCTTCACGGTGTCGCCGTTTTTTAACGTCGGCGTAATGCTCTGGATAATATCCAGCCCTTTTTGCGAAGGCTGACCGTAGCCGCTCAGCGCGCCGCTCAGCGGTAAGACCACGCCGATTTTAATTTCAGCCGCCTGCGCGCTGCTGGCACCGACCCACGCGGCAACCAGCGTGGCCATTAAAGACGCTTTCCCGGAAAACTTGTTCATTGTTACCTCACCGTCGGTCGATTATTTATCTTTAACCATCAATGACTGCATAACATTGAGACATAATTCGCCAACGTATCCGGCGAATTATTGGCTGTTATGTTGAATAGATAACGAGATATATTTGGTATGCGGATTTACCTTACAACGTCCGTTTCGTTTTTACTCATGCAATATTCTTATTACCTCCAGGAGAGGGCATAAGGCTGATGTAAATACTGTTTTTGGTACGGTTAACGCATTTTGCCAGGTGGCGGCTGACGCCTTACCCGGCCTGGAAAACCCGCAATTTTAGCGCGCACCCGAATATAATATTCAGGTGCGCCAGATAATATTAAAAATCTATTCTGCTGCCTTCGTGACTTATTATTTTAACTGGCTCAACGGTTTTATTTTTCCATGCAGCGCCGGATTATCGCTTTCGTCTTTCAGGCGCACTCCGGTAAGCCGCCGCAAAAAGGCCTGCTCGAGTAGCCAGGCCAGTTTAAATGCGGCGGCATCAAAGCTCAGTCCTTCCGGACGGATATTAGAAATACAGTTGCGCTCCGACTCCAGCCGCTGACGATGCGGCTGCCAGGTTAAATACACCCCGAGGCTATCCGGCGAGGAGAGCCCGGGCCTTTCGCCAATCAATATCGCCACCGCTCTGGCCTTCAGCGTTTCGCCTATATCATCGCCCAGCGCGACCCGCGACTGGTGCGCCAGTACCACCGGGGCCAGGCTCAGGCCGAGGGTTTTCAGATAGGGCAGCAGGGCGCGAATCAGCGGCACCGCCTGGCGCTGCACGGCGTACGACGACAGCCCGTCGCCAATCACCAGCAGCAGGTCGGCGGGGCGCGCGCCGCTGGCGGCGAGGTCGGCGCGGCTCTCTTCGTTCAGCTGTCGCCCCAGATCCGGGCGATTCAGATAGACATGGCGATCGCTGGCGGCGCTGCGGACGGTCAGCGTCGACAGCCCCAGCTCCGCCAGCGGCTGGACTAACTGGTCGCTGGCGAAAGGCTGGTGAATGGCATCGCGCGCCCGGGCGTGGGCGAGGCCGAAATTCAGCACTTCGCGGGTCGGCAGGCTGGCGCCGCTGCGCCCCAGCGCAATCCGCGCATCGGTAAACTCACGCAGCGGGTTCCAGGCGTCGGGAGGATTCATACCGGTTCTCCTTGCGGCAGGACGGAAAGCAGCGGATGGCGGGCATCGGTCAGACGCAGCGCGCCGTGACGGTCAATAATTTGCATCTTCGTCAGCCAGTCGGCGAACTCAGGCGCATGCTGTAAACCCAGCAGTCGGCGGGCGTAAAGGGCATCGTGGAACGAGGTGCTTTGGTAGTTGAGCATAATATCGTCAGCCCCCGGAACGCCGATCAAAAAGGTCAGCCCGGCCGCGCAGAGCAGCGTCAGCAGGGTATCCATATCGTCCTGATCCGCTTCGGCGTGATTGGTGTAGCAAACGTCGCAGCCGATGGGCAGCCCCATCAGCTTGCCGCAGAAGTGATCTTCCAGCCCGGCGCGGATAATCTGCTTACCATCGTACAGATACTCCGGGCCGATAAAGCCCACCACCGTATTGACCAGCAGCGGCTCAAAATGGCGGGCGACGGCATAGGCCCGGGCTTCGCAGGTCTGCTGATCAACGCCGTGGTGGGCGTTGGCGGAAAGACAGCTGCCCTGGCCGGTTTCAAAATACATCACGTTGTTGCCCAGCGTGCCGCGGTTCAGGCTAAGCGCCGCTTCCCGCGCTTCCTGCAGCAGCGCCAGATTAATGCCGAAACCGCTGTTGGCGGCTTCGGTACCGGCCACCGACTGGAACACCAGATCCACCGGCGCGCCGCGCTCAATCAGCTGCAGGGTGTTGGTGACGTGGGTCAAAATGCACGACTGGGTGGGGATGGCGAAGCGCTGAATAATATCGTCAAGCATATGGTTCAGCTGCGCCAGCACCGGCAGGCTGTCGCTGGCCGGATTGATGCCGATCACCGCGTCCCCGGCGCCGTACAGCAGGCCGTCGAGCATGCTGGCGGCGATGCCTTTCATATCATCGGTCGGGTGATTGGGCTGCAGGCGCACGCTCAGGCGCCCCGGCAGGCCGATGGTATTGCGAAAACGGGTGACGACCCGGCATTTGCTGGCGGCGAGGATCAGATCCTGATTGCGCATCAGCTTGCTGACCGCGGCGGCCATCTCCGGGGTTATCGCGCGGGCGACCTGGCGCAGCGCCGCTTCATCGGTGGCGTCGTCGAGCAGCCAGTCGCGAAAATCGCCGACCGTAAGATGGCTAATCGCCGCGAAGCCCCGGGCGTCGTGGGTATCGAGGATCAGCCGGGTCACCTCATCCTGCTCGTAGGGAATCAGCGGATTATCGAGAATCTCCGTGAGCGGAACCTCCGCCAGCGCCATTTTTGCCGCCATCCGCTCTTCGGCGGAGCCGGCGATAACGCCCGCCAGCGCGTCGCCGGAACGCGCAGGGGAGGCCTTCGCCATCAAGGTTTTCAGACTATCAAAGCGCCATACCTGGCCCGATAGCGTGGTTTTATACATGTGTCGCCTCCTCAGGAGACCGTACGCAGCTGCGGATCCACCGCCGCGCGCTGGCGGGCCGCTGCGGTCTTGCGAAACCACAGGTAGCCGCCGAGCATCATGGCGGCGAAAATCAGCGCCAGCAGCGTGTTGTACCAGACCATCGCCACCAGGCAGAGTACCGCCATGGCCAGTGCGAAGGCCGGCGCCCACGGATAGAGCGGCGCGCGGAACGGTCGAATCAGCTTCGGCTCGCTGCGGCGCAGTTTAAACAGCGCCGCCATCGAGGTGATATACATAACAATAGCGCCAAATACCGACATCGTGACGATACAGGCGGTCAGCGGCATCCCGCTAATGGTGATCAGCGAATCGGAGAAAATGGCGGCGATGCCCACCACGCCCCCGGCGAGGATCGCCAGATGCGGCGTGCGGGTGCGGCGGTTCAGCGTCGCCAGGCTGGCGGGGAGATAGCCCGCGCGCGCCAGCGAGTAAATCTGCCGCGAGTAGCCCATGATAATCCCGTGGAACGAGGCCACCAGGCCGAAGAGCCCCAGCCACACCAGCATATGCAGCCAGCCGCTGCTGTTGCCGACCACCATTTTCATCGCCTGCGGCAGCGGGTCGTTAATATTGGCCAGGGTTCGCCAGTCGCCCACGCCGCCGGCAAAAATCATCACGCCAATCGCCAGCACGGTCAGGGTCAGGATGCCGCCGCCCAGCGCCCGGGGAATGGTGCGCTGCGGATCCTTCGCCTCTTCGGCGGCCATCGATGCGCCTTCAATCGCCAGAAAGAACCAGATAGCGAACGGGATGGCGGCAAACATCCCCGGCAGCGCCAGGCCGCTGAAGCTCTCCGCGCCCGCCCAGCCGTTAGCAGTAAAGTGGCTCCAGGAGAAGCCCGGCGCGACAACGCCCATAAACACCAGCAGTTCGAAAATCGCTAATAACGTCACCACCAGCTCAAAGGTCGCGGCGATACCCACGCCGAGAATATTCAGCGTCATAAAGATGATGTAGGCGCCGCAGGCCACCCATTTGGGGTCGAGCGCCGGAAACTGCACGTTAAGATAGGCGCCGATGGCCATGGCGATGGCGGGCGGGGCGAAGACGAATTCAATCAGGGTCGCGAAGCCGGCGATAAACCCGCCGGTCGGGCCAAAGGCGCGGTAGGCGTAGGCAAAAGGCCCGCCCGCATGCGGAATGGCGGTGGTCAGCTCGGTAAAGCTAAAAATAAAGGCGCAGTACATCGCGGCGATGGCCAGCGCGACGATCATAAAGCCCAGCGTCCCGGCCTGGGACCAGCCGTAGCTCCAGCCAAAATACTCTCCGGAAATAACCAGCCCAACGGCGATCCCCCATAAGCGGAAACTGCCGAGCGTTCTTTTTAGCGTTGTGGTTTGCTCTGTCATGTTCGTTGCCTCGCCAGATAAAGATATCGGGAGGGTTGCAAAGAGAATGCCAGGGCATACCACCGATAAACGCGGCGGTTTACGCCAACGAGGATCAAAAAAGGTGCAGACCGCGCCCGGCGGGAGAGTCGCGGTGGTGCAGCTGCCCGCAAATGTGGCGTTACTGGTGCATGAGGGCGCCAGCGTCTTTTTTGCGCCATCGCGCCAGGCCGCTTTGCAATTTGGCGATAGGCGGGGTATAAGGAATCTCTTATCTGGATGTTTAGATGTCTATACGCCCATGAGGTCAAATGCAAACAACACAACAACAAGGTGGGCAGCTTAAGCGCACCATGAAGACCCGCCACCTGATTATGCTGTCGCTGGGTGGCGTTATTGGCACAGGGCTATTTTTTAATACCGGCTATATCATCTCCACCACCGGAGCGGCGGGTACGCTGCTGGCCTATCTGATTGGCGCGCTGGTGGTCTGGCTGGTGATGCAGTGTCTGGGCGAACTGTCGGTGGCGATGCCGGAAACCGGGGCGTTTCACGTCTACGCCGCCCGCTATCTCGGCCCGGCGACCGGGTACACCGTCGCCTGGCTCTACTGGCTAACCTGGACCGTCGCGCTTGGCTCAAGCTTCACCGCCGCCGGATTCTGCATGCAGTACTGGTTCCCGCAGGTGCCGGTATGGGTCTGGTGCGTGGTGTTCTGCGCGGTGATTTTCGCCCTCAACGTTATCTCCACCCGCTTCTTTGCCGAAGGTGAATTCTGGTTCTCGCTGGTGAAGGTGGTCACCATTATTGCCTTTATTATTCTCGGCGGGGCGGCGATCTTCGGCATCATTCCGATGCAGGATGGCTCCCCGGCGCCGGGGCTGCGCAATATCACCGCCGAAGGCTGGTTCCCGCACGGCGGTCTGCCGATCCTGATGACCATGGTGGCGGTTAACTTCGCTTTCTCCGGCACCGAACTTATCGGCATCGCGGCGGGGGAAACGGAGAATCCGCACAAAGTCATTCCGGTGGCCATTCGCACCACCATCGCCCGGCTGATTATCTTTTTTATCGGCACCGTCTTCGTGCTGGCGGCGCTGATCCCGATGCAGCAGGCGGGAGTCGAAAAAAGCCCGTTTGTGCTGGTGTTCGAAAAGGTGGGGATCCCTTACGCGGCGGATATCTTTAACTTTGTGATCCTGACGGCGATTCTATCGGCGGCCAACTCTGGCCTCTACGCCTCCGGGCGGATGCTGTGGTCGCTCTCCAATGAAAAAACGCTGCCGGCCTGTTTTACTAAATTAACCAAGAACGGCGTGCCGCTGACGGCGATTTCGGTCAGCATGCTTGGCGGCGTGCTGGCGCTCTTCTCCAGCGTCGTGGCCCCGGATACGGTGTTTGTCGCGCTGTCGGCGATTTCCGGCTTCGCGGTGGTGGCGGTATGGCTGAGCATCTGCGCTTCGCACTTTATGTTCCGCCGTCGCCATCTGCAGCAGGGGAAGGCGCTAAGCGAACTGCACTACCGCGCGCCGTGGTATCCGCTGGTGCCGGCGCTGGGATTTGTGCTTTGCCTGGTGGCCTGCGTGGGTCTGGCGTTTGACCCGAGTCAGAGGATTGCGCTGTGGTGCGGGATCCCGTTCGTGGCACTGTGTTATGGTGCGTATTATCTGACTCGTTCACGGAAACTCACCCAGGAGCCTCAACATGTCGCAGAATAATCCGTTAACCGCCCTCCTTGACGCAAAGCCCTTTATCCTGCTGGACGGCGCGATGGCGACGGAGCTGGAAGCGCGCGGCTGCAATCTTGCCGACAGCCTGTGGTCGGCGAAAGTGCTGGTCGACAACCCGGAGCTTATCCGCGAAGTTCACCTCGACTATTTCCGCGCCGGCGCGCAGGTGGCGATCACCGCCAGCTATCAGGCGACGCCGGCGGGCTTTGCCGCCCGCGGCCTCGATGAAGCGCAGTCGAAAGCGCTGATCGGCAAAAGCGTTGAGCTGGCCCGCAAGGCGCGGGAGGCGTATCTGGCGGAAAACCCGCAGGCGGGGGCGCTGCTGGTTGCCGGTTCGGTCGGGCCGTACGGCGCCTTCCTGGCGGACGGTTCGGAGTATCGCGGCGATTATGTCCGCAGCCGTGAGGAATTTCAGGCGTTTCATCGTCCGCGCGTGGAAGCGCTGCTCGACGCCGGGGCCGATCTGCTGGCCTGCGAAACGATGCCGAATTTCGCCGAGATGAAGGCGCTGGCGGAGCTGCTGACCGCCTATCCGCGCGCGCGGGCGTGGTTCTCGTTTACCCTGCGCGATGCGCAGCATCTCAGCGACGGCACGCCGCTGCGGGAAGTGGTTGGTGTGCTGGCAAACTATCCGCAGGTGGTGGCGCTGGGCATTAACTGTATCGCGCTGGAGAACACCACCGCCGCGCTGGCGCATCTGCATAGCCTGACGGCGCTGCCGCTGGTGGTTTATCCTAATTCAGGGGAGCACTATGACCCGGTGTCCAAGACCTGGCATCACCACGGCGAAGCCTGTGCAACGCTGGCGGGATATTTACCCCAGTGGCTGGCGGCGGGGGCAAAGCTGATTGGCGGCTGCTGCCGCACGACGCCGAAGGATATTGCCGAACTGAACGCCCGGCGTTGAGTTTGCGCCGGGTGGCGGCTGATGCCTTACCCGGCGGACAACGTGCACGAATCGTAGGCCGGGTAAGCGTAAGCGCTACCCGGCATCAATCATCCGGCATCCGCTAACACAAACATCCCGTACGGGTGGATTTCGAGATAGTAATGCTCGCCGACGTCCGGCTGCAGCCGCGTCGCGTTCACCTGCAGCAAAATTTCCTGCCTGTGCCACTCTACCGTCACCTCGTACTGCGGCCCCATATAGGCCACGTGACGGATCGTGCAGCGCTGGCTCTCCTCGCCGCGATCGCTCAGGGTGATCGCCTCCGGGCGGACGCCGACGCTGCCCTCGCCGTGGGCGGCAAAATGCGGCGGCCTCGGCAGCCGATAGCCATAAATATCGACGAACCCCTCGCTGAAGGCGGCCGGGAACAGGTTGGCATCGCCCATAAAGCTCGCCATAAAGCGCGACGCGGGCTGGCGGTAAAGATCCTGCGGCGAGCCGATCTGCATGATATGCCCCTTATTCATCACCAGCACGGTATCGGAAACCGCAAAGGCTTCACTCTGATCGTGGGTCACGTACAGCGAGGTGATATCAAACTGCTTTTGCAGTTCGCGGATCTTATCGCGCATGCTGCGCCGCAGGTTGGCGTCGAGGTTGCTTAAGGGCTCATCAAACAGCAGCACCTTTGGCTTGAGGATCAGGGCGCGCGCCAGCGCTACGCGCTGCTGCTGGCCGCCGGAGATCTGATCGACATAGCGGTCTTCGAAGCCCTCCAGATCCACCATCGCCAGCGCCTCCTTCACCCGCGCTTTCACATCGCTGCGCGACGCGCCGAGCATCTTCAGACCGTAGCCGACGTTGTCCCCCAGCGACATATGCGGAAACAGGGCGTAAGACTGAAACACCATACAGATGTCGCGCTGCTGAATGGAGCGATGGGTCACGTCTTCGCCATCGATGAAAATCTGCCCTTCGCTCGGTTTTTCCAGCCCGGCGACCAGGCGCAGAATGGTGGTCTTACCGCAGCCGGAAGGGCCGAGCAGGGTCACCATTTGCCCCTGCGGGATGGTGAGATTGATATTGTCGATAACCGTGTTGCTGCCGAATCGCTTGGTGACGTTGCGCAGTTCAACAAAATTTTTCTGACTCATAGTGCGCTCCATTACGCCTGGTTTTTGGCTTTTGACCGGGAGATACGCGCTTCCCCGATCAGCCAGTCAAAGATAAAAATAATCGCCAGCATCACTACGATCAGAATCGATCCGTAGGCGATCGCCACGCCGTATTCGCCGTCTTCCACCCGGTTGAGGATATAGGCGGTAGCGACGCGGGTGTCCGGCGTCACGAGGAACACAATGGCGCTGACGGTGGTAATGGCGCGCACAAAGCTGTAGATCAGCGCCGAGAGGATCGCCGGGCGCAGCAGCGGCAGCAAGATATGCGTAATGGTGCGCAGGGAACCCGCGCGCAGGCTGAGCGACGCTTCGTCCAGCGATTTGTCGATCTGGCCTAAACCGGCAATGCCCGCCCGGATGCCCACCGGCACGTTACGCATCACCATCGAGATAATCACAATCGCCGCCGTTCCGGTGAGGTACACCGGCGCGCTGTTAAAGGCGAGAATATAGGAGACGCCTGCCACGGTGCCCGGTACCGCGAAGCACAGCATGGTGGTGAACTCGATGGTCTTTTTGCCTTTAAACTGCTGACGCACCACGATCCAGGCGATCAGCAGGCCGAAGGCGGCGGTGATCGGCGCGGCGATCCCGGCGTAGAGCAGGGTATCGAGCAGCGAAGGCCAGGCGCCGTCGCTCATCCCCTGGCCGAACAGCTTGATAAAGTTATCCAGCGTCAGGGTGTAGTCCACGCCCCAGTTAACGGTAAAGCTGCCGTAGAAAATGCTGCCGTAGAGCAGGGCGTTGAAGGCGATCCACACCGCCAGAATGGCGATCACGCTCCACACCAGGGTCACCGGCAGCGGCTGCACGTCGCCGCGATAGGACTTACCGGAAACCGTGACGTACGAGCGCTTGCCGATCCACATATACTGAATGCAGAACACCAGCAGCGAGAACAGCAGCAGGAACGCGCCCAGGGTACTGGCGGCCTGATAATCGAGCTGCGAACCGGTGATATAGAAGTAGATTTGCGTCGCCAGCACGTCGAAGTTGCCGCCGAGCACCAGCGGGTTGCTGAAGTCGGCCAGCGACTGGACGATGACAATTAAAAACGCGTTCGCCAGCGCCGGTTTCAGCAGCGGGACGAAGACGCCGTTAAAGGTCTGCCAGCGGCTGGCGCGCAGGGTGTACGACGCCTCCTCCAGCGACGGATGAATGGTTTTAATCGCGCCGTCGAGGATCATAAACGCCATCGGAGTGAACGCCAGCACCTGCGCCAGCCAGATGCCGGTAAACCCGTACAGCCAGTTGGTGTTGGTTAAGCCGAACCAGTCGACCATCAGCTCGGTGACGTAGCCGGAACGGCCCATCATCAGGGTAACGCCGAGGCCGACGACAAACGGCGGGGTGACGATCGGCAGAATCGAGAAAATGCGGCCAATAATCGCGCTGCGCTGGGCGATGCGGGTGGTGTAAATCGCCAGCACCAGGCCAAAGAAGGTGCAGCCGATGCCTACCGCAATCGACAGGGCGATGGAGTTGAGGATCACCTGGACAATATGCGCCTGCGACAGCACGGCCATAAACGCCAGCGGGGCAAACTCGCCGGCATCGTTGGTGAACATCGGGATGAAAATGGCGATGCTCGGCCAGACGATAAAGACGCCGATTAACGCCACGATGGTGACCAGCGAACCAATCACAAAGCGGTCGCCGCCCAGCCATTCCAGGCGGGTGAGCGCCAGGGTCATGATGGCGCCCAGCGCGACAAACAGCACGAGGGTGGCGTAGCCTAACCCGCGGCCTTCCACGGTGGCGCTGACGACGATAAACGCCATACAGAGGAGCGCCCAGCCGGCGTCGAGGTAGTGGCGGCTGCGCTGCTCCCGGCTGGCTTCCTGCCACGGACGAATCAGCAGCAGGCTCGGCAGGAGATACCACAGCCAGCTGATATTGAACTGTGACCAGCCGTAGGCCGCGAGAATTTCATCGCGCGTGGACTCCAGCAGACCGTAATCCAGGCTCCAGCTCGGCAGCAGGGCGAACGCCAGCCAGCCGAATAAAACCCAAAGGAATATCGCATCCCGCTTTTTCACGGGATGGAGTGCAAGTGTGTGTGACATAAGTTTTCCGGTGTCGTAGGCCGGGTAGGGCGTGGATGCCGCTACCCGGCAAATGAACGCAGTGCGGGCTTATTTACCCATCTTCACTTCGCTAACCCATTTATTGATGAGCGCTTTACGCACGTCCGTTGAGCCGTATTTATCCATGTCGTAGTTGATAAGCTTCAGGTCGTCGAGCTTCAGCGAGTTCGGCGAAGTTTCGGCGCTGGTGTTGGTCAGGATCTGATAGGACTTGCCTTTCTTCCACGCCAGCTCCTGGGCCTCTTTCGACAGCACCCAGTCGACGAAAAGTTTGGCGTTGTCGAGGTTGCGCGCGCCCTTCAGAATGCTCACGCCGCCAATTTCGTAGCCGGTGCCTTCGCACGGCGAGATCAGCTCCAGCGGCGCGCCCTGTTCTTTTTCCAGCGAATAGTCGTGCAGGAAGCCGATGCCGATGGCCGTTTCACCGCGGGCGGCGTTGCGCGCCGGGGCGATACCGGATTTCGTGTACTGGGAGACGTTAGCGTTGAGCTGTTTGAGAAAATCGAAAGCCTGATCGTCTCCCCACAGCTGGGCGAAGGTCGCCAGCGCGGTGTAGGCGGTGCCGGAGCTCTGCGGGTCGGCAATCTGGATTTCGCCTTTATATTCCGGTTTGGTCAGATCCTTCCAGCATTTTGGCACCGGCAGGTTTTTCTCTTTCAGGCGCTGGGTGTTCACGCCGAAGCCGAGAATGCCGACGTACACCGCCGAGGAGTAGTTGCCTTTCAGCTTCGCCGGATCGCGGAACTGCTCCATCACCTGCGTAAGATTCGGCGATTTATAGGGCTGCAGCAGGCCCATTTCGCCGGCCTGGGACTGCGGGTCGAGGGTGCCGCCGTACCAGACATCCGCCTGCGGGTTTTTCTTCTCGGCATCGACCTTCGCCAGCGTGCTGCCGGAGCCGTTGCGAATAAACGAGGTTTTTACGTCATATTTTTCGCCGAAGGCTTTAGTTTCCGCCTCACACATTTCGTTGGTGGCGCTGCAATAGACCACCAGACGACCTTTGGCGTGCGCCGCGCCGCTTAACGTCGCCAGCGCAATGCCGGAAGCAATCAGGGTAGTGACCAGCGTTTTTTTCATTATTTTATCCTTTGAGCAGCAGAGGTAGTAATGCTCGCCATCAGCAGCGGCATCAGCAATAAACCCATCAGAACTGCGGCGACCGAGAGTAAACTGAACATCCCCGACCAGCCGTAGCGTTCAATGACCAGCGACAGAGGCCAGCCCGCCAGCGCTGCCCCCAGATAGGCGAACAGGCCGAGAAATCCGCTGATTGACCCCGCCGCCGCTTTGTGTCCGCACTCCACCGCCGCGAGGCCAATCAGCATTTGCGGGCCAAAAACGAAGAAGCCCACCGTAAAGAAACACACCGCCAGCAGCGCGTAGTGGTGTACCGGCGCCAGCCAGAGCGCGGCGACGGAGACCATCAGCCCCAGCGTGAACAGTAAAATCATCGGAGCCCGCTGGCCGCTGAACAGCAGATCCGAGCCCCATCCGGCGAACAGCGCGCCGAGCAGGCCGCCCGCTTCAAACAGCATCACCGTGGCGTTGGCGCTGAGCAGATTGACGCCGTGGCTCTCCGTCAGCCAGATGTTGCCCCAGTCGTTGAGCGCGATGCGGATCAGGTAGACCAGCACATAAGAGACGCCCAGCAGCCAGATCATCGGGTTCTTCAGCATCGTGGTGCGCAGCATCTGCCACAGCCCCATCGGCGGGCTTTGCCGCTCCTGGCGCAGCTCCAGCGGGTCGTTACGCCAGGCGCCCACCGACGGCAATCCCTCTTCGCGGGGCGTTCCTTTCAGGTGCAGCGTTAACCAGATGCCTGATGCCATGCTGATCATCCCCGGTGCCAGCATCGCCGCCTGCCAGCCCCACCAGTGGGCGGCAAAGGCGCTAATCAGCGGGATAATCGCCCCGCCGATGTTGATCGACATATTCCAGCAGCCCCACCAGAAGCCGCGTTCGTTGCGCGAGTACCAGTGGGTCAGCAGGCGGGCGCAGGGAGGCCAGCCCCAGCCCTGAAAAAATCCGTTCAGCGTCCAGACCGCCAGCAGTAGCGTCAGCGACTCGCCGAAGGCGAACACCACGTTCAGCAGACCGGTGGCGAACAGGCCCGCGCCCATAAACCAGCGCTGCCCGTGGCTGTCGTGCCACAGCCCGGCGGTAAACTTCGACAGGCCGTAGGTCAGGTAAAATAGCGACCCCAGCAGGCCGATATCGCCTTTATCCAGGCCCAGATCCGTTTGCAGCGCCGGCAATACGTAGTTGACGCTTTTGCGCGTCAGGTAAAACGCCGCATACCCGATGACCATGTACATCAGCAGCTGCGGACGCAGCGTCCTGTAACGTTGATTAATGTCGGTTGCTGAGCGCATAGCCGTCTCCGTTTTGCTGACTATATGAAAGTGAAATCGAAAGGGGATGAGAGAAAGTCCGGAGTGACTAAGACTTTTTCCTGGTTAGCCGGCTGTTTGTTGCAAATTTGTGGGCAAGTTAACAATTACGCGTGTGCCGCGCTGCGACTCCAGAGTCAGCTCTCCGCCCAGGGCGCTGACCCGCTCACGCATGCCCTGAATGCCGAAGCCGGCCATTTTGTCGGGGCTGATGCCGATACCGTTGTCCTTCACCTCCAGGCGCAGCAGCGTCCCCTGCTGATACAGGGCAATGGCGACCTCGCTGGCGTCGGCGTGCTTACAGACGTTATTAAGCAGTTCCTGCAGCAGCCGATAGAGGGTGAAGCGCACCGTTTCGCTCTCCGGCGTGGCGATGAGCCGGTAGTCAAAGCGACAGCGGATACCGCGCTCGGCAAAGGCAAACTCATTGAGCAAATGGTGCAGCGCCTCTTTAAACGACAGCTCATCGAGGGCCGGCGGGCGTAGCTGGCGCAGCAGCTGGCGGGTGGAGTGGTGAATACGCCGGGCGAGATCGTTAATCTGGCTGGCGGCGGCCTGGGTTTGCGCCGGATCGCGCGCCCGCTTCACCAGCTGCGACTGGATCTGAATGGCGGTAATATTCTGGCCGATTTCGTCGTGCAGCTCGCGCGCCAGGCTTTTGCGCGTATCCTCTTCGGTATGGATCAGCTTTTCGGCCAGCGCCCGCCGGGCCGCCAGCTCCGCCTCCAGCCGCTGGCGATAGTGGTGCAGGTTTTGCGCCAGGTGCTGCTGGCGGCTGATGGCAATGCCCAGCCCGATGCCGAGCAGCGCCTGGGTGGCCAGAAAAATCTCCAGCTCCACCAGGTTGCTGAATCCAACGCCAACCTGGCGGGCGATGGTGATCATCATGCTACCCAGCAGGCCGGAAAGGACGCCGCCCTGCCAGCCGAACTTCCACGCCATCACCACGTTGGGCAGAAACACCACAATTAACAGCAGGCGCTCGATTTCCGGCGACAGTACCATCTGGGTGCCGATGCCGATGATAAAGAACAGGCTGCACCAGATGATCAGCGAGGTGCGCAGCGGTGGATTATTGGTATCCAGCCCCAGCAGATGGTAGCGGTGCTGCTGGCGCAGGAATTCAAAAATCAGATAGACAAACGGCGTCAGCAGCACCCCGCCGGTAAACGAGGCCAGGCCGAGCATCATCGCCGGGCTTTTCACAAACGGCGAGAGCAGCGCGGTGTTGAGCAGCGCGCTGGCGGTGACCGTAGCCAGCAGCAGCGTCAGCCGCTGCCAGTAAAGGGGAAAGCGGTGCCAGAACTGTTGGGCGATGCCGGCGGGAAGCAGGCCGATCAACGGCGCGGCCAGCAGAATATAGCCGTTCAGCAGCTGTTCGCCGTGCAGCCAGAGCAGCATCAGCACCGGAGGCAGCACCAGCGCGGGCCAGTAGCGGCGCGAAAGCAGGATCAGCAGCGCCAGATAGACGCCGTGCGGCAGGAACAGCGCCGCCTGCTGGCCGTTATGGGTCAGGTAAAACCCGAGCGTCCACAGCATCAGCCAGCCGCTTCCCCAGGCCAGCACGATGAACAGCGAGATGACGCTGTGGCGAAGGCTGCGCGACATTAATGACCCGCCAGCAGCTGGTGGTCGAGGGCGAAATGGACCAGATCAATGGTGCTGTGACACTGTAGTTTGCCCAGCACGTTGGCGCGATGGACGTGAACCGTTTTGTGGCTGAGCTCGAGCTTAAAGGCGATCTCCTTGACGCTGTCGCCTTTAACCAGCAAATCAAAGATTTCGCGTTCACGCGGGGTGAGCACTTCCAGCACCTGCGCCGGTTGTTCTCCGCCGCGCAGCGCCCGCAGCGCATCGGCGCACAGGTAGTGTCCGCCCATACCGACGGAACGCACCGCCTGGACCAACTCTTCCGGGCCGCAGCGTTTGGTCAGATAGCCGCTGGCGCCGGCATCGAGCGCGCTCTGCACGAAGGTGGGGGTGTCGTAAATACTGAGAATAATGGTGCGGAACTGCGGCTTTTGCGCGCGCAGGCGCTTTAGCAGGCTCAGGCCGTTCTCATCCGGCATGGCGATATCCATGACCGCCACGTCGACGTCGTCGCGCAGCAGCGCCGGCCAGGCTTCCGCCGCGCGGCTGAACTGGCCAACCACCTCGAGATCTTCTTCGAGGCTGAGTAACTGCGCAAAGCCTGAACGCACCACCACATGGTCATCGACCAGCACCACTCGAATCATGTTTCTTCTCTCTCAGCGCATCATGGTTCTATGATGCCTGCCGCCGCTGCGCTGGCAATCAATCAGGCGCAGTTATGCAACGAATGTAACAAAATCGCAATACACTTCATCCTTCAAGCTGCCTCTTTGTTGGCTTCGTTTGCCCGCCCCGGTCACTGACTTATGTCAGCTCCCGGGGACGAACAACCTTGCCGCCTCGATGCAGCATGAATGATTTTGTGTATAAGCATTGCCGCTTTTTTTCTAAAAACGCTTTGTTCTTAGCAAGATGTTTTAATTCCTTTATCAAATTCAGGCGCAACGAAATACTGCCCCCATAACAAGACAGGGGAGCAGACAACATGGTTTTTTCATCGCGTATCACACTCATTGCCGCGCTGGCGCTGGCGGCGTTCCAGGCCCAGGCGGTCAACGTTACCGTGGCGTATCAGACCTCCGCCGAGCCGGCGAAAGTCGCCCAGGCGGACAACACCTTCGCCAAAGCAAGCGGGGCGACCGTCGACTGGCGCAAGTTTGACAGCGGCGCGAGCATCGTGCGGGCGCTGGCTTCCGGCGACGTGCAGATCGGCAACCTCGGCTCCAGCCCGCTGGCGGTCGCCGCCACCCAGCAGGTGCCGATTGAAGTCTTTCTGCTGGCCTCAAAGCTCGGTAACTCCGAAGCGCTGGTAGTGAAAAAGAGCATCACCAAACCGCAGGACCTGATCGGCAAACGCATCGCCGTGCCATTTATCTCTACGACTCACTACAGCCTGCTGTCGGCGCTGAAGCACTGGGGGATTAAACCGGGTCAGGTGCAGATCCTCAACCTGCAGCCGCCGGCGATTATTGCCGCCTGGCAGCGTGGCGACATTAACGGCGCCTACGTCTGGGCGCCGGCGGTTAACGCGCTGGAAAAAGACGGCACGGTTCTCACCGACTCGTCGCAGGTGGGCGAGTGGGGCGCGCCGACGCTGGACGTGTGGGTGGTACGCAAAGACTTTGCCGAAAAGCATCCTGACATCGTCAAAGCCTTCGCCAAAAGCGCCATTGACGCGCAGCAGCCCTATATCGCCAACCCGGATGAGTGGCTGAAGCAGCCGGAGAACATCAGCAAGCTGGCGCGCTTAAGCGGCGTACCGGAAGCCGACGTCCCGGGGCTGGTGAAAGGCAATACCTACCTGACCGCCGCCCAGCAGGCGCAGGAGCTGAACGGGCCGGTGAATAAAGCCATCATCGACACCGCTAAATTCCTGAAAGAGCAGGGTAAAGTGCCCGCAGCGGGAAGCGACTACAGCCAGTACGTCACCGACCGTTTTGTGAAGTAAAGGAGGTCATGATGCTGCAAATCTCGCATCTTTCCGCCGATTACGGCGGTAAACCGGCGCTGGCGGATATCAACCTGACGCTGGACAGCGGCGAACTGCTGGTGGTCCTGGGGCCCTCCGGCTGCGGTAAAACCACGCTGCTGAACCTGATTGCCGGATTCGTGCCTTATCAGCACGGCAGCATCACCCTTGAAGGCCAGCGGGTTGAAGGGCCGGGCGCCGATCGCGGCGTGGTGTTTCAGCACGAAGGGCTGCTGCCGTGGCGCAACGTGCAGGATAACGTTGCGCTCGGGCTGCAGCTGGCCGGGGTCGACAAAACGCAGCGCCGGGCAACCGCCGCGCAGATGCTGAAAAAAGTGGGCCTCGAAGGGGCGGAAAAGCGCTTTATCTGGCAGCTCTCCGGCGGCCAGCGCCAGCGGGTAGGCATTGCCCGCGCGCTGGCGGCCAACCCGCAGCTGCTGCTGCTTGATGAACCGTTTGGCGCGCTGGATGCCTTTACCCGCGAGCAGATGCAAACCCTGTTGCTCAGCCTGTGGCACGAGACCGGTAAGAAGGTGCTGCTGATTACCCACGATATCGAAGAGGCGGTGTTTATGGCCACCGAACTGGTACTACTCTCGCCGGGGCCGGGCCGGGTGCTCGAACGGCTGCCGCTCGATTTTGGCCGCCGCTTCGTCGCCGGTGAATCCTGCCGCAGCATTAAATCGGACCCGCGGTTTATCGAACAGCGCGAATACGTCCTCAGCCGGGTATTTGAACAACGGGAGGCTTTCTCATGAGCGTGGTCATCAATGACAAACCGCGTCAGCGGGGGCTGAAGTGGCGCTGGCCGCTCTCGCGTCAGCTCAGCCTGAGCGTGGCGACCCTGGCGGTACTGCTGGCTATCTGGTGGGCCGTTGCCGCCCTGCAGCTGATTAGTCCGCTGTTTCTGCCGCCCCCGGGACAGGTATTGCAGAAACTTATCGCTATTGCCGGTCCGCAGGGTTTTATGGACGCCACCCTCTGGCAGCACCTGGCGGCGAGCCTGACGCGTATCGTTATCGCGCTGCTGGCGGCGGTACTGCTCGGCGTGCCGGTGGGGATCGCCATGGGGCTGAGCCCCACGGTACGCGGGATCCTCGACCCGCTGATCGAGCTTTATCGCCCGGTGCCCCCGCTGGCCTATTTACCGCTGATGGTGATCTGGTTCGGCATCGGCGAGACCTCGAAGATCCTGCTGATCTACCTGGCGATATTCGCGCCGGTGGCGATGTCGGCGCTGGCAGGGGTTAAGAGCGCTCAGCAGGTGCGCATTCGCGCCGCGCAATCTTTAGGGGCCAGCCGGGCGCAGGTGCTGTGGCTGGTGATCCTGCCCGGCGCGCTGCCGGAGATCCTCACCGGCCTGCGCATTGGGCTCGGCGTGGGCTGGTCGACGCTGGTGGCCGCGGAGCTGATTGCCGCCACTCGCGGGTTAGGTTTTATGGTGCAGTCCGCCGGTGAGTTCCTCGCCACCGACGTGGTGCTGGCCGGGATCGCGGTGATTGCCATCATCGCCTTTTTACTGGAACTGGGGCTGCGCGCGCTGCAGCGTCGCCTGACGCCCTGGCATGGAGAAGTACAATGAGCGAACGTTTAAGCATTACCCCGCTGGGGCCGTATATTGGCGCGCAGGTATCCGGGGTCGACATCACCCGCCCGCTGAGCGACAACCAGTTTGAGCAGCTGTATCACGCGGTGCTGCGTCACCAGGTGGTGTTCCTGCGTGAGCAAAACATCACTCCCGAGCAGCAGCGGGATCTCGCCCTGCGCTTTGGCGACCTGCATATTCATCCGGTCTATCCGCACGCGCCCGGCGTGGATGAGATTATCGTGCTTGATACCCATGACGATAATCCGCCGGATAATGATAACTGGCACACCGATGTCACCTTTATTGAGACGCCGCCCGCCGGGGCGATCCTCGCGGCAAAAGAGCTGCCGTCAACCGGCGGCGATACCCTGTGGACTAGCGGCATTGCGGCCTATGAGGCGCTCTCCGCGCCTTTGCGCCAGCTGTTAAGCGGCCTGCGCGCGGAGCATGATTTTCGCAAATCGTTTCAGGAGTACAAATACCGTAAAAGCGAAGAGGAGCATCAGCGCTGGCTGGAGGCGGTCGCGAAAAATCCGCCGCTGCTGCATCCGGTGGTGCGCACCCATCCGGTGACCGGGAAGCAGGCGCTGTTTGTCAATGAGGGCTTTACCACCCGCATCGTTGACGTCACGGAGAAAGAGAGCGAGGCGCTGCTCGGCTTCCTGTTTGCTCACGTTACTAAACCGGACTTCCAGGTGCGCTGGCGCTGGCAGCCGAACGACGTGGCGATTTGGGATAACCGCGTCACCCAGCACTACGCCAACGCCGATTACCTGCCGCAGCGGCGCATTATGCACCGGGCGACGATTCTCGGGGATAAACCCTATTACCGGGCGGGGTAATGCTTGTAGCCCGGCCGCGCGCCGTGGAGAACATCGGAAGCGGTATTGCGCGTGGCTTCCCGGAGGCGGCGCTTAACGCGCCTTGTCCGGGCTACTGGTCCGCAGAAAGCGGTAAACCCGTAGCCCGGCTAAGGCGCAATGCGCCGCAAGCCGGGAAACAACCTACGATAAACGCGCCGCCTCCGGGAAAAGGCTTTTATGCCGATTTTTGCGCGTCCAGATGTACCCCAATATAGCGCTGATAGCGGTTCGCCTTCAGGTAGGTCAAGTCCACCAGCACCAGACCATCCACGCAGTTGTTGAAATCCGGGTCGCTGCCGAAATCGATAAACTGTACGCCGCCCGGCTCGCAAACTTCCGAGTACTGCTTATACAGCGGCGGGATCGCGCAGCCGAGATTGCCGAGCAGGGACTTCAGCCGCGCCAGATCGTCGTTGTAATCTTCTCCGCCAAACTGCGCCAGCACATCGGGCAGCGAGGCCGGATAAGGGCGACGCGACTCCGCCAGCGGATGCGTCGCCGGGAACCACAGTCGATAGAACGCGACCAGCAGATCGCGCGCCGACGGCGGCAGCCCGCCGGAAATCGACACCGGGCCGAACAGATAGCGATAGTGCGGATAGCGCGCCAGATACGCGCCGATGCCGGACCACAGGTAGTCCAGTCCGCGGCGGCCCCAGTAGCGCGGCTGGATAAAGCTGCGCCCCAGCTCAATCCCGTGCTGCAGAATATCGTCCATGCGCGCGTCGTAATGGAACAGGCTGTAGCTATAGACGCCGTTCAGGCCGCGCTTTTCCAGCTGCATCGCGGTCGGCATAAAGCGGTAAGCGCCGACGATTTCCAGGTCTTCTTCATCCCACAGAATCAGATGCAGATAGTCGTCGTCGTAACCGTCAACGTCGCGACGTTTGCCGCTGCCTTCGCCCACCGCGCGGAAGGCGATTTCCCGCAGGCGGCCCAGTTCGCGCAGCACTGGCGCATCTTCCTGGCCGCGGCGCTGCCAGAGATAAATCACTTTGCCATCCGCCGTGCGCCCCAGCGTTTCCGCCCGTCCCAGTTCGCGCTTGAGCAGGGCGCGGTCTTCGGGCCGGGCGATAGCGCTTTCGCTTTTAAATACGCCGGGCTGCCCTTTTGCCAGCAGCTCCAGGTGGCAATAGCAGCGTTCGGTCAGCTCGCGAACAGAGCGCTGAGGATCGAACCAGCTTGACCAGGCAATCTGTTGGCCGAAATTAACCGGCAGGCTACCGTTGCGGCGGCGAAACATTTGCTGCATCAGCAGCAGCAGCGGCAGGCTATCGGAAATCAGCGTGCTGGCGTAAAACAGCGCGCTGTTGCGCGCGCGGATCCACGCCGGCAGCAGCGGGGCGCGGTATTTCGCCGCCAGCTTAATAAATCCGGAGTGCCATTTTTTATCGCGAATACCGCGCCGGGTGAGGCGTGAAACTTCACCCGCCGGGAAGAAAATCAGCACGCCGCCGTTTTGCAGCTGCTGGTCCATCTGCTGCAGCGCCGCTTTGGCGGTTCGGCCGTTGATATTATCGACCGGAATAAACAGCGAGCTCAGCGGCTCAAGGTGGGTCAGCATGCGGTTGGTGACCACTTTGACGTCGCGACGCACGCGGGACACCGCGTAGAGCAGGGCCAGGCCGTCAAGCGTACCGGTGGGGTGGTTGGCGATAATGACCAGCGGGCCATGTTCGGGGATTTGTTCGAGATCGTGCGCCGGGATAGCGCAGCGGATATTAAGATGTTCGAGCACCTGTTCGACCGTATCCAGTCCTTTCAGGTGATGATGACGCGCGGCAAACTGCTGAAACTCTTCCTCATGCAGGAGCTTTTTCAGCACCTTTTTCTGCCAGAGCGCTGGCTTTGCCTGAGGCCACAGGTCATCGATGACATTGTCGAGACTAAACATAGCGGCACCTCCTCCGTCCTGCCCAGACAGTAGAAGGCGCAGATGTCGCTCAGATTACAGTTGAGTGAAGATTTGGGATATTTCCCCGGGTTGCGGCTGGCGCCTTACCCGGGCTACCGGAGCAGATCGTAGCCCCGGTAAGCGTAGCGCGACCGGGGGGTTACTGGCGTTCGCCGCACAAAAAATCGTGAATTTCGCCACCCCAATTATCGGGATATAACCCGCGGCGTACATCCCGGTGAAAGGTTGAAAAAGGCCAATCACAAACCTGTCGTACCCAACCGTGTTTTACAGGATTAATGTAGGTGTAATCGATATGCCGGCGGTAGTCTTCTTCATCGCGGATTGCATGTTCCCAGAAACGCGGTTGCCAGACATTTTCTTGTTTTAATGCTTTGCTAAAGCAACCTTTTATGTCCCGCCATCTGGCGGAGAAATCGCTATCGTCTCCGGGTAATGTCCAGATGCAATGAAGATGTTCAGGAAGGATAACCCATGCATCAATGTAAAAGGGTTTTCGCCGTTTGATGGTGAGGATGGCGTGACGTAAAGTACCGATGTGCTCGGTCAGAAGTCTGCTTTTTCGGTTTCGCAAATTAACTGTAAAAAACCAGGTTCCACCCTTCAGGTAATAACGACGGTAGGCCACCATGCAGCGCTCCTTTGCAAAAGATAGCGTCTTAAGCGGCAGGGTAGAGTCGGGGTAACAGTCTGGCAAGAATCCAAAGATAATGGTGGAAAGAGTCTCGCAACTTTTTGCAGCAGAGAAATTCCCCGGGTTGCGGCTGACGCCTTACCCGGGCTACCGGAGCAGGTTTGTAGCCCCGGTAAGCGTAGCGCGACCGGGGAACGGTAATAGCCGAATTAACGCAGGATTTTCTTTTCGGCGAGATCGAGGGCGAAGTAGCTGAAGATCAGATCCGCGCCGGCGCGCTTGATTGCGCCGAGGCTTTCCAGCACCACTTTCTCTTCATCGATAGCGCCGGCCTGGGCGGCGAACTTAATCATCGCGTATTCACCGCTCACCTGGTACGCGCCGAGCGGCAGGTTGGTGCGCTCGCGCAGATCGCGCAGGATATCGAGATAGGGACCGGCCGGTTTGACCATCAGGCAGTCGGCGCCCTGGGCTTCGTCCAGCAGCGATTCGCGAATCGCTTCGCGGCGGTTCATAGGGCTCATCTGATAGGTTTTACGATCGCCTTTCAGCGCGGTACCCGCGGCTTCGCGGAACGGACCATAGAACGATGAAGCGAACTTAGTGGAGTAGGACATAATCGCCGTATCGGTAAATCCGGCGGCGTCCAGCGCCTGGCGAATGGCCTGCACCTGGCCGTCCATCGCGGCGGACGGGGCGATAAAATCCGCGCCTGCGGCAGCGGCGACCACCGCCTGCTTACCGAGGTTGGTAAGGGTTAAATCGTTATCGACACCGTGGTCGCACAGCACGCCGCAGTGGCCGTGGGAGGTGTATTCGCAGAAACAGGTGTCGGACATCACGATCATCTCCGGCACCGCCTCTTTACAGATGCGGGACATGCGCGCCACCAGGCCGTTTTCGTTCCAGGTATCGCTGCCTACGGCATCGGTATGATGGGAAATGCCGAAGGTCATCACCGAACGGATACCGGCGTTGGCAATGCGCTCGATTTCGCGCGCCAGGTGTCTTTCCGGAATACGCATCACGCCGGGCATCGCTTCGATGGCTTTGTAATCGTCGATTTCTTCTTCAACAAAGATCGGCAACACCAGGTCGTTCAAACTCAGTGTTGTCTCTTCAAACATGGCACGTAGCGAAGCGGACTTGCGCAGTCGGCGCGGGCGAGTGATTAAATCTGTCATGGTTTGCCTGATTTTGTGAAATGAAAAAAGCGAGTTTACCTCAATTGGCGGCGGGATGTTTCGCCAAAACGATCCTTATCTATCGTCGGCAAAACATCCCAACAGGTTACTGGCTGGCGGTCTCAATCCCTGGGCGGTCGCCGCTTAATTCGCTGACCAGCTCGTTGACGCCATCGCTCATGTTGTTGAAACGCGTCAATGAAGAGCGGGTGACCACCACGAAGGCGCCGACGTTAGCCTGCGGGTTCATCGCCATATAGGTGATAAAACCGCCGCCGCCGCCGGTCTTCTGAATAATGCCCGGCTGGCCGTTTTTCGGCTTCATGTAGACCCAGCCGAGACCCAGCGCATCGGCTTTGCCCGGCACGTCCATCCCGATCACCCTCGTCAGCTGGCTGCGTTGATAAATGAGCGTCTGCATCCGGTCCGCCTGCTGCCCGCGGGTGAAGAAATCGGAAGAGAGGAACTGCTGCATCCAGCGCATCATATCGCCAGGCGTGGAGTAAACGCCGCCGCTGCCGATGGCCGCCAGCGTATTGTTGCACGGGCTGGCCCCTTTCTCCGGGATCATCAGGCGCCGGCACTGATCGGGCGAAGGCGTAAAGGTGGTGTCTTTCATCCCCAGCGGACGGGTGATCTGCTCTTCAAACAGCTGCGGATAAGGCTTGCCCGCAGCGGTAGAGAGCGCATCGGCCAGTAAATCGAACGCCAGATTGGAGTAGGCGGCCTGGGTGCCCGGAGCGGTTTTCAGCGTTGCGGTGGATAACCAGTTCCAGCGCTGCTGGCGCGTCGGCCAGACGAACACCGGACGATGCGCCGCGCCGCCTGGCTGCTCGCGCGGCAGGGCGCTGGTATGGGTCGCCAGATTCACCAGCGTAATGGGCGCTCCCTGATATGTCGGCACGCGCGCGCCCGGCGGAGCGTATTTGCTCAGCGGATCGTTGAGCTTCACCACGCCCTGGTCGAGAAGTTTGACCAGCATTTCGCTGGTCATCAGCTTGCTCAGGGAGGCGATGCGAATCACCGAATCGAGCTGCGGGTGCTCATTATTGCCCGGGCGCGTCTCGCCGAAGCTGCGGAATACGCGCTGGTTACCATCGATAACCACCAGCGCCATGCCGATCGCGCCGCTGCCGTAGTAGATATGGTTAGCGTAACGGTCGACAACATCCGCAGCGAATTCCGGGTCGACGCTCGGCTGCGCGGCCTGGGCCGATGTCAACGACGCCGCGCACAGCGCAGCAAAAATGAGCAGACTACGTTTCAACGGGGGCATCCATCATGGTGAAGAAAAATATAGAGCGTATTTATACTACGAAGCGCCGCCGAGCAAAGCGCTAATAACGCCATTCTGTGCGGAAAAACGTAACCTGGCGTAAAAAATCCTTTTTTTGCTTTCGGATAGCGGCTTTCGCCTGCGGGCGCGTATGATATTCGTTTTGGCTAAACATGGGTGGCAAGAGACGATGGCGGCGAAACGGGTAGTGATGGTAGTGGATATGCAAAACGGCGTTTTCGCGACGCCGCGTATTGAACGCGAGCGCTGCGCGGCGCAAATTAACCGCCTGATAAACGCCGCGGATACCGTTATCTTCATTCAGCACTGCGAAGAGGGCGGTCTGGAAGAGGGGAGCGAAGGTTTTGCTTTGCTGCCTGAACTGCACCAGCCGGCAGGCGCGTTGTTCGTGACCAAGACCGCCTGCGACGCCTTTTACCGCACCCGCCTGGAAGAGGTGCTGCGCGAACATCACATCACGCAGTTTGTGATTTGCGGCTGCGCCACCGACTACTGCGTAGATACCACCATCAAAAACGGCGCCAGCCGGGGCTATGCGATTACCGTCGCTGAAGATGCCCATACCACAGCCAACCGCCCGGCGGCGCAGGCCGTCACGCTGATCGCCCACTACAACGAGGTGTGGCGTACGCTGACCGTTCCGGGCAATCCTTTACAGGTGAAATCGACAGAAACAATTCTGAACGGATGGTCGGCGAACTAAGCTGCTGATATCCGGTCTCATCATCCGCCCACTTTGCTTCGCTGCGACGGCTTTGCGGCGGGCGTCTTTGTGGTACACAGCACAGCAAAACGAAAAAGAAGTTAGCAGGAGAGCATGATGTTTAAATCCTTTTTCCCCAAACCGGGGCCGTTTTTTATTTCTGCCTTTATCTGGTCGCTGCTGGCGGTGATCTTTTGGCAGGCGGGCGGCGGCGACTGGCTGCTGCGGGTCACCGGCGCATCTCAGGATGTGGCGATTAGCGCGGCGCGCTTTTGGTCGCTCAACTACCTGGTGTTCTACGCGTTCTACGTATTCTGCGTGGGCGTTTTCGCCCTCTTTTGGTTTATTTACAGCCCCCACCGCTGGCAGTACTGGTCGATCCTCGGCACCTCGCTGATTATTTTCGTCACCTGGTTTCTGGTCGAGGTCGGGGTGGCGATAAACGCCTGGTACGCCCCGTTCTACGATCTTATTCAGGCCGCGCTGGCGACGCCGCATAAGGTCAGCATTAACCAGTTTTATCAGGAGATTGGCATCTTTCTCGGCATCGCGCTTATCGCGGTGGTCATCGGGGTGATGAACAACTTCTTCGTCAGCCACTACGTTTTCCGCTGGCGTACCGCCATGAACGAACACTATATGGCGCACTGGCAGCATCTGCGCCATATCGAAGGCGCCGCGCAGCGTGTGCAGGAAGATACCATGCGCTTTGCTTCCACCCTGGAGAGCATGGGCGTCAGCTTCCTTAACGCGGTGATGACCCTTATCGCCTTCCTGCCGGTGCTGGTGACGCTCTCCGCGCACGTCCCGGATTTACCGATTGTCGGCTACCTGCCTTACGGCCTGGTGATTGCCGCCATCATCTGGTCGTTAATGGGTACCGGCCTGCTGGCGGTGGTGGGGATCAAGCTGCCCGGCCTGGAGTTCAAAAACCAGCGCGTTGAGGCCGCCTATCGTAAAGAGCTGGTGTACGGCGAAGATGACGCCAACCGCGCGACGCCGCCGACGGTGCGTGAGCTGTTTGGCGCCGTGCGCCGCAACTATTTCCGCCTCTATTTCCACTACATGTATTTCAATATCGCCCGTATTCTGTATCTGCAGGTGGATAACGTTTTCGGTTTGTTCCTGCTGTTTCCGTCGATTGTTGCCGGTACGATTACGCTGGGCCTGATGACCCAGATCACCAACGTCTTTGGCCAGGTCCGCGGTTCATTCCAGTATCTGATTAGCTCATGGACTACACTGGTTGAGCTGATGTCTATCTACAAACGTCTGCGCAGCTTCGAGCGCGAGCTGGATGGCAAAGAGCTGCAGACCGTGACGCAAACATTAAGTTGATCAACGCAAGGATGAACCATGCCGGTAGCGCAATCCAGAATCACTTCTCTCACCCTGACGCTACTGGCAGGGATTGTCCTAAGCGCCTGCTCCAGCAAGCCGGAGCCGGAGCTGAAAAAGGGCGAAAAGGCGATTGATGTTGCCGCGGTGGTGCGGCAGAAAATGCCCGCCAGCGTGAAAGATCGCGAGGCATGGGCGCAGGCCATCGCCAAAACCTTTGCCAGCCAGAAGCTGGCGCCGACGGAAGAGAACGTCTGTTCGGTGCTGGCGGTGGCGCAGCAGGAGTCCAACTATCAGGCCGACCCGGCGGTGCCGGGGCTGAATAAAATCGCCTGGCAGGAGATTGACCGCCGGGCGGAGAAAATGCATATCCCGGTTTTTCTGGTGCATACCGCGCTGAAAATCAAATCGCCCAACGGCAAAAGCTATAGCGAACGCCTCGATAGCGTGAAAACCGAAAAGCAGCTGAGCGCGATTTTTGATGATTTTATCGGCATGGTGCCGATGGGGCAGAAGCTGTTCGGCTCGCTGAACCCGGTGCATACCGGTGGCCCGATGCAGGTCAGCATCGCCTTCGCCGAGCAGCATACCGACGGCTACCCGTGGAAAATCGACGGTACCGTACGCCAGGAGGTGTTCAGCCTGCGCGGCGGTCTGTGGTTCGGCACCTATCATCTGTTGAACTATCCGGCGAACTACAGCGTACCGCTGTACCGTTTTGCCGATTTCAACGCCGGATGGTACGCCAGCCGTAACGCCGCCTTCCAGAACGCCGTTGCAAAAGCGACGGGCGTGAAGCTGGCGCTGGATGGCGATTTGATTCGCTACGATAGCGACGAGGCCGGAACCACCGAACTGGCGGTGCGCCGGTTATCCTCACAGCTGGCAATGAGCGATGATGATATCCATCGTCAGTTAAAGAAGGGCGATACCCTGGCGTTTGAAGAGAGCGATCTCTATAAGCAGGTGTTTCGCATTGCCGATAAGAAAGCCGGCAAAACGCTCCCGCGGGAGGTGCTGCCGGGCATTCAGCTTGAGAGCCCGAAAATCACCCGTAACCTGACGACCGCCTGGTTTGCCAAACGCGTTGACGACCGGCGGGCCAGCTGTATGGCGCGCCGTTAGCGGCGGCTGCGCCAGCGGAATATCAGCCCAGGAATACCAATGAGCACGCAGCCCGCCAGGAAGGGAATCAGGCCGAACAGGGTACCGACCACCAGGCTAATCTCGACCCGCGGGCGGCTGCTGTCCTGCATTTGAATCAGATGCTCAAAAACGCCGGGCGCGTGGATCAGCATACTCAGCATTTGCGCACCGGCCCAGAAGCAAAACAGCACAAACAGAGCGTAAGCGATGTTGCTGCCGGTGAGAGAGCCCCTCTTTTTGCCGCCGTTGACGGTCTTTGCAAAGGTGAACTCTGCCATCTTGACCTCCGTACTTCACTTTCTTGCCGTTTTTTCCACGGCGACGTAGAGGGTAATTCTGGCAACGAAGGGGGGATTTCAGTATCAGATTGCTGGTAATTTCCGCCCAGGAATATTCCTGATTTCATCGGGTTGTGAGTTTGCTACAAATTTGTGAAATTTAGACCGATATCGCAATGTGCGACAATTCTCAACGCCGCTACAGACCCGCGGTGGCGGCTATGCGAAGATGCTTTTTTTGTTGTCGGAGTGGTTATGAAACTCACGGAAAAAATCCGCCGCGATTGGCACTACTACGCGGTAGCGCTGGGGTTAATTTTTATTATGAATGGCGTGGTCGGGCTGCTCGGGTATGAAACCGAAGGCTGGCGTTCTTACGCGGTTGGGCTGGTGACGTGGGTCATTAGCTTCTGGATTGCCGGGTTTATTATTCGCCGCCGCCCGGCAGAGGAAGCGTGAACCGGAGGTGGTGAACCCGTAGCCCGGCTAAGCGCAGCGCGAGCCGGGAATATGCCGGGCTGATACATCAACCCCGGCGCACTCCCCGGGTCGCGGCGTAAACGCTTACTCGGGCTTAATTCATCGATGTTTTCAGCGCCCGATCGGCGGCGTGACGCTCAAGCGCCAGCTCAATCAGGCGGCTAATCAGGCTGGTATAGTCCAGACCGCTGGCCTGCCAGAGCTTCGGATACATGCTGATATTGGTGAAGCCAGGCAGCGTATTGATTTCGTTAATCACCACGTCGTTATCGGCGGTCAGGAACACATCGACGCGCGCCATCCCGCAGCAGCCGAGGGTCTGATAGGCGCGAACGGCGATATCGCGAATTTTATCGTTTACATCGCTGTCGATGGCCGCCGGAACCACCACCTTCGCGCCCTGATCGTCAATGTACTTGGTGTCATAGGCGTAGAATTCGCTGTTGAGGACGATTTCACCGCAGGTGCTGGCCTGGGGATTATCGTTGCCCAATACCGCGCACTCGATCTCACGCCCTTTAATCCCCTGTTCAACCACCACTTTATGGTCAAATTCGAAGGCCAGGGCGACGGCCTGCTGATACTGCTCTTCGCTGTTGACCTTGCTGACGCCCACCGAGGAGCCCTGGTTCGCCGGTTTGACGAACAGCGGCAGGCCCAGCTTCGCCTGCACTTCGGCAAAGCTCACCTGATGACGGTTGGCGCGGGTCAGGGTAATAAAAGGCGCAATCGACAGCCCGGCATCGCGCAGCAGACGCTTGGTCACGTCTTTGTCCATGCAGGCGGCGGAGCCGAGGACGTCGGAGCCGACGAAGGGCAGGTTAGCCATCCGCAGCATACCCTGCAGAGAACCATCTTCCCCAAGGGTGCCGTGAACAATCGGGAAAATGACGTCGATGGCCGCCAGCGGCTGGCCGCTATCGGCGTTAATCAGCTGCTGCGCTTCGCGTCCGGGAATTTGTGCCAGGGTAATATCGGATGGGCGCAGGGCAATATGGGCGGGGTCCTGCGGATTGAGCAGATAGTTGCTGGCGTCGTTGATATGCCACTGCCCCTGCTTATCAATCCCCAGCAAAACGACGTCGAAGCGCGTTTTGTCGATGGCTTCCACGATATTTTTCGCTGACTGTAGCGATACTTCATGTTCTGCCGACTTACCGCCGAAAACGATCCCAACCCTCATCTTAGCCATTTCAACTTCCATCATGATTACATCAAAGGGCATAACATAGCATGTGAAACGGCCGCCTGGCTGCCATAATATTCACCGGGTAAAGCATTGGGAGGCAGCGCGTGAAAGGAAAAGGGCTTATCGTTCTGTTGGCGCTGCTGGCGGCCGGATATTACGGCTATCGTTATCTTCCCGCGCACTATAACCCGCTGGCGCCGCTGCGTCTGGAGGATCCGCCGGGGTTCATCACCCACTATAAGCTGCGGCGATTGACGCCCGGACAGTGCGCCAACCTGCTGAAGGAAGCGAATCAGCGAAATCTCATCACCAGCCGGGCGGTGGCCGATAGCGGGGGAGAGTGCCCCCTGCAAAACGTGGTTCGGGTACGCGATTTTGGCGCGGTAAAGCTTAGCAGCAGCTTCCTCGCCAGCTGCCCGCTGGCGTTAAGCAGCGCGCTGTATCTGCAACAGCAGGCGAAACCGCTGACTCGGCGGATGCTGGGGCAAGAGCTCCGCCAGGTCGACCATTTTGGCAGCTATGCCTGCCGTAATATTTACCATCGTCAGAACGCGCGGCGCAGCGAGCACGCTACCGCGGAGGCGCTGGATATCAGCGGCTTTCGTTTGGCCGATGGCCGACGCATCAGCGTGCTGAAAGGGTGGCCCGATGCGCAGTATCACCCCTGGCTACAGGCGTTACTGGCCGGCGGTTGCAGCTATTACGGCAACGCTTTAGGGCCGGACTATAACGCGGCCCATGCGAACCATTTTCACCTCGGTATGCGCGGCCAGGGGTTCTGTTTCTGAGCATAACTCGCTGTATACCACGCTTTTCACCATGAAATTATTCGCAACAGGGCAATCTGGTGTCATAAAACACTAAACTCGCCGTCAGCGCATCTCTGGTAGTACGTCGGACAGGGGAAATTGCTAAGCTAGTTAATAATTGCCAAAAAATTAATGAATACGCGTAGTTATGGAATCCTGGAAGGTTAATCTTATCTCCGTCTGGTTTGGCTGTTTTTTTACCGGCCTGGCCATCAGCCAAATTCTTCCCTTTTTGCCGCTGTACGTTTCCCAACTGGGCGTGACCTCGCATGAAGCGTTATCCATGTGGTCGGGCCTGACGTTTAGCGTCACTTTTCTGGTGTCGGCGATTGTCTCGCCGATGTGGGGGAGCCTCGCCGACCGCAAAGGGCGCAAGCTGATGCTGCTGCGCGCCTCGCTGGGGATGGCCATCGCCATTTTACTTCAGGCGTTCGCCACCAACGTCTGGCAGCTGTTTATCCTGCGCGCGGTGATGGGACTGACTTCCGGCTATATTCCCAACGCCATGGCGCTGGTGGCGTCTCAGGTTCCGCGCGAGCGTAGCGGCTGGGCGCTGAGCACGCTGTCGACGGCGCAGATCAGCGGCGTGATTGGCGGGCCGCTGCTCGGCGGTTTTCTGGCCGACCACGTCGGTTTGCGCGCCGTATTTATCATCACCGCGATTTTGCTGACCGTAAGCTTCCTGGTGACGCTGTTTCTGATTAAAGAGGGCGCCCGGCCGCAGGTCACGAGGGCGGAGCGGCTGAGCGGCAAGGCGGTATTTGCCTCGCTGCCCTATCCGGGACTGGTGATCAGCCTGTTTTTCACCACTCTGGTGATCCAACTGTGCAACGGCTCAATCGGCCCGATTCTGGCGCTGTTTATCAAGTCGATGGCGCCGGATAGCAATAACATCGCCTTTCTCGCCGGCATGATCGCCGCCGTGCCGGGCGTGTCGGCGCTGATTTCGGCTCCCCGTCTGGGGAAACTGGGCGACAGGATCGGCACCTCGCGGATCCTGCTGGCGACGCTGTGCTGCGCGGTGGTGATGTTCTTTGCCATGTCGTTCGTTACCACCCCATTCCAGCTTGGCGTCCTGCGTTTCCTGCTCGGTTTTGCCGATGGGGCGATGCTGCCGGCGGTGCAAACGCTTCTGCTCAAATACTGCAGCGACAGCGTCACCGGGCGTATTTTCGGCTATAACCAGTCGTTTATGTATCTTGGCAACGTGGCCGGGCCGCTGATCGGCGCGTCGGTCTCGGCCATGGCCGGCTTCCGCTGGGTGTTTATCGCGACGGCGGTTATTGTCCTGATCAATATCTGGCAGCTGGCCATCATGCTGCGCCGCAGCCGCCGTCCTGCGGCTTAATTCCGCTCTTTCTCCTCGGCCGCGATGGATGCGACAGCGTCAGTAGCGGCCTCGGTGTTCCTTAAGCTTTAAATGTATCACCGATCACAAAACGATCATTTTCCCCTCTCATCCTCTTCTATTCCTGACTGTTACGCGTATACAGTTACGCGTAACAGTTATTGAAAAAGAGGTTTTATGCGAAATTTATTTGATTTGTCAGGGAAGCGCGCGCTGATCACCGGATCCGCTCAGGGGATTGGCCATCTGCTGGCCGGCGGTCTGGCGGAGTACGGCGCGGAGATCATCATCAACGACCGCACCCAGGCGCGCGCGGACCAGGCGGCGCAGGCGCTGGTGGCGCAGGGTTTTCATGCGGTAGGGGTCGCCTTTGATGTCACCCGGGCGGCGCAGGTCGAGCAGGCGATAGCCCGCATCGAAGAGGAGATCGGCGCTATTGATATTTTAATTAATAACGCCGGGATCCAGCGGCGTTTCCCTTTTACCGAATTTCCGGAGGAGGAGTGGGATAACGTTATTGAGGTCAATCAGAAGGGCGTTTTCCTGGTTTCACAGCAGGTGGCGAAATATATGATGGGCCGCCGCGCGGGGAAAATAATTAATATTTGCTCAATGCAGAGCGAGCTGGGGCGTAAAACCATTACGCCTTATGCGGCCTCGAAAGGGGCGGTTAAAATGCTGACTCGCGGCATGTGCGTTGAGCTGGCCGAATATAATATTCAGGTTAATGGTATCGCGCCGGGATATTTTGCCACCGACATGACGGCCGCCCTGGTCAACGATGAGGCGTTTTCCGCCTGGCTGTACCAGCGTACCCCGGCGGCGCGCTGGGGAAAACCGGAAGAACTGATTGGTGCCGCGGTATATCTGGCCTCGTCGGCGGCAAACTTTGTTAACGGTCATTTGCTGTTTGTGGACGGCGGAATGCTTGCCGCTGTCTGAATCACTTCGCGTCCTTCGGGCAGCAGCGTGCCCGCACTACCTGAAGGACAGAGTATTAAACCCGTGTGATGATATTGATATCTGAGGAGTGCTTATGCACATGCTCGCGAAATTACCCGCGCGTCGCTGGTGGTATTTAATGCCGATTATATTTATTACCTATAGTCTGGCCTATCTTGACCGTGCGAATTATGGTTTTGCCGCTGCGGCGGGAATTGAAAGCGATTTGGGTATTACCAAAGGAACGGCATCGCTTATTGGCGCGCTATTTTTTCTCGGCTATTTCTTTTTCCAGGTACCCGGCGCGATATATGCGGTAAAACGCAGCGTGCGAAAAATGATTTTCTTTAGCCTGATTTTATGGGGATTCTGCGCGGCGGCGACCGGGTTCGTCAGCAATATTCCGATGCTGATGGCGATTCGCTTTACCCTTGGCGTGGTTGAGGCGGCGGTGATGCCGGCGATGCTGATTTATATCAGCAACTGGTTTACGAAAACCGAGCGTTCGCGCGCCAACACGTTCCTGATCCTCGGAAACCCGGTAACGGTGCTGTGGATGTCCATCGTTTCCGGCTACCTGATTCAGGCGTGGGGCTGGCGCGAAATGTTTATCATCGAAGGCATTCCGGCGGTACTGTGGGCGGTATGCTGGTGGATACTGGTGCGCGATAAACCGTCCGAGGTTTCCTGGCTGAACGAGCAGGAAAAAGAGACCCTGCAGAAGGTGATGGACAGCGAGCAGAGTCATATCAAGCCGGTGCGCAACTACGGTGAAGCGCTGCGCTCGCGCAATGTGATCATGCTCTGCGCCGTGCACGCGCTGTGGAGCATCGGCGTGTACGGCTTCATGATGTGGATGCCGTCGATTCTGAAGAACGCCGCGCAGATGGATATCGTGGCGGTGGGCTGGCTGGCGGCGGTGCCGTACCTGGCGGCAATTATCCTGATGCTGACGGTCTCCTGGCTGTCGGATAAGTTCCAGAATCGTAAACTGTTTATTTGGCCGTTATTGCTGATTGCCGCTATCGCTTTCTTTGGCTCCTGGCTGGTGGGCAACCAGGCGTTCTGGCTCTCCTATGCGCTACTGGTCATTGCCGCGGCCTGCATGTATGCGCCATATGGGCCGTTCTTCGCGCTTATTCCTGAACTGCTGCCGCGCAACGTTTCCGGCGTATCGATGGGCTTAATCAACAGCTTTGGCGCGCTCGGCGCTTTCCTTGGCGCGTGGCTGGTGGGGTACCTCAACGGGATTACCGGCGGGCCGGGGGTTTCCTATACCTTTATGGCTGTCGCGCTGCTGTCCTCCGTCGTGCTGATGTACAACGTGCGCGCTAACCCGCAACCCGTCTCCCCGGTGACGGCAAAAAAGGTTGCCGGCTAACATAAACCGCCGCTGCTGTGGTAAGGTTCTCTGCGAGCATAAAAGTCGCTTGTCGTAGAGAACCTGATGAAAAACAACCGGATGACATTGCAGGATATCGCCAACCTGGCGGGGCTGAATAAAATGACGGTCAGCCGTTATTTACGTGACCCCGGCCAGGTTTCTGAGCGCAGCCGTGAGCTGATTTCAAAGGTCATGGAAGAGAACAACTATATCCCTAACCGTGCCCCGGAAATCCTGCTTAACGCCCGGAGTAAAACGATTGGCGTGCTTATTCCCTCCTTCCGCAACCAGATTTTTGCCGATGTGCTGGCCGGCATTGAGTCGGTGACCTCGGCGCACCAATATCAGACCCTGATTGCCAACTACGAATATGACCCGCAGCGCGAAGAGCGCGAAGTGCTCAATCTGCTCTCTTATAATATCGATGGGCTGATTTTGACCGGGAAGCAGCACAGCGATCGCATGGTGCAGTACGTGCGCGCCAGCGGTATCCCCGTCGCTGAACTGATGGACTACGGCGGCCAGCAGCTGGATATCCAGGTGGGGTTCGATAACGAAAAGGCGGCGTGGGATATGACCCATGCTTTTCTTGAGAGCGGCAAACGGGCGATCGCCTTTTTTGGTTCAATGGACGATCCCCGCGATTTAAGCCGCTTCCGCGGCACCGAGCTGGCGCTGGCGGAGCACGGCCTGAAGGCGTATCACATGGCGCCGCGGACCATCTCCTCGGTTGCGCTTGGCCGGCAGATGTTCCTGCAGATGCAGCAGACGCGCCCGGATATTGACGCCATTTTTTGTACCAACGACGATCTGGCGGTGGGGGTGCTGCTCGAGTGCCAGGCGCAGGGGAAAGCCGTTCCGCAGGAGATCGCCATCGCCGGTTTTCACGGGCTGGAAATTGGCCGTGCGCGGCTGCAAAAAATAGCCAGCGTCATTACCCCACGTTATGAAATCGGTAAAACGGCGAGCGAAATACTTATTGCGCGCCTGGCCGGTAAAGACGCGCCGGACAGCGTGAATCTGGCCTACCAGATATATTATGGCGATACGTTATAGTTATCGATAGAATAGCGATATTCCATTTTATTCTTATTTGTTAAAGTTGGTTATGATGCTTATTAATCCGCATTGAGTAAATTCCTGGCGGGTGGCATGCAAAGAGCAAAACGTTTCGCTTGTTATTCACCGGCGTGGCCAACTTTTTTAAAAAATAATAGTGGCAACCGACGGCTAATGTATGACATAAATAGCAGACTACGGACCTCGCATAAGGATAAAGTGCTGTGAAGAATCTCATTGCTGAGCTACTGGTAAAACTCGCCCAAAAGGAAGAAGAATCGAAGGAGCTGACGGCCCAGGTTGAGGCGCTGGAAGTGGTGGTGACCGCTCTGCTACGTCACATGGAGCAGGATGCCCAGCAGGCGCTCATCACCGATATTGAGCAGGCAATCGATGAGGCCAGCCCCGGCCCGCTGGTGGATGACCGCGATACCCAGCTACTGCAGCAATATATAAAGAAGCTGTTACGGCATCCTCGTAGTTAGTTTTGTGACAGGGTATGGATGCTGTCATTTTACTGTCACATCGCTTTTATACAGTCTCCCTCGTTTTGTTTTTTAAAGTATTTTTTACATGGAGACGATAAAAGTGAAATTAAGCGCCCTGTTTATTGCCCTGCTGCCTCTGCTGGGCTCCCCGATTATTCACGCAGAAACAACAACCGCACCGGTTCTGGAAAATCGTGCCGCGCAGGGCGATATCACCACGCCGGGCGGCGCGCGTCGTTTAAGCGGTGACCAGACCGAGGCGCTGCGCGCTTCGTTAATCAATAAACCGGCTAAAAATATTATTTTGCTGATTGGCGACGGAATGGGCGATTCTGAAATCACCGCCGCGCGAAATTATGCAGAAGGGGCGGGCGGCTTCTTTAAAGGCATTGACGCGCTGCCGCTGACCGGCCAGTACACCCATTATTCTCTGGATAAGAAAACCGGCAAGCCGGATTATGTCACCGACTCCGCCGCTTCCGCAACGGCCTGGACCACCGGCGTGAAAAGCTATAACGGCGCGCTGGGCGTGGATATCCATGAAAAAGATCATCAGACCATCCTTGAGCTGGCGAAAGCGGCGGGCTTAGCCACCGGTAACGTCTCCACGGCGGAACTGCAGGACGCCACTCCCGCTGCGCTGGTGGCGCATGTGACGTCGCGTAAATGCTACGGCCCGAGCGTGACCAGCGAAAAATGCGCCAGCAACGCGCTGGAAAAGGGCGGTAAAGGTTCCATTACCGAACAACTGCTGAACGCCCGTCCCGACGTAACACTGGGCGGCGGCGCGAAAACCTTCGCGGAAAGCGCGACGGCCGGTGAATGGCAGGGCAAAACGCTGCACGATCAGGCGGTAGCCCGCGGCTACCAGATCGTCACCGACGCCAGCTCGCTGGCCGCCATTAGCCAGGCCAATCAGGACAAACCGCTGCTCGGTCTCTTCGCGGAAGGCAATATGCCGGTGCGTTGGGAAGGCCCAAAGGCGTCTTATCACGGCAATATCGATAAGGCGGCGGTGACCTGTACGCCGAACCCGAAACGCGATGCATCGGTGCCGACGCTGGCGCAGATGACCGAAAAAGCCATCGATCTGCTGAGCAGCAATGAGAAGGGGTTCTTCCTGCAGGTGGAAGGCGCTTCTATCGATAAACAGGATCACGCGGCGAATCCGTGCGGTCAGATTGGCGAGACCGTCGATCTGGACGAAGCGGTACAGAAGGCGCTGGAATTTGCCAAAAAAGAGGGCAATACCCTGGTTATCGTCACCGCCGACCACGCTCACGCCAGCCAGATTATCCCGGCAGATACCAAAGCGCCGGGCCTGACGCAGGCGCTGAACACCAAAGATGGTTCGGTGATGGTGATGAGCTACGGCAACTCTGAAGAAGAGTCGATGGAACATACCGGCACCCAGCTGCGTATTGCCGCCTACGGCCCGCACGCGGCCAACGTGGTGGGTTTAACCGACCAGACGGACCTGTTCTACACCATGAAAGCCGCACTTAATCTGAAATAACCGGGCGCCGGTGATGAATTTTCGTTACCGGCTGGTTTTTTCTCCATCAGCGACCAGACTTACAGAGATCCACTCATAGAGGATGGTGCGATGAAAATAACATTACTTGTGACCTTACTTTTTGGCCTGGTATTTATGACAGCGGTGAGTGCCGCGGAAAAAGAGTTGACCCCTCAGCAGCAAAAGATGAGCGTCTGCAATAAAGAAGCGTCATCGAAGTCGCTGAAAGGGGATGAGCGTAAAACGTTTATGAGTAGCTGCCTGAAGAAAGATGGCGCCGCGCAGGACGGTAAGGGGCTAACGCCTCAGCAGCAGAAAATGCGCGAGTGTAACGCTCAGGCGACCCAGCAGTCCCTGAAAGGGGACGATCGCAGCAAATTTATGAGCGCCTGCCTGAAAAAACAGGTGTAAGAAATGGGCGGGTGAGGGAAACCTCACCCGCTATTCGCTATTGCAATCAGGAACGGCTCAGCTTCTCTGATTTCTCCATGCATTTCACCATCGCTTCGATGACGGCGGAACGGAAGCCTTTCTCTTCCAGCACGCGCACGGCTTCGATGGTGGTGCCGCCGGGCGAACACACCATATCCTTCAGCGTTCCCGGATGCTCGCCGCTTTCGAGTACCATTTTGGCCGAGCCCATCACCGCCTGCGCCGCGAATTTATAAGCCTGCGCGCGGGGCATTCCGCCAAGCACAGCGGCGTCGGCCATCGCTTCGATAAACATAAAGACGTAAGCCGGCGCGGAGCCGCTGACGCCGACCACCGGATGAATCATCGGCTCAGCAATGATTTCCGCCTGACCAAAGCAGCGGAATATGGTCAGGATCTCCGCGGTTTCTTCGGCGCTGACCAGCGCATTCGGCGTGACCGACGTCATCCCCGCGTTGACCAGCGAAGGCGTGTTGGGCATCGCGCGGACTATTTTGCGGTCATGGCCTAAGGCGCGCGCCAGCTGGTCGAGCGTCACGCCCGCGGCGATAGAAACCACCAGAGAGTCTTTATTCAGGCTGGAGGCGACGTCGCTGAGCACTTTTACCATCACGCCCGGCTTTACGGCGCCAAAAACGATATCCGCCACCTGAGCCACTTCCTGCGCGCTTTGCGCCGCATTAATGCCGTATTGGTCGTGCAGGGCCGCCACTTTATCCGGCGACGGGGTATAGACCCAGATTTGACCCGGCTGCACCTGCCCGCTGGCGATCAGGCCGCCCAGGATGGCCTTGCCCATGTTGCCGCAGCCGATAAAGCCGATTTTCTTCTCCATCACCAATCCCCTTTGTTTGTTTTATCGTTAGCGATATAGCTTAACATCTTGTTGCTTTCGCGGAAGGCAAAAGCAGGCGACAATACGGCATCTCTTTTTCATCGACAGGAGCCGCAATGGCTATTTGGGTTGATGCGGACGCGTGTCCGAACGTCATTAAAGATATTTTGTTCCGCGCCGCCGAGCGCGCGCAAATCTCGTTGACGCTGGTTGCTAACCAGCCTCTGCGCGTCCCGCCGTCGCGCTTTATCCGCACGCTGCGCGTGGCGCAGGGGTTTGACGTGGCGGATAACGAAATCGTACGTTTATGCGAGCCGGGAGATCTGGTGATTACCGCCGATATCCCGCTGGCGGCGGAAGTGCTGGAGAAAGGCGGGGCGGCGCTGAATCCACGCGGTGAACGCTACAGCGAGGCGACCATTCGCGAACGCCTGACGATGCGCGACTTTATGGAAACGATGCGGGCCAGCGGCGTGCAGACCGGCGGCCCGGATAGCTTATCCCAGCGCGATCGGCAGCAGTTTGCCGCCGCGCTGGAGAAATGGCTGTTAGACGTTAAGCGCCAGCAGGGTTAAACCCAGCTGTCGTCGTCGCTGCCGAAATCATCATTGCCGAAACCGGCGTCAAAGTCGGCGTCATAATCGTTGTTGTCGGCGAGGAACTGCCCGTCATCCTGGCGGAAGGTATCGTCAGCGACGCTATTGTCCTGCGCCTGGCTGAGATCCGGCTGCGGTTTCTCTTCGATGATATTGACGATCTCCTGCGGATGCGAGCCGCTAAACATATTGGTCAACATGTTTCCCAGCACCACGCCGCCCGCGACGCCTGCCGCCGTTTGCAGCGCGCCGGCCATAAAACCGCCGCCGCTGCGCGACGCCTGAGGGGCGTAGTTCTGCTGCTGCGCCTGCGGAGCATACTGAGGCTGGGCGCCGGCCTGCGGTCGGCCATACTGCTCGGCGCCAGGAATCGGGTCGGAACCGCGCGACTGACCGCCGCCAAACAGGCCTGAGAGAAACCCGCCGCTGCTCGGCTTCGCGGCCTGAAGCTGGGTCACCTGGCTCTCCAGCGCCTGAATGCGGTCGTTGAGCTGTTTGATCGCCGCTTCCTGAATCAGAATCGTTTGCGCCATATAGTAAGGGGCGAACGGCTGCTCTTTAATGTGCCCGGCAATCCGCTCCTCAGCGCTGGTATCCCGTGATGCGCTGTGGCTCTCGGCCTCTTTTAATCGGGAAAACAGTCCATCGATAAGGCGTTGCTCTTCAGATTGCATACTACATACCTCTGTCATACTGATTGATTAGCTTCAGATTCGCTCCGAAGCACGCATCTTGTAAATATGCGGCAGCGTAAAGCTGTGCAGAAATGTGTTACTGTTTACGCCAGACTGCGAACAAAAAATAACTTCTGTACAAAAGTAAAGCTGGCATAACACAAAATGCAATGATAAGTTTACATTAAATGTCCTTTCTAATACTAAGGTGAAAGGGTTTGCAGATGGTGTGTAACGTTTATTTTACGATTTGCGTTGGGTAAGTTTGCGGTACCATTGTTTCTCTTTTCGCTTTCATTTATCCGCAAAATGCGGAACCAAGGGGTCTTCGGTAATGACACAGCTAATATTTCTTGTCGGGCCTCGCGGCTGCGGTAAAACGACCATCGGACACGCGCTGGCGAAAGCTCGCAGCTTTAAGTTCGCCGACACGGACCATGAGCTGCAGGAGCATGAGCAGCGCACGGTAGCGGCTATCGTCCAGCAGGAAGGCTGGGAACGCTTTCGTGCGCTGGAAACGCAGGCTTTAGAACGCGTCGCTCAACCCGCGACGATCATCGCCACCGGCGGCGGCATTATCCTCAGCGAATACAACCGACAGTTTATGCGGGAAAATGGCATCGTTATCTATCTCGAGGCATCGGTCTCCGCGCTGATTGACCGCCTTGAAGCCTATCCGAAGGCGGAACAGCGCCCGACGCTGACCGGAAAGCCCATCCGCGATGAAGTGGGTGAGGTGCTGGCGCAGAGGGAAGCGCTGTATCGCGCGGCCGCGCATCATATTATTAATGCGACCGCCACGCCGGATGAGGTCGTAGAACAGATTATGACCACCGTCTGCGGCGAGACCTATACCAGTTAAGACTTTGCCTGGGGTAAACGGATCGGCAGCGCCTATACTTTAAAGCTCTTAAGGTAAAAAAAGGAAACGCTATGCCGACCAGACCTCCATATCCAAGGGAAGCGCGTGTTGTCGCCGTTGAAAAGGGCCCGCAGGGCCAAACGGTCACCTGGTATGAACTGCGCGCCGATCACCCGACGCCAAACTCACTCATCAGCGAACATCCTACAGAACAGGAAGCGCTGGACGCCAAACGGCGTTACGAAGATCCTGATAAGTCTTAATTCCTCTTAAATGTCCGGGATTCGTTCTGAAAAGATCGCTACCGGACATGTATCACATTTTTAATCTATTAACGGTACTAATGATTACCTAAGGTACGGATTTTCAGGAGCGTTTTTGACGCTTCTGGAATCTTTACATTCCATATCAGCCGTAACCTGCTACGCTTCTCGACGGTTGCTTTGGGTCACCAGGGGGCAGAAGTTGTAAATAAAAGCCTGTTTTGAAACAGCGGTTGTGAAAAGGTAAACGATATGAGTAGTGCATCGATGGCAATCTTGACCATTGGGGTCGTACCCGTGGCGGAGATGCTGCCGCTTTTAACTGAACATATCAGGGAAGACGAGATCGCCCACATTAGCCTGCTCGGCAAAATGACGCGCGAAGACGTTATGCGGGACTACAGCATAGAGCCCGGCGATGAGATGCTATTGACCTTGCTTAACGATAATCAAATTGCGCAGGTCTCACGGCAGAAGGTTGAGCGTGATTTACGTAGCGTCATTGCGATGCTCGATAAACAAAATTACGACCTTATTTTACTCATGAGCACTCATCCCTTTAGCGGATTTACGGCGAATAATGCGATCCTGCTTGAGCCGCAAAGAATTATTCCGCCGCTGGTCGCGTCGATTGTCGACGGCCATCAGGTGGGGGTGATTGTTCCGGTTGAAGAGATTTTGCCGCTGCAGCGGAATAAATGGCAGGTATTAGAAAATACTCCGTTTTACGCCATTTCCAATCCGGTGAGCGGCGGTAAAGAGGAGTTAATCGCCGCGGGCAGGGAGTTGATTGAACAGGGCGCAGACGTATTAATGCTGGATTGCCTTTGCTACCACCAGCAGCATCGCGACATATTACAAAAGGCGCTGGATATTCCGGTTCTGTTGTCAAATGTGCTGGTTTCACGGCTGGCGGCAGAACTATTAGTTTAACCTGATGTAACGCGTTAATTTTACGTGACAGGGGCAAGGAGCGCCCCCTATATTGTGCCTTCAACACAAGATCATAAGGGCGAGTTTATGCTTCAAAGCAATGAATACTTTGACGGAAAAGTAAAATCAATCGGCTTCACCAGCAGCAGCACCGGTCGTGCGAGCGTGGGCGTGATGGCGGAAGGGGAATATACCTTTGGTACCGCGCAGCCGGAAGAGATGACCGTAGTCAGCGGCGCGCTGAACGTACTTTTGCCGGGAGAGACCGAGTGGAAAGTCTATGCCGCCGGGGAAGTATTCAACGTTCCGGGGAATAGCGAGTTTAATCTGCAGGTGGCTGAGCCGACCTCTTATCTGTGCCGCTACCTGTAATGTTCGTTTCCTTCCTGCGCTGGCAGGAAGGAATTCACGAGATTAGCGCTGCGCTTCGCCGCCTAACCCTTCCACCAGATTCTGAATCAGCGCGGCCAGCTCGCCGGTCATCAGAATAAAGTCCGCGCCAAAACGCTGGGCGAAATCTTCCCGATCGATATCTTCATTCCGATCGCGCAGTTCGTCGCAGAACTTCAGGCGTTTAATCGAACCATCATCGCACATTAAGAACTGAATGCGCTGCTGCCAGTCGAGCGCCAGCTTGGTGACGACCTTACCGGCTTCAATGTGCACGGCGATCTCGTCGCTCACCAGATCCTGTTTTTTCGCGCGGATCACGCCGCCGTCTTCCAGCATCGCTTTCAGCTCGGCTTCATCCAGCAGCTGGAAGCCCTGAGCCACGGTACCGGAACGCACCCACTCGGTCAGCGTCAGTTCGATCGGGGTTTCCAGCGCCAGCGGAACAACCGGCAGCGAGCCCAGGGTTTTACGCAGCAGCGCCAGCGTATCTTCCGCTTTTTTGGCGCTGGCGCAGTCCACCATGATCAACCCGTTGACGGTATCGATCCACATCATGGTCTGGCTGAAGCGGCTGAAGGCGCGCGGCAGCAGGGAATGCAGCACTTCATCTTTCAGAGAATCTTTTTCGGTTTTTTTCAGCTTACGGCCCTGCTCGGCTTCCAGCTTGAAGATCTTTGCTTCCAGCGCCTGTTTGATCACCGGAGACGGCAGGATCTTCTCTTCTTTACGCGCGCAGATAACGATCTGGCCATTTGCCGTATGCGTCAGCGCATCGCTGTGCGATCCCATCGGCGGTACCCAACCGGTTTTGGCCATATCCTGGCTGCCGCAAGGAGTAAAGGTCAGCTCGGCCAGCTGTTTTTCCATCTCCTCGGCGCGCAGGGAAATGTCGCGGCTGAGACGATAAACCATTAAATTTTTGAACCACAGCATGATAATTTCCACGGCTTAGTCGTTAAATCCAGCGGGCATGATAGCGAATTGTCGCTATGCTTGCATTGTTAATCGGGAGAGGAATTCACAGTGCGCATTGGCATTGATTTAGGCGGAACCAAAACGGAAGTCATCGCGCTGAGCGACCAGGGAGCGCAGCTATTTCGTCATCGCCTGCCTACGCCAGGGGGCGATTATCGCCAGACGATAGAGACGATAGCCTCGCTGGTCGAGATGGCCGAGCAGGCTACCGGGCAGAGCGGCACGGTCGGCATCGGCATCCCCGGGTCGATTTCGCCCTATACCGGCGTGGTCAAAAACGCTAACTCAACCTGGCTCAACGGTCAGCCGTTTGATAAAGACCTTAGCCAGCGTCTGCAACGGGAAGTGCGTCTGGCCAACGATGCCAACTGCCTCGCGGTGTCGGAAGCGGTAGACGGCGCGGCGGCCGGAGCGCAAACGGTATTTGCGGTGATTATCGGCACCGGCTGCGGTTCAGGCGTGGCGCTTAACGGACGCGCCCATATTGGCGGCAACGGTACGGCGGGCGAGTGGGGGCACAACCCGCTGCCGTGGATGGATGAAGATGAACTTCGCTATCGCGCTGAAGTACCGTGCTACTGCGGCAAGCAGGGCTGTATTGAAACCTTTATCTCCGGTACCGGCTTTGCGACCGATTACCGGCGGTTAAGCGGTCATTCGCTAAAAGGCAGCGAGATTATGCAGCGCGTGGGCGAGCGGGATCCGGTGGCGGAGCTGGCGCTGAGCCGCTATGAGATGCGGCTGGCGAAGTCGTTGGCTCACGTGGTTAACATCCTCGATCCGGACGTTATTGTGCTTGGCGGCGGAATGAGCAACGTTGACCGTCTCTACCAGACGGTGCCGAATCTGCTAAAACCATGGGTATTCGGCGGTGAATGCGAGACGCCGATTCGCCGGGCGGCGCACGGGGACTCCAGCGGCGTGCGCGGCGCGGCCTGGCTGTGGCCGCTGTAATCATCAACCGCTGCGCGGCCTGAACGGCGCAGCGGGTACCCCGCGGATTACCGGTCCGGGATCTCCTCCAGGCTGTAGTAAATCGACACCCCCCTTTTTTTACCCTCCTCAATATCCAGATCCGCTCCCCGGGATTCGCCCGGCATGCGCAATATAGCGTCGCAGCGGCTAATGACACGGTGAGCGACCGGATAGAGATATTCCTCGCTAATCGCATCGCCAATTTCCGTTGAACCCGCTGCTTTGGCGATGGGCAGAGCCAGCCATTCGCCGACCACGGGGATATGGCCTTTCTGGTAAACGCGTAGCGCAACCTGGGCCATATTGTTCAGGTTAGCGTCGATAAGTTCCGCTCGATTGTGGGTGCCGCTGCGTACCGGGCCGGCAATCAAAATAAGTAAGCTTTTCATGGTTAAGACCTTCTTAATGGGCCAGAGGGGATGGGACGATGCTGCCGGAGGCTGCAGCACGCCCTCAGAAAAAGTTATGAATGCACGTTTTTGCACGAAATGATGTGGTTAAAATAATAAGCACGGTTTTTATGCATTTTTTCGCCTGACGCTCATCGTTAAAGCAACGAATTTAAACTTATCATGCAAATTCGTGCAATATCAAGATTTATCGTGAATGCTGAGCCCGGGCAACGGCGCGACCTCTCCCGTGGGGGAGAGGCTTGAAGACAGGTGCGGAGGGGGAAATTTATTCGACGGCGAAAGCTTTATCGAGACGGCTATAGCCCAGCCCGTTGATTTTTTTAACTTTAATTTGCACAGGAATGCGCTCTTTCATCGCCTCAACGTGGCTGATGACGCCGATAATCTTGCCGCTGGCGTTGAGCGCGTCCAGCGCATCCAGAGCGGTATCCAGGGTTTCGCTGTCCAGAGTGCCGAAGCCCTCATCGAGAAACAGCGAGTCTATCCGCGTTTTATGGCTCACCAGATCGGAGAGCGCCAGCGCCAGCGCGAGGCTCACGAGGAAGCTCTCGCCGCCGGACAGCGTCCGGGTGTCGCGCACCGCGTCCGCCTGCCAGGTATCGACCACTTCCAGCTCCAGGGCGTCGCTGGCTTTGCGTTGCAGCAGATAGCGGCCGTGCAGGCGGTTGAGCTGATGGTTGGCCAGCCACACCAGGTTATCCAGCGTCAGGCCTTGCGCAAACTTACGGAATTTATCGCCCTCTCTGGAGCCGATAAGCGCGTTCAGCCATCCCCAGTCTTCCACTTCCTGCGCAGCGCGTTCCATCTGCTGGCGTAACGACTGCTGACGCTGCTGGTTTTCTGCATTCTGCTTCAGCTGCTGGCGAATCTCTCCCTGACGGGCGCTGTTTTCCCGCAGCAGCGTCGTCAGCTGCTGAAGCTGTTCCTGTACCCGCTCAAGAGGCTGGCTGATATCCGTTTCCGCCGGCGGCTGCTGGCGGTGGCTATCCAGCGCCTCGCGGGCCCGCATCGCCAGCGCCTGATTCTGCTGTAGCGTACTTTCCAGCGTCTGCTTCAGGCGTTCAAGGCGCCGGCGCGCCTCCTCATCGAGCAGCGCGGCGAGAAACGCCTGCTGGTCAGCGAACGGGCTGGCGGCCAGCGCCGCGCTGAACTGCGCTTCGCTCTCTTTCAGCTGAGCCTGCTGCTGGCTCTCCTGCTGCCCCAGGGTTTGCCACTGGCTCTGAAGCGCGAGGCAGTCGTCGTGCACCTGGCGCCAGCCGTCCAGCGGCGCGGGTTCCGCCGCTAAGTCCGTTTCCGGCAAGGACTCCAGCAGCGGGGTCAACTGCTGAAGCTGTTCCTGCAGGGCGATCAGTTCGTTCTGTTTGGCCTGCCAGCCGCGGGTCTCGTCTTCCCGCTGCGCCAGCCAGCCTGCGGCCTGCTCTGCTGCCGGTAAACTCAGCGCAAATGCGGCCAGTTCAGCCGCCAGCGCGGCGCTGCGCTGCGCTTGTTCCTGCTGGAGCTGCTGGAGCTGCTGCTGGCACTCCTGCTGCTGGGCCTGCCAGGCCAGACGCTGCTGATGCTGATACAGCCGCTGTTCATGCTCCTGCTGCGCGTTTAGCCAGCCGGGAATGTCATCCTTTGGCGTCAGGTCGATATTTAATCCGGCGATCGTCGCCTGCCAGCGTGAGGTAAGCGCTTGCTCCTGCTGCAGAAGCGATGCTTTCTCGGTGGCCTCTTTCTGCTGCTGCTTAAGCAGGGCGTCCAGCTCGCCGCGTACCAGGGCGCCGGCCTCCGCCAGCTGTTTGACTTCGCGCTCAAGCGCATCGCGCCGCGCCTGATTTACGCCGGGAACCAGCGCCTGATACTCGGCGACGGCCGGATGCTGCGCGGAACCGCAGAGCGGACAGGGGGAACCGGGCTGCAGGCGGGCTCGTTCGGCCTCCAGGCCGGCAATGCGCGCTTCCATTTCGCACAGGGCTTTGACATCGCTAAGCTGCTGATTCTTCTCTTTATAGGCCTGACGGCGCTGGGCCAGGGTGGTTTCCAGCCGCTCCTGCTCCTGCTTACTGGCCTGCCCGGCGGCATGAAGCTGTGATAATCGCTGGCTCAGCGGCTGCAGCTGGCCATGCAGGGCCGCGAGCTGCTGGCGCAGAGCGCGCGCCGCGGCGTGCTGCGCGAGGCTGGCGCTGACCTGCTCAGCATCCAGCGCCAGCCCGTCGGGCGGCAGTTCGCCCAGCCGGCGGCTGGTTTCCGCCAGACGCTGCTGCAGAGCGGCTTGCTGCTGCGTATCGCGGGCCTGCTGCTGGAAAGCGGCCCGCCAGCCCGCCAGCGCATTGCCCCATCGCTGGTAGCGGTCGTGCTCTTTTAGCCATGCGGCGAGCGTTTGCTGGTGGTTCTGCAGGCGTTCAGATTGCTGCCGGGCGGCGAGGCGAATCCCCGCCCGCAGCCGCAGTCGTTCATGTAAGCGAGTATTTACTTCTTCTCTCAGATTGCGGGTTTGCGCCAGCGCGGCGATTTGCTCCTGTTGACGCGTCCACTGCGGGCGTAGCTGCTCCGCGGGCTGGGCATTCAGCAATACGGTAAGCTGCGGTTGCGCCTGCTCCAGCGCAGCCTGCGCTTCGCGTAGCGCGGTTTGAGCCTGCCGATCTTCTGCCGTCAGCTCTGCGCCGCGTACCAGCCACTGACGGGCATTTTGCAGGCGGGTTTGTTCGCTAACCTGCTGTTTTTCTTCATCAGTAAGCGCTTGCAAACTTTGTTGGAGCGCCTGCTGCTGTTCGTCGCTCAGCAGCAGCACGCCGGAGGCCTGGGCCTGAATTTTCTCCAGCTCGACGCGGGCCTGCTTATGCTTTTCAAAGACCTGTGCCGAAATCTGGCCGTAAATCTCGGTGCCGGTCAGCTCCTCCAGCAGCTCGGCGCGCTCTTTCGGTTTCGCGTTCAGGAAGGCGGCGAACTGCCCCTGCGACAGCAGCATCGAGCGGGTGAAGCGGCCATAGTCCAGGCCGGTGAGCGAGGCGGTCAGTTCCAGCTTATCTTTGACCTTATCGGCGAGGATCTTGCCGTCCTCGCAGCGCGCCAGCTCGACGCGCGGAACCTGCAGGTTGCCGTCCGGCTGGTTTCGCGCCCGGTTCTGGCTCCAGAAGGCGCGGTAGGCGATGCCTTTTACCTCAAACTCCACTTCCGCCAGGCATTCGGCGGTGTCGCGGGTCATCAGATCGTTCTGCGATTGCGACACGCTGCTCAGGCGCGGGGTTTCGTGATACAGCGCCAGACAGATTGCATCCAGCAGGGTGGTTTTTCCGGCGCCGGTTGGCCCGGTAATCGCGAACAGTCCGTTGCTGGCGAAGGGCTCAGCGGTGAAATCAATTTTCCATTCGCCTTTGAGTGAGTTGAGGTTTTTCAGGCGTAAGCTGAGTATTTTCACAGGCGATCCTCACCGTTCAGACTATGCAGCGTTTCATTAAAGAGCTGTTCCAGGCGCTGCTGCTGCGTTGCTTCCAGCGTTTCCAGCGCCAGACGGCGGGCGAAGACGTCCTCCACCTGCAGTTCGCTGAGGGTCTCGCGCTGAGCGCCGGCCAGAATGCGATCGCGCTGGGCGCGGCTGCGGCGCACCAGCAGCACTTCTACCGGCAGCGTTTCGGTCTGCGCCTGGATTTTACGTTGGATATCATGCATATATTCGTCGCTGGTGACTTCGATATCCAGCCACGCTGAGGGCTGCTGGTCGTTATTCTGCCATTGGTTTAGCTGTGCGCTAATGCTGGCGAAATCGCCCTTCAGGACCGCCAGCGGCTGGGTGACGGGGACGATAAGCGGCGTGACGTCCGTCAGGCAGCCGTTAGCGAAAGTGACCAGATTGACGCTCTTATTTTTCCCGGTTTCGTCAAAGCTCAGCGGGATGGGCGAACCGCTGTAGCGGATATGTTCGCAGCCGCCGACCACCTGCGCCCGGTGAATGTGGCCGAGCGCGATATAGTCGGCGGGCGGAAAACGGCTCGCCGGGAAGGCGTCCAGCGTACCGATATAGATTTCGCGAACCGCGTCGCTTTTGCTGGCGCCGACGGTGGTTAAATGGCCGCTGGCGATAATCGGCAGCGCCCGGTCGCCGCGCAGTTCGCAGGCCAGCTGGTACTGCTGCTGGTAGTAGTCGCTGATGGCGCTGAGCAGCAGCTGCTGCTTTTCGCCGCCAGAGTGCCCGGCCTGGCTGGTCACCAGCTCACGCGGGCGCAGGAACGGTACCGGACAAAAAATCGCCCCCGGCGTACCGTCGCGCAGCGGCAGGATAAAAGGGGCGTGGCCGGCATTGGCCACCACCGTCGTATTCAGGAAGGCGAGAATGTCTCGCGACTCGTTGAGGGTGGCAACCGAATCGTGGTTTCCCGCCAGCACCACCAGCCGGCAGCGGGTCTGCTGCAGCTGAACGACAAAGCGGTTATACAGCTCGCGCGCGTAGCTCGGCGGTGAGCCGGTATCAAAAATATCGCCCGCAACAATAATGGCATCGACATCATGTTCCTGCGCGCTGGCCAGCAGCCAGTCGAGAAACGCCTGATGTTCGGCGGCGCGACTTTTGCTGTAAAAATTTTGCCCAAGGTGCCAGTCAGAGGTGTGAAGGATGCGCATAGTTGTTCCCTGGAGAAAAAGCGTAAGCGGCATTATATACCCGTCATCCTTCAAGTTGCTTATGCGTTGGCTACGTCCAGCCACCTGGTTACCTGTACTTGTGGGGAGTGAAACCTGAATTATTGAGGGGATAACGCTGCTTTTGGGTGAGTTAAGTCCGTGTCACAATTCGAAATCCGCGTTCATCTGGCGGTCATTTTTTTCATAAATCTGTCATAAATCTGACGCATAATGGCCGCGCACTTCTATACTGATGGCTAAAAAATACAGGGTAAATAATGGCGAGAAGAATTCTGGTCGTTGAAGATGAAGCTCCAATCCGCGAAATGGTTTGCTTTGTTCTGGAGCAAAACGGCTTTCAGCCCGTCGAGGCGGAAGATTTTGACAGCGCGGTCAATCAGCTCAATGAACCCTGGCCTGATTTGATCCTCCTTGACTGGATGCTGCCGGGCGGGTCGGGTCTGCAGTTTATTAAACAGCTCAAGCGTGAAGCGATGACCCGTGATATTCCGGTGGTGATGCTGACCGCCCGCGGCGAAGAGGAAGATCGCGTCCGCGGCCTGGAGACCGGCGCCGATGACTACATCACTAAGCCGTTTTCCCCGAAAGAGCTGGTGGCGCGAATTAAAGCCGTGATGCGGCGCATTTCGCCGATGGCGGTGGAGGAGGTGATTGAAATGCAGGGGCTGAGCCTCGACCCCTCTTCGCATCGCGTCATGACCGGCGAAAATCCGCTGGATATGGGGCCTACGGAGTTTAAATTACTCCACTTCTTCATGACGCACCCGGAGCGAGTCTATAGCCGCGAACAGCTGCTGAATCACGTCTGGGGAACCAACGTTTATGTCGAAGACAGAACGGTAGACGTGCATATTCGCCGTCTGCGCAAAGCGCTGGAACATAGCGGCCATGACCGGATGGTACAAACGGTTCGCGGTACGGGATATCGTTTCTCCGCCCGTTTCTGAATGCTGACAGGAGTGTGAACCGTGCTGGAACGGCTGTCATGGAAAAGGCTGGCGCTTGAGCTTTTCTTGTGTTGTATCCCGGCCCTGATCCTCGGGGCGTTTTTAGGTTACCTGCCGTGGTTTTTATTGGCGGCAGTGACCGGTCTTCTTGTCTGGCATTTCTGGAATCTGATGCGCCTGTCGTGGTGGCTGTGGGTTGATCGCAGCATGACGCCGCCGCCGGGCAGCGGCAGCTGGGAGCCGCTGCTTTACGGACTGCACCAGATGCAGATGCGTAATAAAAAGCGCCGCCGTGAGCTGGGAAGCCTGATTAAGCGCTTTCGCAGCGGGGCGGAGTCTCTGCCGGATGCGGTGGTGCTGACCACCGAAGAAGGGGTGATGTTCTGGTGCAACGGTCTGGCCCAGCAGATCCTGAATCTGCGCTGGCCTGACGATAACGGGCAGAACATCCTTAACCTCTTGCGCTACCCTGAATTTGCCAATTATCTGAAATACCGCGATTTTTCCAAACCGCTCAATCTGGTGCTGAATAACGGCCGTCATCTTGAAATTCGCGTGATGCCCTATAGCGATAAACAGCTGCTGATGGTGGCGCGCGATGTCACGCAGATGCACCAGCTGGAAGGGGCGCGGCGAAACTTTTTCGCCAACGTCAGCCACGAACTGCGCACGCCGTTGACGGTGCTGCAGGGGTATCTGGAGATGATGCAGGAGCAGGTGCTGGAAGGGGGAACGCGCGAAAAAGCATTGCACACCATGCGTGAACAAACCCAGCGCATGGAAGGCCTGGTTAAGCAACTGCTGACGCTGTCGCGAATCGAAGCCGCGCCGGTACTGGCGATGAACGATAAAATCGATGTGCCGATGATGCTGCGGGTGGTCGAGCGCGAGGCGCAAACGCTAAGCCAGCAGAGGCAGGTGCTGCATTTTTCGGTCGATGAATCGCTGAAAGTACTGGGTAATGAAGAACAGCTGCGCAGCGCCATTTCCAACCTGGTCTATAACGCGGTCAACCATACGCCGCCGGGAACGGACATTACCGTAAGCTGGCAGCGCGCGCCGCACGGAGCGTTGTTCAGCGTCGAAGATAACGGGCCGGGCATCGCGCCGGAACATATTCCGCGTCTGACCGAGCGTTTCTACCGGGTGGATAAAGCGCGTTCAAGACAGACCGGCGGCAGCGGTCTGGGGCTGGCGATCGTCAAACACGCCGTCAGCCATCACGATAGCCGCCTCGAAATTGAGAGTACGCTGGGGAAAGGCACCCGCTTTAGCTTCCTGTTACCGGAACGTTTAATTGCCAAAAATTGAGCCCGAGCGGCCGGGTGTCAGAATAACTTGCCAATGACCAGCTTCGGCTGGTCATTTTCCTTTGCAGCGCAATCACAGCTGCGTAATTAACGAACGCTCGCTGCTTTTTTGTTCGCATGATAAGCCAGATGTTTTCTATCCATCAGGTAAATAATTCTACGCATCAAAATAGAGTTAGCATAATCATCTGCTTTTGCGATCCCTCCTTGCTTTAAAACGTTATAAGCGTTTAAATTGCCCCCCTACGGTCGCAGACAGACTGTTTTTGCGTGGTAATTCAAAAAACAATTCTTTTCCACGCCGCTTTGGGAGCATATCCCGCTGAGTTTACTGACAATGGCCGCTGTATCATCCCCAGGGGAAAGGCGCGGTATTTATCCGTTTTTACAACACCACATCCACAGGCTGTAATGAATTTATGACCCATCAGTTAAAATCTCGCGACATCATAGCGTTGGGCTTTATGACCTTCGCGCTGTTTGTCGGCGCAGGCAATATTATCTTCCCCCCAATGGTTGGCTTACAGGCCGGCGAACACGTCTGGAGCGCGGCCATTGGCTTTCTGATTACCGCCGTGGGTCTGCCGGTGCTAACGGTCGTGGCGCTGGCAAAAGTCGGCGGCGGCGTAGAGAGCCTGAGCACGCCGATTGGTAAAGTCGCCGGTATCCTGCTGGCGGTCGTCTGCTACCTGGCCGTAGGGCCGCTGTTCGCGACCCCGCGTACCGCGACCGTCTCTTTTGAGGTGGGGATTGCGCCGCTGACCGGCGACGGCCCGCTGCCGCTGCTGATTTACAGCGTTATCTATTTTGCGCTGGTGATCCTCGTTTCGCTCTACCCGGGCAAGCTGCTGGACACCGTGGGGAATTTCCTCGCGCCGCTGAAAATTATCGCCCTGATTATTCTCGCCGTGGCGGCAATCGTCTGGCCTGCCGGTCCGCTGAGCCACGCGATGGAAGCCTACCGCACCGCGCCGTTCTCTAACGGCTTCGTCAACGGCTATCTGACCATGGACACCCTCGGGGCAATGGTCTTTGGTATCGTGATTGTTAACGCCGCGCGTTCTCGCGGCGTCACCGAAGCCCGCCTGCTGACCCGCTACACCGTCTGGGCTGGCCTGATGGCCGGCGTGGGCCTGACGCTGCTGTACCTGGCGCTGTTCCGTTTAGGTTCCGATAGCGGCACGCTGGTGGAGCAGTCCGCTAACGGCGCGGCGATTCTGCATGCTTACGTCCAGCACACCTTCGGCGGCGCGGGAAGCTTCCTGCTGGCGGCGCTGATCTTTATCGCCTGTCTGGTGACGGCGGTGGGCTTGACCTGCGCCTGCGCGGAGTTCTTTGCCCAGTACCTGCCGTTCTCCTACCGTACGCTGGTGTTTATCCTCGGCCTGTTTTCGATGGCGGTCTCCAACCTCGGCCTGAGCCACCTGATTCAGATTTCGATTCCGGTGCTGACGGCTATCTATCCGCCGTGTATCGCACTGGTTGTATTAAGCTTTACCCGCGGTTGGTGGCATAATTCGTCCCGCGTTATCGCCCCGGCAATGTTTATCAGCCTGATGTTTGGTATCATTGACGGCATTAAAGCGTCGGCGTTTGCAGAGATGATGCCGTCCTGGACCGCGCGTCTGCCGCTGGCGGAGCAGGGCCTGGCCTGGCTGATGCCAACCGCCGTTATGGTGGTGCTGGCGGTTATCTGGGATCGCGCAGCGGGACGTCAGGTGACATCCAGCGCGCACTAACCGACGCTTTACACAGGTGTTTAACCACGGGACTTCAGGTCCCGTGGTTTTTTGTTTTTTTGGTCACCCTCCTTTGTTCTTTGCCCCCGCGAAGGCCAGAGGAGAAAAACGGCATGGAACACGATGGAAAGTAGTAACAAGCTTAAGCGCGGGCTAAGTACCCGGCATATTCGCTTTATGGCGCTGGGGTCGGCAATCGGTACCGGCCTTTTCTATGGTTCGGCTGACGCGATTAAAATGGCGGGGCCGAGCGTTCTGTTGGCTTATATTATCGGCGGCGCCGCGGCCTACATTATCATGCGCGCGCTGGGCGAGATGTCGGTGCATAACCCGGCCGCCAGTTCATTCTCGCGCTACGCGCAGGATTATCTTGGCCCGCTGGCGGGCTATATCACCGGCTGGACCTACTGTTTCGAAATTCTGATTGTCGCCATCGCCGACGTCACGGCCTTCGGTATCTATATGGGCGTCTGGTTCCCGGCGGTACCGCACTGGATCTGGGTACTCAGCGTGGTGCTGATTATCTGCGCCGTCAACCTGATGAGCGTGAAGGTCTTCGGCGAGCTGGAGTTCTGGTTCTCCTTCTTCAAAGTCGCCACGATTATCATCATGATCCTCGCCGGTTTCGGCATCATTATCTGGGGTATTGGCAACGGCGGGCAGCCGACGGGTATCCACAACCTCTGGAGCAACGGCGGCTTCTTCAGCAACGGCTGGCTGGGGATGGTGATGTCGCTGCAGATGGTAATGTTCGCCTACGGCGGGATCGAAATCATCGGTATCACCGCCGGCGAAGCGAAAGATCCGGAGAAATCCATTCCGCGCGCCATTAACTCGGTGCCGATGCGTATCCTGGTGTTTTACGTCGGGACGCTGTTTGTGATTATGTCTATCTATCCGTGGAACCAGGTGGGGACCAACGGCAGCCCGTTCGTCTTAACCTTCCAGCATCTCGGCATCACTTTTGCCGCCAGCATCCTGAACTTTGTGGTGCTGACCGCTTCGCTGTCGGCGATTAACTCCGACGTCTTTGGCGTGGGGCGTATGCTGCACGGCATGGCGGAACAGGGCAGCGCACCGAAGATGTTCGCGAAAACCTCCCGTCGCGGGGTGCCGTGGGTGACGGTGACGGTGATGACGATTGCCCTGCTGTTCGCGGTCTATCTTAACTACATTATGCCGGAGAACGTCTTCCTGGTGATCGCCTCGCTGGCGACCTTCGCCACCGTCTGGGTGTGGATTATGATCCTGCTGTCGCAGATCGCCTTCCGTCGCCGCCTGCCGCCGGAAGAGGCGAAGGCGCTGAAGTTCAGGGTGCCTGGCGGTGTCGCGACCACGGTGATTGGCCTGCTGTTCCTGGTCTTTATTATCGGTCTGATCGGCTACCATCCTGATACCCGCATCTCGCTGTACGTTGGCTTTGCGTGGATTCTCCTGCTGCTGATTGGCTGGCAGTTTAAAACCCGCCGCGAGCGAAAACTGGCGAAAGCCTAGTCATTTTCGTTCTCTTCTTGCCGGATGCGCTCAGGCTATCCGGCAAGCTATCCCTCCACCCCCGCCATCCTCCCCCAATAATTCTGCCGATGATGAGTCATACGCCAGTACGCTGTGGCAAGGTGTGCCCATTCTGCAAAGAGAGGAATAACAATGTTGAAGGCATGGCACCTCCCGGTTGCTCCGTTTATTAAGGAACAGCAGGAACGACTGATTATTACGCTATGGTTAAGCGGCGACGATCTGCCGCCGCGGGTCACGCTGCGCGCGGAAGAGGATAACGAAGAGCTGTCGCTGCCGATGCACCGCCTGCGGCAGGAGCCGCATCCGGGCGTGGTGGCGTGGCGCGGGGAAATCAGCCTCGTTAACGGGCAGCCGCGTCGCCGCTACAGCTTCAAGCTGCTGTGGGCCGACCGCCAGCTGTGGTTCACGCCGCAGGGGTTCAACCGCTTTCCGCCGGCGAGGCTGGAGCAGTTTGCGGTCGATCTGCCGGACAGCGGACCGCAGTGGGTAGCCGATCAGGTATTTTATCAAATCTTCCCTGACCGTTTTGCCCGCAGCGAGTCTCGCGAAGCGGGACAGGATGCGATTTATTACCATCACGCCGCCGGTCACGACATCGTACGCAAAGCGTGGGATGAACCGCTAACCGCCGAGGCGGGCGGCTCCACCTTTTACGGCGGCGATCTCGATGGTATCAGCGAGCGGCTGCCGTACCTGAAGCAGCTTGGCGTGACGGCGCTGTACCTGAACCCGGTATTTGTCGCCCCCAGCGTGCATAAATATGATACCGAGGATTATCGTCGCGTTGATCCGCAGTTTGGCGGCGATGCGGCGCTGCTGCGCCTGCGCCACCATACGCAAAAAGAGGAAATGCGTCTGATCCTCGATGGCGTGTTCAACCATAGCGGCGATTCGCATGCCTGGTTCGACCGCCACCAGCGCGGTAGCGGCGGTGCCTGCCATAACGCCGATTCGCCGTGGCGCGACTGGTATAATTTTTCCCCCGAGGGCGTTGCCCACGACTGGCTGGGATACGCCAGCTTGCCTAAGCTGGACTACCGGTCGTCGACGCTGATCGATGAAATCTATGGCGGGGAAGATAGTATCGTCCGCCACTGGCTGAAAGCGCCATGGAGCATGGACGGCTGGCGCCTGGACGTGGTGCATATGCTGGGCGAAGAGGGCGGGGCGCGCAATAACCTGCGCCATATCGCCGGCATTACCCAGGCGGCGAAGCTGGAGCGGCCGGACGCTTTCGTGTTCGGTGAGCATTTCGGCGACGCGCGCCAGTGGCTACAGGCCGACGTTGAAGACTCGGCGATGAACTACCGCGGCTTTACCTTTCCGCTGTGGGGCTTTCTCGCGAACACCGATATCTCCTACGATCCGCAGAAAATCGATGCGCAGACCTGTATGGCGTGGATGGATAACTATCGCGCCGGACTGTCGCACCAGCAGCAGCTGCGGATGTTTAACCAGCTCGATAGCCACGATACCGCGCGCTTTAAGTCTCTGCTCGGCAAAGATGTTGCCCGCCTGCCGCTGGCGGTGGTGTGGCTATTTAGCTGGCCGGGCGTGCCGTGCATTTACTACGGCGATGAAGTGGGCGTGGATGGCAATAACGATCCGTTCTGCCGTAAGCCGTTCCCGTGGGATCCGGCTTTGCAGGATGGCGCTCTGCTTGAACTGTACAAGCGGATGAGCAAGCTGCGTAAGGCCAATCAGGCGCTGCGCTACGGCGGCTGTCAGGTGATTTATGCCGAAGATAACGTGGTGGTGTTCGTGCGCGTCTATAAGCAGCAGCGCGTGCTGGTGGCGATCAACCGCGGCGAAGCCTGCGAGGTGGTGGTGGAGGATTCGCCGCTGCTCGACGTCAACGGCTGGCAGCTGAAAGAGGGCGCCGGGGCGCTACACGACGGCGTGCTGACGCTACCGGCGATCTCCGCCAGCGTCTGGTTTAGCCGCTAGTCGTAGAGCTGGCTCAGGCTTTCACTTTGCAAAATGGCCTCGCGCCACCAGCGCTGGGCCAGCCCGTCGTTGCCGCTGCGCCAGGCCATATAGGTGATATCTTTCTCGCGGCAGGAGATGACGGCCTTTTCGACCAGCTCGCCTTTTTCCAGCCACGGCCGGGCAATGTGGCGCGGTAAAAAGCCGCAGCCCAGCCCGGCGCGCAAGAGTTCGACTTTACTGGCGAAATCATCGACGCGGATTTGCGGCTGCTCGTCGAGCAGGTTGCTGTTGAGCGGATGGCAGTAGCGGGCGCTGTCGCTGATAACCACCGCGCGATGCAGGCTGAGCTGCTTATTGGTCAGCGGTTGGGTTGTTTCCGCCAGCGGATGCCCCGGCGCGATGACGAAAATATTGTCCATGGCGCCGAGCATTTTCCACGACCATTCGGCGGAGGTCGGCGGTTCATTGATCGCCCCGAGAATAATATCCGCGCCGTTGTGGGTGAGCTCTTCCCACGAGCCCGCAAGAGTATGGTGGGTAAAGTTAAGGCGGGTTTGCGGATGCTGGGCGTAGAACGCGTCGATCAGCGGCAGCAGCGCGCTAAACGGGAAAGAGTCATCCAGGGCGATTGCCAGATCCCGTTCCCAACCGGCGCTGAGCTGCACCGCCTGCTTTTCCAGATCTTTGGCGGCATTCAGCAGCAATCGGCCTTTCTCCAGCATCATTCTGCCCGTATCGGTAAATTTTGCCCGGTGCCCGGAGCGATCCAACAGAGTGATATTCAGATCGTTTTCCAGCTTTTGAATCATGTAGCTCAGCGCGGCAGGGGTTTTAAATAGCGATTCTGCGGCGGTGGCAAAAGAGCCATGTTTGTCCAGCGCGTCGAGAATCAACAGGACATCAAGGTTCAGGCGCATGCGTCAGCTTCCGGTAAAAAAGAGTGCCCCCGTTTTACCGGAGCGCCCTGTTCAATTCCAGTGAATAATTTAGAACGGTTAACCGTAAAAATTTGATAAACATAATTTCGCCCATCTTGTAATGGTTAATCGAATAGTCATAACTTTCGCTTTGGAAATAAATCAGAAAAAAATCTTTAATAACTCGTTAGAAATTACTGACTATACTCACCATGCTTTATCAGTCAGGATCCAGACAGCACAACGGAAACGGTAGTATCTTTTTAACTCATTGATTAACAGGATATGTTATGTCTATTCGTGAACTGATCGATCCCTCAAACTCAGCGCTTATTTTTATTGACCACCAGCCGCAAATGTCTTTTGGCGTAGCCAATATTGACCGTCAGACCCTGAAAAATAATACGGTGGCCTTAGCCAAAGCGGGCAAAATTTTTAATGTTCCGGTGATTTATACCTCAGTAGAAACCAAAAGCTTCAGCGGCTATATCTGGCCGGAACTGCTGGCCGTACATCCAGATGTGAAACCTATTGAACGTACCTCAATGAATTCCTGGGAAGACGCGGCTTTTGTTGAAGCGGTAAAGGCGACCGGACGCAAGAAATTGATTATTTCCGCACTGTGGACGGAAGTCTGCCTCACTTTCCCGGCGCTGATGGCGCTGGATGCGGGCTATGAAGTTTACGTGGTGACCGATACCTCCGGCGGCACCTCGGTTGATGCCCACGAACGCTCCATTGACCGTATGGTGCAGGCCGGCGCGGTGCCGGTAACCTGGCAGCAGGTGCTGCTGGAGTACCAGCGCGACTGGTCGCGTAAAGAGACGTATGACGCGGTGATGGACCTGGTGCGCGAGCACAGCGGCGCCTACGGGATGGGCGTGGATTACGCTTATACCATGGTGCACGGCGCGCCAGAGCGTAAAGCTTAAATACACTTCATCCTTCAAGCTGCCTCTTTGTTGGCTTCGTTTGCCCGCCTCGACGCAGCATGAATGATTTTGTGTATGGTCATGTATAGGGAATGGCGGCGGACAACCCGCCATTCCCTGAAGCAAGGAACTCTTAATGGCGCAACAGAAATCGGTGACCCTGGTGATCAGCCATGTGCTCGACCCGGAGCATGGCCAGCGGTATGAAGCGTGGCTGGGCAAAATTATGCCGATTGCGGCAGAGTTTCCCGGCCATCTTGGCGCAAACGTCATTCGTCCGGCCCCCGGGCAGAATTTATGGAGCGTGATTATTCGCTTCGACACCATTGAGCATCTTTACGCCTGGACCCAGTCGGAGACCCGCCGCCAGCTGGTGGCGGAAATTGCGCCGCTGCTGAGCGAAGGCGATCGTACCGAAGTCCGGACTGAACCGGCCTTCTGGTTTACGCCCCCCGCGGCGAACGTGCGCCAGCCGCGACGCTGGAAGCAATTTTTAATCACCCTGCTGGTGATTTTCCCCAGTACAAACCTGGTGCCGTCAATAACCGGAATACTGTTGCCCTCGCTGAAGGGAAGCCTGTTGCTGCATCTGATCAATGATGCCTGTGTGGTCGCGCTGGTGGTCTGGTTCTGGATGCCCATCGTGACCCGTCTGTTTGCTGGCTGGTTAAAGAAAAACTGAGCCAGTCTCCTGAAGGAGTGCGTTATGTCGCAAACTGCCACACTGATCCTGACCCACGGTCGGGTTCATACTCTCGATCGTCAAAATCCCCTGGCCGATGCGGTGGCGATCGCTGACGGTAAAATTCTCGCCGTCGGTAGCCACGATCGGATCATGAGCTTTGCCGCGGACGGGACGCAAATTATCGATCTCAAAGGCCATACGGCGATCCCCGGCCTGAACGACTCCCACCTGCACCTGATCCGCGGCGGCCTGAACTACAATCTGGAGCTGCGCTGGGAGGGGGTTCCCTCGCTGGCGGACGCGCTGCGGATGCTAAAAGATCAGGCCGACCGCACGCCGTCGCCGCAGTGGGTGCGGGTGGTCGGCGGCTGGAGCGAGTTCCAGTTCGCCGAACGGCGGATGCCGACGCTGGAGGAGCTTAACGATGCGGCGCCGGATACGCCGGTATTTGTCCTGCATCTGTACGATCGCGCATTGCTGAACCGCGCGGCGCTGAAGGCGGTGGGCTACACCAAAGAGACCCCGGATCCGGCGGGCGGCGAGATCGTTCGCGACGGTAACGGCAACCCGACCGGGATGCTGATCGCCAAACCCAATGCGATGATCCTCTACTCGACGCTGGCCAAAGGGCCGAAGCTGCCGCTGGAACTTCAGGTCAACTCAACGCGGCAGTTTATGCGCGAGCTTAATCGTCTGGGGCTGACCAGCGCTATTGATGCCGGGGGCGGTTTCCAGAACTACCCGGAAGATTATGAAATTATTGAACAGCTGCACGCCAAAGAGCAGATGACCGTACGTATCGCCTATAACCTGTTTACCCAGCGGCCTAAGCAGGAGCTGGAAGATTTTGAGCGCTGGACCGATATGCTCAAGCCGGGACAGGGCACCGATTTTTACCGCGCCAACGGCGCCGGGGAGATGCTGGTTTTCTCGGCGGCGGATTTCGAAGACTTCCTCCAGCCGCGTCCGGATCTGCCGGAAGGGATGGAAGATGAACTGGAGCGGGTGGTGCGCCATCTGGTTGAACACCGCTGGCCGTTCCGCCTGCACGCCACCTATGATGAATCCATCAGCCGGATGCTCGACGTCTTCGAGAAGGTGAATCGCGATATTCCGTTCAACGGGCTGCACTGGTTCTTCGATCACGCGGAAACCATCACCGAGCGCAATATCGAACGCGTTAAAGCGCTGGGCGGCGGCATCGCCGTGCAGCACCGTATGGCTTTCCAGGGCGAATATTTTGTCGACCGCTACGGTAAAGACGCGGTCAAACATACACCGCCGGTCGCGAAAATGCTCGAACTGGAGGTTCCGGTGGGTCTGGGGACGGATGCCACCCGCGTGGCGAGCTACAATCCGTGGACCGCGCTTTACTGGCTGGTATCAGGGCGTACCGTCGGCGGGATGGCGATGTACGACGACAGCAACCGCCTGCCGCGCGACGTGGCGCTGGAACTGTGGACGGCGGGAAGCGCGTGGTTTTCCAGCGAGCAGGGCAAGAAAGGGCGCATTGAGCAAGGCCAGCTTGCCGACCTGGTGGTGCTGTCGAAAGACTACTTCAGCGTCGCGGAAGAGGAAATCAAGGGGATCGAGTCGGTGCTGACGGTGGTGGACGGCAAGGTGGTGTACGCGGCGGGACACTTTTCGCCGCTGGCGCCGCCGCCCATTCCAGTGCTGCCCGAGTGGTCGCCGGTGGTGAAAGTTCCGGGCCATTACCGTTCCGCGCCGCCGACGGCCGCGAATATTGGCGCGATAGTTCAGATGCACCAGTGCTGCGGCAGCTGCGGCGTACATGGGCATCAGCATGATATTGCGCGCAAATCGGCGATTCCGGTTGCCGATGAGCAGGCGTTCTGGGGCGTACTCGGCTGCTCCTGCTTTGCTTTTTAGCGCGACGGACGCTTATTAGTACCGGTAGGCCAATGAGAGCGTTCACGCCCTCATTGGCCTTTTTCATTTTCTCGGATAGCGCTGATAAGACAATGTGTGTCATTCTGCTCCCTCTTCAAACAGTGAAGGTGAGAACATGGATGATCTACTGATCTTTGGCGCTGTGATTTTATTCTGCGGGCTGGTGGTTGGGCCGCTCGTGGCGATTGCCGCGCTCAGGCGCAGCGCGGCGGTCCGTGTGGAACTGGCGGCTTTGCAGCGTCGGGTTGAGGAGCTTGAGCTGCGCGGCGTTGCGCAGGCACCGGTGGCGGAGGCAAGTGGCGTCGTGCCGACTGCTCCGGAAGTCGTTGCCTCTGTTGACGCAACAGCGCTGGTAGAACACGAGCCATCACCGGCGCCCGTGGCGGAAGCCGTTGACCCATGGCTTTCGCAGCCGAAGCCAACGCCGAAGCCGGAGCAGATGGCGAAATCGGCTCCTGAAACCGAACAACCTTCCGCGTTTGGCGGGATGGTATCGTCATTGGTTCGTTGGTTTATGCAGGGTAACCCGCTGGCGAAGCTCGGGATCCTGCTGCTGTTTCTTGGCCTCTCCTTTCTGCTGCGCTATACCGTGGAACACGCGCTGTTCCCCCTCGAGTTACGTCTGGTCGCGGCGTCGTTGTTCGCCATTGTCCTGCTGGCTGTCGGATGGCGATTGCGGCATAAGCAACCGATGTACGCCCTGATCTTACAGGGTGGGGCAACGGGGGCGCTCTATCTCACCGTTTTTGGCGCCTTTCGCCTGTGGCAGATGCTGCCGATGACCCTGGCGTTTGCGCTGCTGGTGGTGATTTGCGCGGCGAGCGTAGGGCTGGCGATTGTGCAAAAAGCGCTCAGCCTGGCCATGCTGGCGAGTCTTGGCGGTTATCTTGCGCCGCTGCTGCTCTCTACCGGCGGCGGCAGTCATGTGGCGTTGTTCTCATTCTATCTTCTGCTGTCGGTGGGCATTCTTACCATCAGCATCCGCCAGCACTGGCGGGAGCTTAATCTGCTTGGCCTGCTGTTTACCTTTGGCGTCGGTGGCCTGTGGGGGCTGAATGATTATCGGCCAGAGTATTACCTGAGCTGCCAGCTGTTCTTAATCGCCAATACGATTATTTTTGGCGTGTTGAGCGTGGCGCTGTCGCTGCGGGCGCAGGAAAAGGGTAAGCAGATTATTGACGGCGTTCTGCTGTTTGCACCGCCGCTGGTCGGCTTTGGTATGCAGTACGCTATCACCCGGCATATGGAATACGGTCCGGCGCTCAGCGCGCTGGGCTACGGTGGCTTCTATCTGGCTTTAGCCTGGCTGGCACTGCGTCGCTACCCCTCTTTAGGGAAGCCGCTGGTACTGGCCGCGCTGGCGCTCGGCGGCGCATTTACCACCCTTGCTATTCCCCTTGCGCTTTCGGCTCGCTGGACCGCGATGGCCTGGTCGCTGGAGGGGCTTGGGATCCTCTGGCTGGGCGTGCAACAGCAGCAGCGGCGTATGAGCTATAGTGGGACTGCGCTACTCTTTTTGGCGGTTGGCAGCGCGCTCTGGGCGCAGGCAAATGACGCCACGCCGCTTTCTTTGCTGCTGATTTTCGCTGTACTCAGTCTTAGCTGGCTGGTCGCCGCCTGGCTGTGGCGAAGCATTGAAGTGCACGCCAGTGGAGGACTGCTTTTGGGCGGGCTACTGTTCTGGGTGGTGGCGCTTGTCGGCGCATCGCAGCTGGCGTTGAGTAAAGACTCGCAGATTATATTTGGCGTGCTGGCGACGCTGGCCGCGTCGGTATGGTGCTGGCGCGCGGTCGCTGCGCGTTTAGTCTGGCAAGAGCTGGATGCCAGCAAATGGTTGTTGTGGCCAATGATGTTGATAGTGCTGTTTTATCAGCTATCCCAACGGCAGATTTTCGCTGCTGGCTGGCAAAATCTGGCCTGGTGCGCGGCGCTGCCCGCGGCGGTGGCGCTGCTCTGGCGTGATGGGCCTTCCCTCCCGCCGCGCATAAACAGGCTCGCCCACCTGTCGCTGTTCTGGATGGTGTTGCTGGCGCTGGCGATGGAGCTGTTTTGGTTTACCCGGGATTTGCCGTGGGGGATGTCGGCCTGGGCGAGTGGATTAATGATGGCGGCAGGCGGGGGGCTGATCTTCCTTGTCTCTGAAGCCGTTCATCGGCAAATATGGCCATTCCGGGTATGGCCTGGGCTGTATGCCTCTCAGGCCATGATACCGGTGGCGGTTGCGCTGGGATGCCTGCTAACGCTGACGAACGTGCAGGATGGTACGGTCTACGGTCAGACCTATTTGCCGTTGATTAACCCGCTGGAAGAGGGCGCCGCTTTCGCGCTGCTTGGGCTGACGATATTTTATCGCGTTTCGCGGCGTTATTTTCCGCTGCAGCTATCGGTATGCCGCCCCTGGCCCGCGGTCGCGCTGCTGGCGCTCGGCTTCTGGTGGCTGAATGGCCTGCTGCTGCGCGCCCTGGCCTGGTACGGCGAGGTGGCCTGGAATATAGAGGCGCTGTGGCATTCGCGCTTAATTCAGACCACTTTCGCTCTGGTCTGGACGCTGGCGGCGCTGGCGGTCATGCTGCGTGCGACGCGGCGACACTCCCGCCGCGAATGGCTGTGCGGCGCGGCGTTGTTAGGCATTGTCATTGTGAAACTCATGCTGGTGGACAGCGCGCGCGGCGGCGGGCTGGCGCGCGCTGTCGCGTTTATCGGCGTGGCTATTTTGGTGCTGATCGTCGGGTATTTTTCCCCGTTACCGCCCAAAGCAGGAGAAGAAAAATGAAATGGATGAAAGCGGTGTTATGCAGCGTGCTGCTGGGCGTGACGGGCGCGGCTGTCAGCGGCGATGAAGCGCGAGAAAAACCACTGGACTATATGCAGGGGGTGATGCTGGAAACCACCGGCGCGTCGCCCTGGTATCGCGTCGAGCTTTCCCCGCTGCTCTATCAGGGGACGGCGTGGCCTGACCTGCGCGATGTGCGGGTATTTAACCATCAGGGAGAGACCGTACCGTTCGCGCTGCAGGTGCAGAAGGCGCAGCCCGTTACGCCTGAAGCGATGACGCTGCGGCTTTTCCCTCTGGAGATGTCGCCGGTTCCGCCGCGCGAAGAGGGGCGACGCGGCGGAGAATCGCTGGTCCTGCGTTCAACAACGGGGATCGAAATTCATCTGGAAACCGATGATGCGAAGGCGCTCGGGCAGAGCTACTTACTGACGCTGCCAACGGAGAAAACGGACGCGTTTGCGCTGGCTCAGCTGCGGCTGAACTGGGCGGCGCTGGCGGGCAGCTGGCAGGGGAAAGCGTCGGTCTATTCCAGTCGGGATTTGAAGTACTGGCGCCCTGTCCAGGAGGATGCGCCCCTTATGGATCTGGCGCGCGATAGCGATCGTTTGAAAATGGATACCATAAGCGCTGACCTGACGCTCTCCGCGGACGGGAATCGTTACCTGCTGGTGCTCCTCGATTCGCAAAGCAAGGCGGTCGTGTTAAATAGCGTGACGGCCCTGGCCGAACGCAGAGAGCCCGAGTCTACGCGCATTGAGCTTGATGCGCAGGCGAACAAGATTTCAGATGAGGAAGCCGTTTGGCGCTGGGCCCGGCCTCAGCCGCTGACTTCGCTCAGGATATCGATGGCCAGCGAAGGGGTTCTACCGGTCGCGCTCTCCTGGCGCAGCGGCGAAAAAGAAGCCTGGCAGCCGCTGACCAAAACCGTGCTGTATCGACTGGACGGCAAGCGTTCGGAGGATATTCAACTTTCTGGCCAGCCGGTTGAAGCGGTGCGGATCACAACGATTAACGCCCGATTACCGACGTCGCTGCCCGCGATAAGCGGTGCGCGAGACAAATACCAGCTGGTTTTTAATACCCAGGGAAAAGGGCCTTATATGCTGGCCTGGGGCAACCGGGCGGCGCCAAAGGCGGATGTCGCCATGGACATGCTGATACCGGCGTCGCTGCGCAAAACGCAGGCTGTAAGCGATCTACCGCTGGCCGTCGCGCAGGAGAGCGTCACCCTCGGCGGTGAAGCGCGGTTGACGGCGACGTCGGCTACCGAGCAGCAGAGCGGCTGGAAAACGCTGCTGGTGTGGGGAGCGCTAATAGTGGGCGTCCTGGTGCTGGCGCTGATGGCGTGGCGAATCTGGCGCGAAGTGAAAAAAAGCGGCTCCGTATAAAACAAAAAAGGCTCGCATCTGCGAGCCTTTTGCCGAACGTACGCCGATTACAGGCTGGATACGTTCTCGGTCAGGTATTTAGCGACGCCTTCCGGAGAAGCGGCCATACCTTCTTTTCCTTTTTCCCACTGCGCCGGACAAACTTCGCCGTGCTCTTCGTGGAACTGCAGCGCGTCAACCATACGCAGCATTTCGTCGATGTTACGGCCCAGCGGCAGGTCGTTAACCACCTGGTGACGAACAACGCCGTTGGCGTCGATCAGGAAGGAACCACGCAGGGCAACGCCTTCGTCCGGGTGCTCAATACCGTACGCTTTCTGGATTTCGCGTTTGATGTCAGCAACCATGGCGTATTTAACCGGGCCGATGCCGCCCTGGTCTACCGGGGTGTTACGCCACGCGTTGTGGACGAACTCGGAGTCAAAAGAAACGCCAACCACTTCTACGCCGCGTTTCTGGAATTCTTCGTAGCGCTTGTCGAACGCGATCAGTTCAGACGGGCAAACGAAGGTGAAGTCCATCGGCCAGAAGAACAGAACGGTGGCTTTACCGCTGGTGTGCTGTTTGAAGTTGAATTTCTCAACGATTTCGCCGTTACCTAAAACCGCTGCCGCGGTGAAGTCCGGAGCCTGACGAGTAACCAGAACCATATGATTCTCCTGTTAATACTAAGGTTAATTGGAACGCAACGCGGGCAAGTATAGGGAGAGGCGCCGGCGAACTCAACGTGACGCTGACAATCGATGAGATAGGTTTTGCCTATCAATCGTTATTTGAAACGGCTATTCAGAATAGTCTTTTGCCAAAAAAGCGCAATCTTTTACAGTTCACCTTTTTTCGCCTGCGCCATCATCTGCGGGTAGAAGCGCCAGAACTGATGCTCAAGACGATCGTAATGGGTATCCAGATCCTGCCAGGAGTCGCGCAGGGCGTCCAGCCGCGGACGGCGGCTGGCCATACCGTTCAGAACCCGCTGAATAAACGCCATATCCCGATAGCGTTCAAGCCAGCGCTCTGACCACAGGTATTCGTTGAGATTGACAAAACGCGGCGGGGAATCGGGCAAAATAAACGTGACCTGGGCGTGGGCGTAGCGGACAAACTCCGGCAGCGGCAGCTCGGGCGACAGCTGCGTCCAGTGGCGTGACAAGAAATGGTCCCACATCACATCCAGCGTAATCGGCGCAACCCGGCGCGTTTCGGGACGAAACCACCCTTTGGCTTCGGTGACTTCGGGCAGGTTATCCGTCAGTACATCGATCCGGCGGTGCATAAAAATGCCCTCCACGACGTCAGCGGGCCACTCGCCGGCGGGGTCGCCGCGAACGAAATCGGCCAGTAAATTACCGGAAAGGGAGCTGTCAGCGAGATGGGCGAGGTGCAGGTGTGCGAGAAAATTCATGCGATTCGTTATCCGGATACGGCTAGTTGTTGCAGCGAAGAGGTGTGAGCACTAGACTAAGCCGCCTGTTTTTAAGTCATGAGTATATGCCATGCGCGTCGCCGATTTCTCCTTTGAATTACCCGAATCCCTGATTGCCCACTATCCCATGCCCGAGCGCAGCAGCTGCCGCTTGCTGTCATTAGACGGGCCGACGGGCGCGCTGACGCACGGTACTTTCACCGATTTACTCGACAAGCTCAACCCTGGCGATCTGCTGGTTTTTAATAATACCCGCGTGATCCCGGCCCGCCTGTTTGGCCGTAAAGCCAGCGGCGGCAAGATTGAGGTGCTGGTCGAGCGCATGCTCGATGATAAACGTATTCTGGCACATATTCGCGCGTCTAAAGCGCCGAAACCGGGCGCGGCGCTGCTGCTCGGCGACGATGAAAGCATTAAAGCGACCATGGTAGCGCGCCACGACGCGCTGTTTGAAGTTGAGTTCGACGACGCGCGCAGCGTGCTGGACATTCTCAACGCTATCGGCCATATGCCGCTGCCGCCGTACATCGATCGTCCTGACGAAGACGCCGACCGCGAGCTGTATCAGACCGTATACAGCGAAAAACCGGGCGCCGTTGCGGCGCCAACCGCCGGCCTGCACTTTGATGAGCCGATGCTGGCGAAGCTTCGCGAAAAGGGCGTTGAGATGGCGTTCGTCACGCTGCACGTGGGGGCAGGAACCTTCCAGCCGGTACGCGTAGACAGCATTGAAGAGCATATTATGCACTCTGAATATGCGGAAGTGCCGCAGGAGGTGGTCGATGCGGTGCTGGCGGCAAAAGCGCGCGGCAGCCGGGTGATTGCGGTGGGCACGACCTCGGTGCGTTCGCTGGAAAGCGCGGCGCAGGCGGCGAAAAACGACCTGATTGAGCCTTTCTTCGGCGATACGCAGATTTTCATCTACCCGGGCTATCAGTACAAAGTCATTGATGCGCTGGTGACCAACTTCCATCTGCCTGAATCCACGCTGATTATGCTGGTTTCCGCATTTGCCGGCTATCAGCACACCATGAACGCCTATAAGGCTGCGGTAGAACAAAAATATCGCTTTTTTAGCTACGGGGACGCGATGTTTATCACGTACAATCCGCAGGCTATTTTTGAGCGCCCATAAGAAGGCTGTCGCGCTGGTTATTTTGACGCCTTCAGGAATTTATTAGCTATGGAATCATTCCGTAGCGAGTCGTTAAACGTCAGACTGTTTTTCTGACGCGGGAGTGATAATGAAATTTGAGTTAGATACCACCGATGGTCGCGCGCGCCGCGGCCGTCTTGTGTTTGAGCGCGGCGTCGTTGAAACGCCAGCCTTTATGCCGGTTGGCACCTATGGCACCGTGAAAGGGATGACGCCGGAAGAAGTTGAAGCGACCGGCGCGCAAATCATCCTCGGCAACACCTTCCATCTGTGGCTGCGTCCTGGTCAGGAGATCATGAAGCTGCACGGCGATCTGCACGACTTTATGCAGTGGAAAGGACCGATCCTCACCGACTCCGGCGGCTTCCAGGTCTTCAGCCTCGGCGATATTCGCAAAATCACCGAGCAGGGCGTGCACTTCCGCAACCCGATCAACGGCGATCCGATTTTCCTCGATCCGGAAAAATCCATGGAGATTCAGTACGATCTCGGTTCCGATATCGTGATGATCTTCGACGAATGTACGCCGTATCCGGCGGACTGGGATTACGCTAAGCGCTCAATGGAAATGTCCCTGCGCTGGGCGAAGCGCAGCCGCGATCGGTTTGACGGTCTGGGCAACAAAAACGCGCTGTTTGGCATCATTCAGGGCAGCGTTTACGAAGATTTACGTGATATCTCTGTTAAAGGTCTGGTAGAGATTGGCTTTGATGGCTACGCTGTCGGCGGTTTGGCTGTCGGCGAGCCGAAGGAAGATATGCACCGTATTCTGGAGCACGTCTGCCCGCAGATCCCGGCCGACAAGCCGCGATACCTGATGGGCGTCGGTAAGCCGGAAGATCTGGTTGAAGGGGTGCGTCGCGGGATCGATATGTTCGACTGCGTCATGCCGACGCGCAATGCGCGCAACGGCCACCTGTTCGTCACCGACGGCGTGGTGAAAATCCGTAACGCGAAGCACAAGAGCGATACTTCGCCGCTGGATGCAGAATGTGATTGCTACACCTGTCGCAACTATTCACGCGCTTACTTGCATCATCTTGACCGTTGCAACGAAATATTGGGCGCGCGACTCAATACCATTCATAACCTGCGATACTATCAGCGCTTAATGGCTGGTTTACGCAAGGCTATTGAAGAGGGTAAATTAGAGAGCTTCGTGACCGATTTTTACCAACGTCAGGGTCGAACCGTTCCACCTTTGAACGTTGACTAATTTTAATAATGAGGGAATTTCAATGAGCTTTTTTATTTCTGATGCGGTAGCAGCAACCGGTGGCGCGGCGCAGGGCAGCCCGATGTCTCTGATCCTGATGCTGGTGGTGTTTGGTCTGATTTTTTACTTCATGATCCTGCGCCCACAGCAGAAACGCACCAAGGAACATAAAAACCTGATGAACTCCATTGCCAAAGGCGATGAAGTACTGACCAACGGTGGCCTGGTTGGGCGCGTCACTAAAGTCGCGGAAAGCGGCTACATCGCTATCGCGCTGAACGATACCACTGAAGTGGTTATCAAACGTGACTTCGTAGCTGCCGTTCTGCCGAAAGGCACCATGAAGGCGCTGTAATTACCCATTTTCCCTAAGGGAACTGCCGTGTTAAACCGTTATCCTTTGTGGAAGTACGTCATGCTGGTCGTCGTCATTGTCGTCGGCTTAGTGTATGCGCTTCCCAACCTGTATGGTGAGGATCCGGCCGTTCAAATCACTGGCGCGCGCGGCGTCGCCGCCAGTGAGCAAACGCTGATCCAGGTCCAGAAAACACTACAAGAAGAAAAAATTACCGCGAAGTCTGTGGCACTGGAAGAGGGCGCAATTCTTGCGCGCTTCGACACCACTGATATCCAGCTGCGCGCGCGCGAAGCGCTGATGGGCGTGCTGGGTGACAAATACGTCGTGGCGCTTAACCTTGCTCCGGCAACCCCGCGCTGGCTGGCGGCCCTGTATGCCGAGCCGATGAAGCTGGGTCTTGATCTGCGCGGCGGCGTGCACTTCCTGATGGAAGTCGACATGGACACCGCGCTGGGCAAACTGCAGGAACAAAATATCGACAGCCTGCGCAGCGAACTGCGTGATAAAGGCATTCCTTACGCGACCGTGCGTAAAGAAGACAACTACGGCCTGAGCATCGCTTTCCGCGACAGCGCCGCGCGCGACCAGGCTATCTCATACCTTAGCCCTCGTCACCGCGATCTGGTTATCTCCACTCAGGGCAGCACTGGCCTGAAAGCCGTGATGACCGACGACCGTCTGAAAGAAGCTCGCGAATATGCCGTTCAGCAGAACATCAATATCCTGCGTAACCGTGTAAACCAGCTGGGCGTTGCCGAACCTCTGGTTCAGCGTCAGGGCGCCGACCGTATTGTGGTTGAACTGCCGGGTATCCAGGACACCGCGCGTGCGAAAGAGATCCTCGGCGCGACCGCGACCTTGGAATTCCGTCTGGTTAACACTAACGTTGATAGCGCCGCGGCGGCCGCCGGTCGCGTTCCGGGCGACTCTGAAGTGAAATATACCCGCGAAGGCCAGCCGGTTGTGCTGTACAAGCGCGTCATCCTCACCGGTGACCACATCACCGACTCGACGTCGAGCATGGATGAGTACAACCAGGCGCAGGTTAACATCTCCCTGGATAGCGCTGGCGGCAACATCATGTCTAACTTCACCAAGGACAACATCGGTAAACCGATGGCGACCCTGTTTGTGGAGTACAAAGACAGCGGGAAGAAAGATGCCAACGGGCGCGCGATTCTGGCGAAAGAGGAAGAGGTGATTAACATCGCCAACATCCAGTCTCGTCTGGGTAACAGCTTCCGTATTACCGGCATCAGCAACCCGACCGAAGCGCGCCAGCTCTCCCTGCTGCTGCGTGCAGGCGCGCTGATTGCGCCGATTCAGATTGTTGAAGAACGGACCATCGGTCCAACCCTCGGTATGCAGAACATCAAGCAGGGCCTGGAAGCGTGTCTGGCCGGTCTGGTGGTCTCCATCCTGTTTATGATCTTCTTCTACAAGAAGTTCGGCCTGATTGCGACCTCTGCGCTGGTGGCTAACCTGGTGCTGATTGTCGGCATTATGTCCCTGATTCCGGGGGCGACGCTGACCATGCCGGGGATTGCGGGGATCGTGTTAACCCTTGCGGTGGCGGTCGATGCGAACGTTCTGATTAACGAACGTATTAAAGAAGAGCTGAGCAACGGGCGCTCCGTGCAGCAGGCGATTGACGAAGGTTATCGCGGCGCGTTCAGCTCCATCTTTGATGCCAACATTACGACGCTTATCAAAGTCATTATCCTGTACGCGGTCGGTACCGGTGCCATTAAAGGGTTTGCGATTACCACCGGTATCGGTATTGCGACCTCAATGTTTACCGCTATCGTCGGCACCCGTGCCATCGTGAACCTGCTGTACGGCGGCAAGCGCGTTAAAAAGCTGTCTATCTGAGGAGTGCGTTGTGGCACAGGAATATACTGTTGAACAATTGAACCACGGCCGTAAAGTCTGGGACTTTATGCGCTGGGACTACTGGGCTTTCGGCATTTCAGGTTTTCTGCTGATTTTGTCCATCGCTATTATTGGCGTGCGCGGGTTTAACTGGGGTCTGGATTTCACCGGCGGTACGGTGATTGAGATCACCCTCGAAAAACCTGTCGATATGGACCAGGTGCGTCAGTCGCTGCAGAAGGCGGGCTTTGAAGAGCCGCAGCTGCAAAACTTCGGCAGCAGCCGCGACATCATGGTGCGTATGCCGCCGGTGCATGACGCCAACGGCAGCCAGGAGCTGGGCAGCAAGGTCGTTAGCGTGATTAACGACTCGACCAGCCAGAACGCGACGGTCAAACGTATTGAGTTTGTGGGGCCGAGCGTTGGCGCGGACCTTGCGCAGACCGGCGCGCTGGCGCTGATAGCCGCGCTGGTGTGTATCCTGATCTACGTCGGCTTCCGCTTTGAGTGGCGTCTGGCGGCAGGGGTGGTTATCGCGCTGGCGCACGACGTGGTGATCACCATGGGCGTGCTGTCGCTACTGCATATCGAGATCGACCTGACCATTGTGGCCTCGTTGATGTCGGTTATCGGCTACTCGCTGAACGACAGTATCGTGGTATCCGACCGTATTCGTGAAAACTTCCGCAAGATTCGCCGCGGTACGCCGTACGAAATCTTTAACGTGTCGTTGACGCAAACGCTGCACCGTACCTTGATCACCTCCGGGACAACCTTGATGGTTATCCTGATGCTGTACCTCTTCGGCGGTCCGATTCTGGAAGGCTTTTCGCTGACCATGCTCATCGGTGTCTCCATCGGTACGGCTTCTTCTATCTACGTCGCGTCCGCGCTGGCGCTGAAGCTGGGCATGAAGCGCGAGCATATGCTGCAGCAGAAAGTCGAGAAAGAAGGGGCGGATCAGCCGTCAATTCTGCCGTAAGGCAATCGCGTAGCGATAAAACGAATCCCGGTCGCAAGGCCGGGATTTTTTTATTACAGCCGCCCGGATTTTGGTTACTCTCCCGTATCAGCACGCAATGACATGGAGAAATGCCGATGGCTGTCGTAACGCTTTCCACCGTTCCTCAACCCCCGCTCTGGTACGATGTGCCTTCCGTTACGCTTAACGACGACACGCTGCAACTGCGCAAGTCCAGGGTGCTGGCAAATATGCGTCAGTCCGGCGTAGACACGCTTATCGTCTATGCCGACAAAGAGCACGGCGGCAACTTTGAGTATCTCACCGGCTTTATTCCCCGTTTCGAAGAGGCGCTGCTGGTGCTGCATCGGGACGGTGAAGCGGTGCTGGTGCTGGGTAACGAGAATCTCAAGCTGGCAGGCCATGCCCGGCTGGAAAACCGTGTGATTCACGCCCCGTGGTTTTCGCTGCCCAATCAGCCGATGGAAACCGGTAAAACGCTGGCTCAGCGGCTTCAGGAGGCGGGCGTTGCGGCGGAAAACCGAATTGGCCTGGCGGGCTGGAAGCTCTTTACCGGCGCGGCGGATGACCGCGCGCAGATGTTCGATCTGCCTGCCTTTATCGTGGACGCTATTCGCCAGGCCGCCGGCCCGCAGGCAAGATTAACTAACGCCACCGGCATTTTTATCGACCCGGCAAGCGGAGCGCGAGTCACCAATAATGCCAACGAGCTGGCGCACTATGAGTACGGCGCAAATCTGGCTTCCACCGCGATTCTCACCGCGCTTAACGCCGTTGCGCCGGGTAAAACGGAAAAGCAAATCGGCGCGCTGCTGGCGGCGGAAGGGCAGTCTAATAGCGTGGTGATGATTGCCGCTACCGGCGAGCGCTTCGCCTGGGCGAATCTCTATCCGGGCGATAAGGTGATTCAGCGCGGAGATAAATTCTCGCTGACCACCGGCTTCAAAGGCGGCCTGAGCAGCCGCGCCGCCTACGTGGTGGCCGATGAGAGCGAACTGGCGCCCGAGGTGGCTGATTACCTCGAGGTCGTGGCGAAGCCCTATTTCAACGCGGTGGTGAACTGGCTGGAAAATCTGCGCATCGGCATGCGCGGCGGTGATATGTATGCGCTGATAGAGCAGGCGTTGCCGAAGGCGGAATATCACTGGCACCTGAATCCGGGGCATCTGGTCGCGGATGAGGAGTGGCTCTGTTCGCCCATTGGCCCCCATTCAACCGCCTGCCTGCAAAGCGGGATGATACTGCAAATCGACATCATTCCTTCCCGCCCGGGCTACGGCGGCGCAAGCATTGAAGATACCGTGGCGCTTGCCGATAGCGCGTTGCGTCGGGAGCTGGCGCAGCGCTATCCCGAACTCTGGCAGCGTATCGTCGCCCGGCGCTTGTATATCGGCGAGCAGCTTGGCATTGTGCTTCCTGAAGAGGTGCTGCCATTTTCCAGTACCGTGGGATACCTGCGTCCGTGGCTGCTGAGTCCCGAGCGCGCGCTGGTGTGCGCACCATACTGACACAATGCTGTCAGTAGGCCTGTCTTACACTCCTCCTGAACCCAAACAATGGACAGGAGGATGTATGAACAACGTAATTAACTGGTTTGAGATCCCGGTTGCGGAGATGGATCGTGCCGTGGCGTTTTACGAGCCGGTGATGCAGGTGACGCTGCGTCGGGAAAAAATGGATTGCATCGAGATGGCCGTTTTCCCGCATGAGGATCCGGCTCCCGGCGGCGCGCTGGCAAAGTTCGAAGGCGTTAAGCCCTCCGATCAGGGATGTATTCTCTATCTGCATACTGACAATCTGGCGGCCACGCTCGATCGCGTCAACTCGGCGGGCGGAAGCTGCGTGTTTGGCCCCCTTGAACTGGCGGACGATATCGGCACGATTGCCCTGTTTATTGACAGTGAGGGTAATCGGATTGGCCTTCACCAACCCGCGTAAATGAGACAACAGAAATGAGCCGACGCGCCGACCGCCTTTTTCAAATCGTCCAGATCCTGCGCGGGAGGAGATTAACCACCGCCGGGCTGCTGGCCGAGCGGCTCGGCGTGTCAGAGCGCACCATCTACCGCGACATTCGCGACCTCTCGCTCTCCGGCGTCCCGGTTGAGGGGGAAGCCGGGAGCGGCTACCGGCTGCTGGCAGGCTATGACCTACCGCCGCTGATGCTAACAACCCAGGAATCGGAAGCGCTGATGGCCGCTATACGGCTGCTGCAAACCTGGGGCGGTGCCTCGCTTTCCCAGGCGCTGGAGTCGGCGCAGGAAAAAGTGCTGGCTATTTTGCCTGCCGAGAGCCGGCGCAAGGCGGAGCAGTCGCGCGTGTTCGCACCGGACTTTGGTGCGCAGGGCTATAGTAAAGATCAGTTTGATATAGTGCATCGGGCAGTCTCCGCCCAGCAGGCGCTGGGGCTGCGCTATCGCGATGAAGCGGGAAACGTGTCGCAGCGTGACGTACTGCCGCTGGGGCTTTTTTTCTGGGGCGAGCGCTGGCTGCTGGTGACCTGGTGCGAACTGCGGGAAGATTATCGCTGTTTTCGCCTTGACCGCTGCCTGGAGATTTCCGCCACCGGGCGTCATTTCAGCGAACGAGCCGATCGCTCATTAAGTGATTTCTTGCGTAAGGTGAGATGCGAAGAGCGTTAGCTTTTATGATCCCCGGCGTAGTTGCCGGGGATCATCGAGCCGATTAGAAGTTGTAGCCGACCACGAAGTAACCACCCCAGCCGGTAGAGCGGACGTTAAAGTCGCCGTCGCCGAAGTTCAGCTTCGCGTCATCCGCCCACTGGCCGCCGTTGTGGAAGTAACGCGCCACGACGGAGTAGTGCCAGTGATCGTAGTTCAGCGCCAGGATATGGCTGGATGCGATGGAGTTGCTGGTGCGTGAATGCTTACCGTTCAAATCATAAGCGTTGTCATCGCCCAGATCGGAGCCCCAGTCAAAGTTGGTGAAGCCGATATAGCTCAGTGAACCGCCCCACAGGTCGGTCAGCGGCACGAAGTATTTCACTTTGAAGCGGTAGCCGTCCCACTCGTTCTCGTTTGATGCGCCATAGTTTTGCCACTGATATTTCGCATAGACGTTGAGCGAGAGGCTCATCGGCAGGCCGGTATCGATATCGGTACCCAGACCCATATACCAGGTGCTCTGACGACCGGACTTGTTGCGGCCCATGTCGTAGATATAGTTGTTAGCGAAATACCACTCTTTGAACGGGCCGAAGCTGAGGTCGGTACCGGTCAGTTTGTCGATGGAGAAGCGCGGCTCAATTTCCATAAACAGCGGGGAACCGTGGTTCCAGATACCTTTCGCGTTGGTGTTACCGCCGAAGAAGACCGGCGCATCCATATAGCCATAGAAATCAAACCAGTCTTTCTTGGCGAACGCTTCATATTCCAGATAAGTATCGTTACGGATCTGCGGACCAAAACGAGTGTGGTAGCTGCCCACCACGTTTACACTCTGGTGCCACCAATCAGACAGGTATTGCGGTTTGTCGTTTTCTGCCGCGCTGGCAGAGAAAGATGCGGAGAGCGCCAGAGCTGCGCCGGCTGCCAGTAATGTTTTTTTCATAATGATGCCACTGTTTAAATTAAGCCTGAAGGCGTTAAAAGAAGCGCCGAAGCGTTTCTAAATATTTCGTATTTCTGTGGCGTCTATTATAGGAATCATTGCTCACAAAAATATGTGTTGTTTCACATAACGAACACATGCGTAATCGATTGCGTTCACGATTTTATGCATTTCTTGCGGGAATGCCACCGAAATTCATAAATTCTGGCAATTTTTAGTGAACTGAATGGAAAATCTGTAAGTGGATTAGCATGAGGGGAGGGGAGCCGGATGTTCAGGGCATCCGGCTGAGGGCGTTACGGCGTGTTTGCGGGCTGGATATCGTGGATGCGGACAAAGCCAACCTGCTCGGGCGTTACGCCATTCAGGCGTAGCGGAATATCGACGTCGCTCGGCGCCAGAACGCTTGCCGGCGCGCTAATCAGCTGATTTTGTACGTTAACTTCCTGATAGCTATCGGTGGTGCCGCTGATCTGCCCGGAGGCGACCGTCGCGCTAAAGGCCGGCAGCGGATCGTTTGATTCACCCTGGATACGCAGGGTCAGGCGGGTACCGTCGCCATCCGGCGCGATATTGAGCAGCGACATGCGCAGCGTACCAATCTGGCTTTTCAGACGGGCCGGCGTTTTCGCCTCCGGCAGCAGGTATACGCCGCTGTTTGATTTCGCGTTCAGAACGTTTTGCTGAGTAATTTTTACCGTTTGCTGATTGAGCTGGGTCATCTCTTTGCTCAGGGTGCTCACGCTCTGGTTCATCTGGCGGATTTCGCTTTGCTGCGCGCAGGCGCTGAGGGTGAAAATGCTACCCACAATGGCCAGCTTTAAATAACGTCTTGTCATAGTTGGGATTCCGTTAACAGAGGATGCTTAATGGTAGACCGATCGGATAATCGCACTATAGATCCTTTGTCTCAAAAGCTCTTTCTTTGTTGTCGGGTCACTTCGCGGTAAACTACCCGTTAGTTTAACTACATGTCAGGACGCGCCATGCATTGCCCTTTCTGTTTCGCCGTAGATACCAAAGTTATCGACTCTCGTCTGGTGGGCGAGGGCTCTTCCGTGCGTCGTCGTCGTCAGTGTCTGGTCTGTAATGAACGTTTTACGACGTTTGAAGTGGCGGAACTGGTGATGCCGCGAGTCGTAAAAAGCAACGACGTGCGCGAGCCTTTTAATGAGGACAAACTGCGCAGCGGTATGCTGAAAGCGCTGGAGAAGCGCCCGGTCAGCTCAGACGATGTCGAAATGGCGGTTAACCATATAAAAACCCACCTGCGCGGGACCGGCGAGCGGGAAGTGCCGAGCAAAATGATCGGCAACCTGGTGATGGAACAGCTGAAAAAGCTCGATAAAGTCGCCTACATCCGCTTTGCTTCCGTCTATCGCAGCTTCGAAGATATCAAAGAGTTTGGCGAAGAGATCGCCCGCTTACAGGACTGAGCCCATGCAGGATGAAATATACATGGCGCGAGCGCTGAAGCTGGCCGCGCGCGGACGCTTCACCACGCACCCAAACCCGAATGTCGGCTGCGTGATCGTTAAAGATGGCCAGATCGTCGGCGAAGGTTTTCACTATCGCGCCGGTGAACCGCACGCGGAAGTGCACGCGCTGCGCATGGCGGGCGAAAAAGCGAAAGGCGCGACGGCGTACGTCACGCTGGAGCCCTGTAGCCATCACGGGCGAACGCCGCCGTGCTGCGAGGCGCTGATTGCCGCAGGGGTGACCCGCGTGGTTGCGGCGATGCAGGACCCGAACCCGCAGGTCGCGGGTCGCGGTTTGTACCGTTTGCAGCAGGAAGGGGTCGACGTCAGTCACGGGCTGATGATGAACGAAGCCGAGGCGCTGAATAAAGGTTTTCTTAAGCGGATGCGCACCGGTTTTCCCTGGATTCAGTTAAAAATGGGCGCATCGCTGGATGGGCGCACGGCGATGGCCAGCGGAGAGAGCCAGTGGATCACCTCCCCGCAGGCGCGGCGCGATGTGCAGCGCCTGCGCGCGCAAAGCCACGCCATCCTGACCAGCAGCGCGACGGTGCTGGCGGATGACCCGGCGCTAACCGTACGCTGGGACGAGCTCAACGCCGACACTCAGGCGCTGTACCCGCAGGAAAACCTGCGCCAGCCTTTGCGTATCGTTATCGATAGTCAGAATCGCGTCACGCCGCAGCATCGTATCGTGGAGCAGGCGGGTGAAACGCTGTTTGCCCGTACCCGTGCAGATGAACGCCAGTGGCCGGAGAACGTACGCACGCTGCTGGTGCCGGAGCATAACGGTCGCCTGGACCTGGTGGTCCTGATGATGCTGCTGGGCAAACAGCAAATTAACTCGATCTGGGTGGAAGCAGGCCCCACCCTTGCCGGCGCGCTGCTGGAGGCCGGGCTGGTGGACGAGCTTATCGTCTATATTGCGCCTAAACTGTTAGGCAGCGATGCGCGCGGATTATGTGTACTGCCGGGGCTTGAGAAACTTGAGCAAGCACCCCATTTCAAATTCAATGAGATACGTCATGTAGGCCCGGATATTTGCCTGCATTTAGTGAACGCTTGATTTCCCCGGACAAAAGGGAAAGCAGTGCGCCGATTATTATGATAGAATCCGCCCCCCTTGCGGGGCCAAATGAACTGAACCCGAAGGAAGAGTATGAACATTATTGAAGCTAACGTTGCTACCCCGGACGCTCGCGTCGCCATCACCATCGCGCGTTTCAACAACTTTATCAACGACAGCCTGCTGGATGGCGCGATTGACGCCCTGAAGCGTATTGGCCAGGTCAAAGATGAAAACATTACCGTGGTTTGGGTTCCAGGCGCGTATGAGCTGCCGCTGGCGGCTGACGCACTGGCGAAAACCGGTAAGTATGACGCAGTGATCGCGCTGGGTACCGTTATCCGTGGCGGCACCGCGCACTTTGAATATGTGGCTGGCGGTGCAAGCAATGGCCTGGCGCACGTCGCTCAGGACAGCGGAATCCCGGTAGCCTTCGGTGTTCTGACCACAGAAAGTATTGAACAAGCCATCGAACGCGCTGGCACCAAAGCCGGTAACAAAGGCGCTGAAGCCGCGTTGACCGCGCTGGAAATGATTAACGTATTGAAAGCCATCAAGGCCTGATTTTTGTAAGGGGAATTCCGTGAAACCTGCTGCTCGTCGCCGCGCCCGTGAGTGTGCTGTCCAGGCGCTTTACTCCTGGCAGTTGTCCAAAAACGACATCGCTGATGTCGAATACCAGTTCCTGGCGGAACAGGATGTGAAAGATGTAGACGTTCTGTATTTCCGCGAACTGCTGTCCGGAGTGGCGACTAACAGCGCGTATCTCGACGGCCTGATGAAGCCGTATCTTTCTCGTCTGCTGGACGAGCTGGGTCAGGTGGAAAAAGCGGTGCTGCGTATCGCACTGTTTGAGCTGTCAAAGCGTAGCGATGTACCGTACAAAGTTGCGATTAACGAAGCCATCGAACTGGCGAAAACCTTTGGCGCTGAAGATAGCCATAAGTTTGTCAACGGCGTGCTGGACAAAGCTGCCCCGGTAATTCGTCCCAACAAAAAGTAAATTCCAGGGCCGGTTTTTGCAGAGTCTCACTTCTGCAAACCGGCCTTATTCTTTTCTTTTTCTGAGGCATAACGTATGGCATGCGGCGAATTCTCCCTGATTGCCCGTTATTTTGATCGCGTAAAAAGCGCACGTCTTGATGTTGAAACCGGCATTGGCGACGACTGCGCGCTCCTGAACATCCCCGAGAAAAAAACGCTGGCAATCAGCACCGACACCCTGGTGGCGGGAAACCATTTTTTACCCGATATCGACCCTGCCGACCTCGCCTATAAAGCGCTGGCGGTCAACCTGAGCGACCTGGCGGCAATGGGCGCTGAACCGGCGTGGCTAACCCTGGCCCTGACCCTGCCGGAAGCGGACGAAGCCTGGCTTGAGGCCTTTAGCGACAGCCTGTTCGTGCAGCTTAATTATTACGATATGCAGCTCATTGGCGGCGATACCACGCGCGGACCGCTGTCGATGACGCTGGGTATTCACGGCTATGTGCCGACGGGACGCGCTTTGAAGCGCTCCGGGGCAAAGCATGGCGACTGGATTTACGTCACCGGCACGCCGGGAGACAGCGCAGCGGGTCTGGCGATTTTGCAGGATCGGCTGCAGGTTGAAGATGACGCCGACGCGGATTATCTCCTGGCGCGCCATCTGCGTCCGCTGCCGCGGGTTCTGCAGGGGCAGGCGCTGCGCGATTTGGCGAACGCCGCCATCGATCTCTCCGACGGCCTGATTTCTGACCTGGGGCATATTCTCAAGGCCAGCGGCTGCGGCGCGCGCGTCGATCTTGATGCGATGCCGTTCTCGGATGCGATGCTGCGCCAGGTTGAGCCTGAGCAGGCGCTGCGCTGGGCGCTCTCCGGCGGTGAAGATTACGAGCTGTGCTTTACCGTACCTGAACTCAATCGCGGGGCGCTGGACGTGGCCCTTGCCAACCTCGGCGCGCGTTTTACCTGCATTGGGCAGATCCTGCCGGAATCGGAAGGTCTGCAGTTCACACGCGAAGGTAAGCCCGTCACGTTCGATTTTAAGGGATACGATCATTTTGGCGCGTAGTAGAGATGTGGCGAAAAGCCGCCTGAAGATGAGCAACCCCTGGCATCTGCTGGCAACGGGATTTGGCAGCGGCCTTAGCCCCGTGGTTCCCGGCACCATGGGATCGCTGGCGTCGATCCCCTTCTGGTATTTGCTGACCTTACTCCCCTGGCAGCTCTATTCGCTGGCGGTGATGATGAGCATCTGCATTGGCGTCTATATTTGCCACCGTACGGCGAAAGATATGGGTACCCACGATCATGGCAGCATTGTCTGGGATGAGTTTGTCGGGATGTGGATCACCCTGATGGCTCTACCGACGATGGACTGGCAGTGGGTCGCCGCTGGATTTGTGATTTTCCGCCTCTTTGATATGTGGAAGCCGTGGCCCATCCGCTGGTTCGACCGCAATATCCACGGCGGGATGGGGATCATGGTGGACGATATTGTCGCCGGGGTGATTTCCGCCGGGGTGCTGTACGTGATTGGCCACCACTGGCCGATTGGTCTTTTTTAAACCAGTCTGGCCCGGCTGGCCTGGCGCCTCTGGGAAATTGAGCAGGCAGGCTTTTCCCGGAGGCGGTGGTGAACTCGTCGTCCGCAGATGCTGGTGAACCTGTAGCCCGGCTAAGCGCAGCGCGAGCCGGGAATCGGCAGGGAACCGCGCGTTACTTGAACCCCACAATCGGGTGCGGTTTATACGGCGTCTCCAGCTTTTCAATCTGATCCGGCGTCAGCGTTAAATCGACCGCATGCAGCAGCTCATCCAGCTGCTCCTGCCTTGAGGCGCCGATAATCGGCGCGGCCACGCCCGGCTTGCTCAATAGCCAGGCCAGAGCCACCTGCGCGCGGTTGGCGTCAAGCTCTTCCGCGACTGCGGCCAGGTTTGTCGCGATCAGTTCATCATTCTCATCAGTGGCATTGTAAAGCGCCTTACCGACTTCATCGGATACCAGACGGGCGGTGGTTTCTCCCCACGGACGGGTCAGGCGACCGCGCGCCAGCGGACTCCACGGCATCACCGCGACGCCTTCACGGCTGCACAGCGGCAGCATTTCGTTTTCTTCTTCACGATAAATCAGATTGTAGTGATCCTGCATGGTGACGAAGCGGGCCCAGTTATTCTGCCGCTGTAGCGCTAACGCCTGGGCAAACTGACGGGCATGCATTGACGATGCGCCGATATAGCGGGCTTTACCCGCCTTGACGATGTCGTTTAGCGCTTCGAGAGTTTCTTCAATGGGCGTGGTGTAATCCCAGCGATGGATTTGCAGCAGATCGACATACTCCATGCCGAGGCGGCGCAGGCTGTCGTCAATGGAGCGCAGGATCTGCGCGCGCGACAGTCCCTGCGGCAGATCGCCCACCTGATGGTAAACCTTTGTGGCGACGATCACGGAATCGCGACGAGCATACTCACTCAGCGCGCGCCCGAGGATCTCTTCGCTGCTGCCGTCAGAGTAGTTATTCGAGGTGTCGAAGAAGTTAATGCCGCCCTCGAGGGCGTATTTTATCAGCGGGCGGCTGCTCTCTTCCGGTAAGGTCCATGCATGGTTACCGCGGTCCGGTTCGCCAAAGGTCATACAGCCGAGGCAGAGTCGGGAAACGCGGAGATCGGTATCGCCAAGAGGGATATAGTGCATAGTGCGCTCCTGCTACGGGTAAAGGGTATCCTTTAAGCATAGCAGGAGCGGTGGCGGCAATTATGCCAGCCAGGCGTGGATTTTGGCTTCTATTCCGGCGGCGTCCAGGCCGAGGTCGGCGTGCGCTTCTTCCTGGGTTCCCTGCGGGATAAAGAAATCAGGCAGGCCGAGATTGAGCACAGGAATCGCGCGGCGGCGGGACATCAGCAGCTCATTCACGCCGCTGCCCGCACCGCCCATAATGGCATTCTCTTCCAGGGTGACCAGCACTTCGTGTTCTGCGGCCAGCTGTAGCACCAGCGCTTCATCCAGCGGTTTGGCAAAGCGCATATCCACCAGGGTGGCGTTAAGCTTTTCCGCGACTTTTGCCGCCTGCGGCAGCAGCGTGCCGAAGTTCAGAATCGCGATTTTTTCACCTTCGCGTTTCACTACGCCTTTACCGATAGGCAGCGAGGCTAGCGGTTCAAAGGCCGCGCCGGTACCGGAGCCGCGCGGATAGCGCACCGCGCTCGGGCCGTCGTTGTAGTGATAACCGGTATACAGCATCTGGCGGCACTCGTTCTCATCGCTGGGGGTCATGATGACCATGTCAGGAATGCAGCGCAGGAAGGAGATATCAAACGCGCCCTGATGGGTTTGCCCATCGGCGCCGACGATACCCGCACGGTCGATAGCGAACAGCACCGGCAGCTTCTGGATGGCGACATCGTGAATCACCTGATCGTATGCGCGCTGCAGGAAGGTGGAGTAGATCGCCACCACCGGCTTATAGCCGCCGATCGCCAGGCCGGCGGCAAAGGTCACCGCGTGCTGCTCGGCAATGGCCACGTCGAAATACTGGTCGGGGTATTTTTTCGAGAACTCGACCATCCCGGAACCTTCGCGCATCGCTGGCGTGACGGCCATCAGCTTGTCATCTTTCGCGGCGGTTTCGCACAGCCAGTCGCCAAAGATTTTCGAGTAAGAGGGCAGGCCGCCGCTGCTTTTCGGCAGCACGCCGCTGGTGTGATCGAATTTTGGCACCGCGTGGAAGGTGATCGGGTCTTTTTCGGCGGGCTCATAGCCGCGGCCTTTTTTGGTCATAATATGCAGGAACTGCGGCCCTTTCAGGTCGCGCATATTCTTCAGCGTATTTACCAGACCGATAACATCATGACCGTCCACCGGCCCAATGTAGTTAAAGCCCAGCTCTTCAAACAGGGTCCCCGGAACCACCATCCCTTTGATATGTTCCTCGGTGCGTTTGAGCAGCTCTTTAATCGGCGGCACGCCAGAGAAGACCTTTTTGCCGCCTTCGCGCAGCGTGGAGTAGAGTTTGCCGGAGAGCAGCTGCGCCAGATGATTGTTTAGCGCACCGACGTTCTCGGAGATCGACATTTCGTTGTCGTTGAGCACCACCAGCAGATCGGGTTTGATATCGCCAGCGTGGTTCATCGCTTCAAACGCCATCCCGGCGGTTATCGCCCCGTCGCCGATTACGCAAACCGCGCGGCGCTGCTTATCCTCTTTGGCTGCGGCGATAGCTATGCCGATTCCGGCAGAGATGGAGGTCGACGAGTGGCCGACGCTCAGGACGTCATACTCGCTTTCTCCGCGCCACGGGAAGGGGTGCAGCCCGCCTTTCTGGCGGATGGTGCCGATCCGATCGCGGCGTCCGGTCAGAATTTTATGCGGGTAAGCCTGGTGGCCGACGTCCCAGATCAGGCGATCGAAAGGCGTGTTGTAGACGTAGTGCAGCGCCACGGTTAGTTCTACCGTACCGAGCCCGGAGGCAAAGTGTCCGCTAGAGCGGCTGACGCTGTCCAGCAGATAACGCCGCAGTTCGTCGCACAGTTTCGGCAGGCTATCTTTCGGCAACAAACGCAACTCCTGGGTGGAATCCACCAGCGCCAGGGTCGGGTATTTGGCAATATCAAAACTCATCAGAGACTCATTTATTGTTTATTTATCACGCTGAATTATGTAATTCGCGAGCGCTTCCAGTGCCGTGGTATCCAGAGATTGCGCGGCCAGCTCAGTTAACGACCGGCGGGCGTCGGTAATCAGGTCAAAGGCCTTTTTCCGGGCTTGCTCGAGTCCCAAAAGGGCGGGGTAGGTACTTTTGCCCAGCTGCTGGTCGGCTCCCTGACGTTTGCCAAGTGTGGCAGTATCCCCTACCACGTCGAGAATGTCATCCTGGACCTGGAAGGCGAGACCGATGTTCTCGGCGTAGCGATCGAGAGCGGGTAGCGCCCTGCGTCCGGCTTCACCTGCGCTCAGCGCGCCCATTCGTACCGCGGCGCGAATCAACGCGCCGGTCTTATGGCGGTGAATTCGCTCCAGCGACGTCAGATCAACCTGATGGCCTTCCGCTTCCAGATCCAGCGCCTGACCGCCGCACATACCCGCGATGCCGCTGGCCTGGGCCAGCTCAGAAATCATCGCCAGGCGATCGCGATCCGGCACTTCCGGCATCGGCGCATCACTCAGTATAGAAAACGCCAGCGTTTGTAGGGCGTCTCCGGCAAGAATTGCGTTCGCTTCGCCGAATTTTATATGGCAGGTCGGCTGGCCGCGGCGTAAATCGTCATCGTCCATCGCCGGGAGATCATCGTGCATCAGCGAATAGGCATGGATGCATTCGACGGCGGCGGCAGGGGCATCCAGCGTAGCGCGGCTAACGCCAAACATATCGCCGGTCGCGTAAACCAGGAACGGGCGCAGGCGTTTGCCGCCTAATAGTGCGCCATACTGCATGGCTTCGACCAGCGGAGTGTTCTGAAAGGGCTGCGGAGCGATAAAACGGCGCAGCGCTTCGTTAGCCTGCTCGACGCACGCCTGTAGCTGTTGCGGGAAGTCCATTTATTCAGCGTCCGGCGTAAAAGGGGTAAGCGGCGCGTCTTCGCTATCCGCCAGCAGAATTTGTACGCGCTGTTCGGCCTGCTGCAGCTTTGCCTGCCCCTGGCGCGCCAGCTGGATCCCGCGCTCGAATTCGCCGAGCGCTTCTTCTAACGGCAGCGAGCCGCTTTCCAGACGATTAACAATTTGCTCCAGCTCGCCCAGGGCGGTTTCAAAGCTGGCCGGGGCCTCATTTTTCTTTGGCATAGTGAATATAGACTCTTGTAATGTCTCGATGGCTATCAATATGGTAACGAAGTCGCGCGGTTAATCAAATAACGCGCAATGCCAGGTGAAAAGCGTCCAATAGTGGTATACTCCGCGCCCTGGATGCAGACGCCAGTCGCGCCTGTACAACTTTTTATGCTTAAAGCCCCGTCGGGCTAGCCAACGACGGGCTTGCCAACGAATAGTGTCGCCATGAAGTTTATCATTAAATTGTTCCCGGAAATCACCATCAAAAGCCAATCTGTGCGATTGCGCTTCATTAAAATTTTAACCGGGAACATTCGTAACGTTCTCAAAAACTATGATGAGACGCTTGCCGTCGTTCGTCACTGGGATCATATCGAGGTCCGGGCGAAGGATGAAAACCAGCGTCCGGCTATTCGCGATGCCCTGACCCGTATCCCCGGTATCCACCATATTCTGGAAGTCGAAGACGTTCCTTATACCTCTCTGCACGATATTTTCGAGCAGACGCTGCCGCTGTGGCGTGACGCGCTGGAAGGTAAAACGTTCTGCGTGCGCGTTAAGCGTCGCGGTAAGCATGAGTTTACCTCAATCGAAGTGGAGCGCTACGTCGGCGGCGGTTTGAACCAGCATATTGAAACGGCGCGAGTGAAGCTGACCGATCCCGATGTGACGGTTAACCTCGAGATCGAAAACGATCGCCTGCTGCTGGTTAAAGGGCGCTACGAAGGTATCGGCGGTTTCCCGATCGGCACCCAGGAAGACGTGCTGTCGCTCATTTCCGGCGGTTTCGACTCCGGCGTTTCCAGCTATATGCTGATGCGCCGCGGCTGCCGCGTGCATTACTGCTTCTTTAACCTCGGCGGCGCGGCCCATGAAATCGGCGTGCGTCAGGTCGCGCACTATCTGTGGAACCGCTTCGGCAGCTCACACCGCGTGCGCTTCGTGGCGATTAACTTCGAGCCGGTGGTGGGTGAGATCCTGGAGAAAGTCGACGACGGTCAGATGGGCGTGGTGCTCAAGCGCATGATGGTGCGCGCGGCGTCAAAAGTCGCCGAGCGCTACGGCGTCCAGGCGCTGGTCACCGGCGAGGCGTTAGGCCAGGTTTCCAGCCAGACGCTGACCAACCTGCGCCTGATCGACAACGTCTCGGATACGCTGATTCTGCGTCCGCTGATTTCGCACGATAAAGAGCACATTATTGACCTCGCGCGTGAAATCGGCACTGAAGATTTTGCCCGCACCATGCCGGAATACTGCGGCGTTATCTCGAAGAGCCCCACCGTGAAAGCGGTGAAGGCGAAGATCGAGGCGGAAGAAGAGCACTTCGATTTCAGCATCCTTGAGAAAGTGGTGGCGGAAGCGAGCAACATTGATATCCGCGATATCGCTCAGCAGACCGAGCAGGACGTAGTGGAAGTGGAAACCGTCAGCGGTTTTGGCCCTGACGACGCGATCCTCGATATCCGCTCTATCGACGAGCAGGACGATAAGCCGCTGAAGGTGGAAGGCGTGGACGTGGTTTCTCTGCCGTTCTATAAGCTGAGCACCAAATTTGGCGATCTCGACCAGAGTAAAACCTGGCTGCTGTGGTGCGAGCGTGGGGTGATGAGCCGCCTGCAGGCGCTGTATCTGCGCGAGCAGGGCTTTGAAAACGTGAAGGTATATCGCCCCTAGTTCTTCAGGAGCAAGGCGTAATCATGAAAACGGCAACCCTGGGTTGCCGTTTTGCATTTATTCGTAGTAGTTATAAATTCCTGCCGCCATCACCAGCTGTGAAGCGACTTCGTGCGCTTTTTCGCGTCCAACCAGCAGGTCGATCATCTTCAAGGCGAAATCAATTGAGGTTCCCGGCCCCTGGCTGGTGAGCAGCTTAACGCGAGCGTCCCAGACGACGCGCTTATCCTGCCACTGCTCGGCGGGAATGCGTTCTTTCAGCGCCGGAAAGCCGGTCATATTGCCGATGGGGAAAAGGTTGTGCGGCACCAGCACGGTCGGCGCCGCGGCGCAAATCGCCGCAACGATGCGCCCGGAAAGATGGAATTGACGTACTGTTTCAACCAGCAGCGGGCTGTCGCGAAAGCACTCCGCACCCTTAATGCCGCCGGGCAGAACAAGGATATCGAAATCGCCATCGGCCACTTCGACCAGCGGCGCATCGGCCAGCAGCTTAACGCCGCGCGAGCAGACAATGGTCAGGCTGCCATCGCTGGCAACGCTGGCGGTCGTGACCTTTACTCCTCCGCGAACGAGTAAATCAATGGTGGTGACCGCTTCGGTCTCTTCGCTACCAGGGGCGAGGCAAATCAGTGCCGACGCGCTCATATTCATTCTCCTTACGCTTTACCAGTTCAAACAGGCGGGTATTCTCAGGTACGGCGATACCGTGGGCTCGGGCGCGTTTTAACAGATAACCGGTGATATAGTCGATTTCCGTATGGCGCTGGGCGAGAATATCCTGCAGCATGGAGGAGGTATTTTCTGCCGTACTTTCAATAACCTGATGTACATAGAATAACAGGTTTTCCGGCGAGGTATGCATCCCCTCGCGATCCATCACCGCCGCAACTTCATAACAAATCGCGGCGACCTCCTGCGGGTATTCGCGTAAATCGCCGTTCTGACAGTTTTTTAACGCCGTCAGCGGGTTAATCACACAGTTTACCGCCAGCTTGCTCCAGGTCGCGGGGTAGATATTGTTATGCCAGGCGACGTCGGGCAGCACGCTCTGCAGTACATCGGCGAGATAGCTATAATCCTCAGGGTAGGCTTTCGCCGGGCCAATATGGCTGGTGCCGTTGGCGACGTGGACGATCACGTTGCCGTCGCGGCGGGCCGCCTGCGTTGTCGAAGCCAGAAGCAGCGGCTGTTTGAGGCTCTTAAGCTCGTCAACGGTACCCATACCGTTGTGCATGAGCAGAACAGGTACTGACGACGGCAGGATGGCGCTCAGGTTTTTTACCGCGTTAGAGACCTGCCAGGCTTTGAGGGTGACCAGCAGCAGGTCGCTGCTGGCGAGAAAATCAGGATCGTTAGCGGTAAACGATTCATTAAACACGCTGCCGTCGGTTTCAATCACATTGACGCTACAGAATGGCTGTGGGACGCGTAACCAGCCCTGGACTTCATGTCCGTGTTTGTACAGCGCAGTTAGCCATAACTGTCCCAGTGCACCGCATCCGAGTACGGTTACTTTCATTATTCCTCCTCACCTGTGAGTGCTGCATCAGGTGCTCATGGCTAAAGTATAGCGTTATCAGTTATCCTTTCGGGATAACAAGTTGAGTTATGTCGCGTTGCGGGTATTATGCAACGCAAAAGAAACTGAAGGAGAGGAAAAGATGCCATCTTTCGATATTGTCTCTGAAGTCGATCTTCAGGAAGTTCGAAACGCCGTAGAGAACGCGACCCGCGAAGTTGAATCGCGTTTTGATTTCCGTAACGTCGAAGCGAGCTTTGAGCTGAACGAAAAAAACGAGACCATCAAGGTCCTCAGCGAGTCTGATTTCCAGATTAACCAGCTGTTGGATATTCTGCGCGCCAAGCTGCTGAAACGCGGAATTGAGGGCAGTTCTATCGAAGTGCCGGACGAGTTCGTGCACAGCGGTAAAACCTGGTTTGTCGATGCGAAGCTGAAGCAGGGCATTGAGAGCGCGACGCAGAAAAAAATCGTCAAGCTGATTAAAGACAGCAAGCTGAAAGTACAGGCGCAGATCCAGGGCGAAGAGATTCGCGTTACCGGTAAATCTCGTGACGACCTGCAGGCGGTTATGGCGCTGGTGCGCGGCGGTGATTTGGGCCAGCCGTTCCAGTTCAAAAACTTCCGCGATTAAAAGAGTCCCGTCTGTCGGCCGGGCACGGCGTTAGCCGCCGCCCGGCAGGACACAAAGCACCGCTCAGAATCGTTTTTGCCTGCCTGAACAAAGGTGCTCGCTTTTATATCCCTTTGATTGCCTGCTCAATTTCAAAGCGGTTGGTGATCTTGCTGTCGATTTTGATATACACCGAACGCTCTTCGCTAATCACCAGCACCTCTTTGACGCCCTCTTTAGCCCGTAAGCGCGCTTCGAGCATTTTGTCCGCGGCGATATCCTCCGGGATCTCGACCCGCAGGCTGCTAACGTACGGCGGCTCGCTCATGGTGCTGGCCACCAGCAGCCACAGCATCGCCAGCAGGGCGCCGAGCAGGAAGACGGTTTGCGAATCAAAAAAGCCATCCACCCAGCCGCCGAGCGCTCCGCCGATGGCCACGCCAAGGAACTGGCTGGTGGAGTAAATGCCCATCGCGGTGCCTTTATATCCGGCCGGTGATTCTTTACTGATTAACGACGGCAGCAGCGCTTCCAGCAGGTTAAACGCGAGGAAAAATAGCTGAACGCCGGCGACCAGCTCCCAGAAATAGCCTCCGGCACCCCAGAGTACGATTTCAGCAATCAGCAGGATGGCGACGCACAGCAGAAAGACGCGCTTCATTTTGCGCTTCACTTCGGCGTAGATAATAAACGGCACCACCGCGACAAATGAGACCAGCATGGTGACCAGATAGATTTTCCAGTGCTCGGCGGCGGGGAAACCGGCGGCCTCAAGCTGGCCCGGCAGAGCGACAAACGTGGACATCAGCATGATATGCAGGCACATAATGCCGAAATTGAGCTTCAGGAGTTTTGGCTCAGCAAGAACTTTGCTGAAGCAGCCTTTCACCATACCGGACTCGCGGTTCAGCACGTGATTCTGGCTGTTCGGCACCACCCATAGCGTCAGCAGGATGCCGAGCGTCGCCAGAACAGCAATCATCCAGAACAGGGCGTGCAGGCCGAGCTGGTGGGTAACGACAGGCCCGAGAACCATGGCGATAGCAAAGGTGACGCCAAAGCTGACGCCGATAAACGCCATGGCTTTAGTGCGGTTTTGCTCGCGGGTTAAATCGGAAAGCAGCGCCATGACCGCGGCGGCAATCGCCCCGGAGCCCTGCAGCGCGCGGCCAAGAATAATGCCCCAGATAGAGTCAGAAAGCGCGGCGATAACGCTGCCGACAACGAAGATTAACAGGCCGCCGACGATCAGCGGCTTACGGCCAATGCGGTCAGAAAGCAGCCCGAAAGGTATCTGGAATAGCGCCTGAGCCAGCCCGTAAATACCAATTGCCAGTCCGATAAGGGCTTCGCTTGCGCCCTGTAACGCCATGCCGTAAGTGGTCAGAACCGGCAGGACCATAAACATGCCGAGCATGCGCAAAGAGAATACGGTCCCCAAACCCCAGGTCGCACGCAGTTCGCCTGGCGTCATTTTATTATCGTTCATTACCACCTCAATATAAAAACTGCGCATAGTGTAGTGGGGGGAAACAGAAGCGTAAATAAATGTTTGTTTAACAGATATTACGACTGTGTTGCATGATGAGGTGAGTACGGTAGAAAGAAAAAACCAGTGGAGGGGCCTCCACTGGTGTTCAGCGGTTATTGGCAGTTAAAGTCAACCCACTGGCCGCCTGCGTCGGCGGATTTGACGCACTGCTCAACCCAGTAAACGCCGTGAAGACCGGCTTCGACGTCCGGATACCAGAAGGTCTCCAGGAACGCCTGGTCCCCGCGATCCATCGCGTCGATGGCGATAGCGTAGCGGCGATAGAGGTTGGCCCACGCCTCGAACAGCCCTTCAGGGTGACCGCCGCCAATGCGGTCGTCCGCCAGCGCCTGCTGGCTGAGATAGGGCATCCCGCGCTCGAGGACGCGAGCCGGTTCGCCCTGTACCTCATAGCTGAGCTGATTTGGACGCTCATCCCACCATTCGATGCTGGCTTTTTCGCCAATGACGCGGACTTTTTGCGAGTGCATCGCGCCGCTGTTGACCGCGCTGGTCCACAGTGAGCCAACGGCGCCGTTGTTATATTCCATCAGCACAAAGGCGTTATCTTCCAGCGGCGCGCGAGATTTGACGAAGCTTTGACGCGCGCACATCAGGCGGGTGATGTTCAGGTTCGGCACCATCGTCTCGGCAATAAATAGCGGATGGGTCGCCAGATCCCCCAGCACATAGCTAGGGCCGGCATATTTGGGCGTTACCCGCCAGCGGGTGGATTCAGCCTGTAGCTCAACGGCTTCATTATGAAAACCGTGGGCGAACTGCATATTAATAATGCGGATCTCGCCGAGCATCCCTTCCGCTATCATCTGCCGCGCCTGCTGGATCATCTGGTGCCCGGCATAGCCGTACGTGACGCCGATAATTTTATTCTGCTTTTTGCTTAGCGCCAGCAGCTCGCGCGCTTCGTCGGCGGTAAAGCACAGCGGTTTTTCGCAAATAACGTGCAGCCCGGCTTCAAGCGCCGCTTTAGTGATAGCGAAGTGAGTATTGTTCGGCGTCGTTACCGATACGGCTTCAATGCCGTCAGGGCGTTTGGCCTCCTCCGCGAACAGCGTTTGGTAATCGGCGTAGCAGCGTTCAGGAGCGATGCCGAGCTGCTCGCCGAATTGACGACCGCGCTCGGCATCGATATCAAGCGCGCCGGCGAGCAGAGTAAAGACGTTGTCGCGAAGCGCCGCACAGCGGTGGCTGTAGCCAATCTGGCTGGTGCCGCCGCCGCCGACCATGCCCCAGCGCAGGGAGCGGGATAAGGGTTTCATGCCGTTTAACATGATGGTGCACTCCTCAATGATAGAGATCCTACGGATTTCAGATGTTCTTCTGTGTACCCGCGCTCGCCGAGCGCGGGCCTGGTTCTAAGGTTTTACATCTCGCCACGGGCTTCGCGTTCTTTCAGGTCATGCATGATCTGCGGGTATTGCTTATCCAGGCGATAAAACAGCAGGGTGATAATGACCACGATCCACAGGAAGAAAGAGCCGTAGAGATAAACGTGGTTAATCATGTCGATAGCGCTTTGCGGCTGAACGCCGGATCCGCTGCTGGAGCTGACGTAACCCGCCATGCTCAGCAGGCCGGAGATAACCGCGGCGGCAATACCTGCGCCGAGTTTCGTCCCAACGGAACCGGCGGAGAAGATCATCCCTTCCTGTCTGACGCGCGTTTTCCACTGGCCGAATTCGACGGCATCGCCGCAGAAGCCGAACAGCACGGCGTTCAGCGGGGCGAAGCCAATACCGCGAATAATCGCGTTTGCCAGCGCCCAGTGGTAATCATCAGAGTTAAACATAAACAGCACCTGGCCGATGGTCGCCAGCACGATACCGCAGAGGGCAACGTTGCGTTTACCGTATTTGCGGATGGGCACGGAGCTCAGGAAGGTGAAAATAATAATGCAGGCGGTTTCGGCAACGAAAATGGAGCTATAGAAGGTATCGTCACCGAGCACGTAGCGGCAGTAGTAAGGCAGCGCGATCCCTACCACGGTGTAGTACACGCTTTGCGCGGTCCACAGGATGGCGCTGGCCCAGAAGTACTGGTTACGAAAAAGCGCGGAAAGCTGGGTTTTTACCGGTACGTTTCCCTGTTTTTCTCGCGCTTTGATGACCACCTTTTCTTCGCATTTATAAAAGCAAAACAGCAGCAACAGCAGCGCCAGAAAAGCCCAAATAGACATGGTTTTGATCCACGCGGCCTGATCGTCGCCAAAGTACTTCACCAGCGGCAAAGTGCAGGCAACGGCGAGAATACGACCAAAAGGCGACATCGACATTCGGGTGATGCTGAGCATATCCCTTTCCCAGGAGGCGCGGGTCATCATCGCAGAGAGGCTGCCGTAGGGGAGGTTGATGGCGGTATAGCACACGGTGGTGCAGAAGTTATAGGCGACCAGCAGATAGAGAAACTGCAGCGTGCCGGTGGTCTGCGGGACGGTGAACAGTAAAATTGCCGATACGGCGTAGGGCACGCTCATCCACAGCAGCCAGGGGCGTGATTTACCCCAGCGAGAGTTCGTGCGTTCCACCATCAGGCCCATGATGACATCGGAAACGCCGTCAAACAGACGTGAGATCAGCATCACCAGGCCAACGGTGGCGATGCTGATGCCGACATAGTCGGTATAAAACAGGGTTAAAACCGTGCCGATCATGCCGAACACGACGTTACAAGCGGTATCGCCGCCGCCGTAAGCGATTCGGGTAGCCCAGCTTAGCTTATCGCTGCGTGCTGCCGCGGGAGAGAGAAGAATCTGCTGTTCACTCATGGTCAATTCCTTTGTCTGGAAGGACAAGTCAGGACCTCTGCGCCAGTTCCACCGGCACGACCTTATCCTGAATATCAGCCAGAACATAAGGAAATATTTATTTCATTTCAATGTTTGTTTGGAATTTAATTTCTGTATATGCGAGGCGGATCGAAAAACCGTAAAAATTGAGCCGTAAATTTTTTGGTTACAGCTATCAAGCCATTCTGATTGATAAGGTTATTAAGTGTTTTTCTGGGCGACGTTTGATTTGTTTCTTGTATGTATTTAATGATTTTGCACTGTGGTTTTGTGAAGTGAATCGATACTGCATGGCATTTTTATTTTTCATTATTCATTTAAATGAAATTAATTTTTCTTTTTTGGGCAGGCGTGTTTTTGAAACACGCCTGCCTTAGCGTCAACGTTTAAAATGTACTTCTGACGGGCGCGGTTGACGCGGTGGCCCTTGCCGACGGGCCAGCCGCGAAAATACCTTTGGCCGCCAGCCCGGCGACGGTTATCGCGGCGGGAATGCCAAGGATCAGGAAAACGCTTTCGAAGCTGATATTCAGCGCCAGCATCTCCGCCCCGGCAAAGGCGCTCAGGATCGCGCCCATGCGGCCAACGCCGTGCATCCAGCTGGAGCCGGTAGCCCGTGCTTCGGTAGGATAGTAGCGGGCGGAGAGCGCGTTCATGCCGGTATTGGCGCCGTTTAAGCAGGCTCCGCTGATAAACGCCAGCAGGCAGATGAGCGCAAAGCTTGCCGCGGCATAGCCCATCGCCATCGTAAACAGGCCGCCAACCGCGTAAATCAGCCCGAGCGCCCGATGTGGGTTGATCCGGTCCATTAGCCAGCCCGCAAACAGCGAGCCAAGGGTTCCCCCAGCCTGGTACATTGCGGTCATTACCGCCGCCTGGCCGACCGTTAAGCCCACCTCTTTTACCAGCGTCGGTAGCCAGCTGCCGAGGAGGTAAACCAAAAAAAGCCCCATAAAGTAAACCAGCCAGAGCATCATCGAACCGAAGCGATACTGGCGGGAGAGAACGATGCGCATGGCATTTGCCTGGACGGGCTGGGCCGGGAGGCTGAACTCGGCCTCATCGGGGATTTGTCCCGGATAGAGGCGTTGCATAATCCGCCGAATACGTTCGGCAGGCGCGCGCTTAACGACCAGAAAACGCACCGATTCCGGTAACAGCCAGATCAGGACCGGAGCGAACAGCAGCGGGAGGATCCCGCCAAGCAGCATCAGCGAGTGCCAGCCAAACTGCGGGATTAGCCAGGATGCGGAGAAACCGCCCGCCGCCGCGCCAAAGGTGAAGCCGCAAAAAATAATCGTAATCAGGAACGAGCGCTGGCGCTCCGGCGCATACTCTGACACCAGGGTGCCGATATTCGGCATGGCGGCGCCTAATCCCAGCCCGGTCAGGAAGCGGAAAACCATCATCTGCTCAATATTTTGTGAAAGGGCGGTGGCGATGGTCCAGAAGCCGAAGAAGAAGACGCTATTAATGATAATTTTTTTCCGTCCCAGCCAGTCGGCGAGCGGCCCGGAGAAAATGGCCCCCAGCGCCAGGCCTATCAGCGCGGCGCTGATGACAAAACCGAGTTGGTGATTGCTTACTCCCCATTCCTGCTTCAGCGTCGGGGCGATAAATCCCATGATGGCGATATCAAAGCCGTCCAGCGCGATAACGCAGAAGCCTAAAAACACCACCAGCTTCTGAAAGCGGCTTAGCGGATTGGCGTTGATTAACTCCCTGACGTCCAGGCGTTGAGTCTGTGTCATGGGACTCTCCTTATGCGCAAGGGCGCAGGTAGGACTGCGCGGCGTTAAACAGCAGCTGAGCGCGAGCGAGCGGCGGCAGCGCACCCCGATCGCCGCTTAGCGGGACCTCGATGGATACCGGCAGCGTGGCCGGAAGCGCCGCCATCAGACCGTGCAGGTCGAGTCCGCCTTCGCCGGGGACCTGGCGCGCGGCGCGGGCCTGGTAAATCAGCTCCTGCTCGTCAGCGGGGGGTTGCGGTGAGGCATCGCAAAGCTGCATATAGTTGAGGCAATTTTGCGGTAGCGCCGCGATCGTGGACAGGGATTCGCCGGCCCGCCAGAAGTGAATAGCGTCAATCAAAATACCGATATCGCTGCGGCCGCTGGCGGTGATGAGCGCCCGGGCTTCGGCAATGGTGCGCAGGTGGGTCCAGGGCATGGGTTCCAGGTTCATGGTTAATCCATGCTCCTGGCCGGCTTCGGCAAGCCGGGCGAGATTTCCCGCGCTGCGCGCGCGGTTATCATCGTTTCCTGCCACTAAAACCTGCTTTGCGCCAAGGCGCGCGGCGGTAGTAAGAAAAAGCTGCAAACGAGCGTCCACTGAAAAATCGGGCGTCAGGCGGACGATCTCAACGTCCGAAACGCGAACGCCGGTTTCCATCAGCGCCGCCAGGGTATCGCGTACGGCGGCGGTGTCGCCGAGCATGTCGTAATCCGGATCTGACGGGGTTGCGGGAAGCAGGCGCAGACCAACGTGGGTGAATCCGGTCTGGGCCGCAATGCGTACCTGTTCCGGCGGCGGAACGTCGAGGAGGGTAAGCGCGGCGAGTGAGAGGGTTCGCATGTTCATAAAGGACTCCAGTACAGTTGCAGGTGATTGTTGTTATGCGTATTGCCGTCCCTGGTGGAATGCTTTTACTGCGTTGTTTTATTGAGATTTTCTGCCAGGTTTTTTCCGACCAGATAGCCAAAAGTCATGGCCGGACCCAGCGTGATACCGCCGCTGGGATAGAATCCCCGCATCACGCTCGACATATCGTTGCCGATGGCGAAAAGCCCCTGGATCGGCTGCCGCTGCGCGTTGAGAACACGGGCATTTTCATCGGTGATTAGTCCACTGAAGGAACCCAGCGAGCCGGGCAATATACGTACCGCATAAAAAGGCCCATGGCTGAGTTTCCCGAGCGTGGGGTGGGGCGAGCGGCTGGCGTCACCCTGCGCGCGGTTATAGGCCGAGGCGCCGCGCTGAAAATCCTTATCCTCTCCCTGGTCTACAAAGCCGTTAAACCGGGCGATCGTTTCCGTTAGCTGCTGCGGATTGATGGCGCATGTTTTCGCCAGCGCTTCCGGCGTCTCACCGACGTACAGATAGCCGGTCCGTCGCCAGGCCTCGGGGGTAAACGGGAAGGGGCGAGCATGGCCCAATCCGTAGCGCCGCAGCGCACGGCCGTCGGCAATTAGCCACGCCTGCGGCGTTTCGCCCGACGGCGTCGCGTCCAGCAGCGCGGCAATAAAATCATGATAAGAGTCGGCTTCATTGGTGAAGCGTTTACCGTTAGGCAACACGGCAATAAAGCCGGGCTTAGCGCGCTCAACCAGATGCGGGAACGGCAACTGCAGTCCGCTGGCGAGGGTAACGCGCGACACCGGCGCCCAGGCCATGGCGTGCCTGAGTGAGGTATCAAACTGGCCGCCGACCGCTTCGCCGAGCTGAATGCCATCCCCCTGATTGCCCGGGGGCGCGGCGGAGAAGTGGCCGTAGCCGCTGGCGGCGTGCGGCACATTTTCGGCCAGACGCTGCCTATCGTGAGGAAAGCCTCCGCAGGCGAGGAGCACCGCGCCGGCGCGAACCTTCAGCGCGCCGCCGTCGCTGCGTAATATCGCGCCTGCAACGCCGTTGTTGTCGGCAAGCAGACGTTCTACCGGCGCGTTAAGCTGAAAATTAACCCCCGCATCCAGCGCCGAACGCAGCAGGCGGGCGACCAGCGCGTTGCCGTTAACCAGATGCTGTCCGCGACCGGCGCGTAGCCGCTGCCAGCCGTGACGCAGCAGGCGGCGGGTCGCATACAGCGCCGAGCCCGGTGAGCGGGTCGCGTTGAAAAAGTGCGCCATGTCCGTGCCGCCGGCAATGCCCATACCCGCAAGGCTGATGGTCTCCAACGGAGGCCGCAGGCGATGCAGCCAGTCGCCCAGCAGCCGTCCGTCAAAAGGCTGCGCCGTGACCGAGCGGCCGCCCAGCGCAGCGCCCGGTGAAGCGTGAAAATCGGGCATTTTGCTGCCGGAAAGAAACTGCACGGCGGTACGGCGGCGGAAAAAGTCGATCATCTCCGGTCCGTACTGTAAGAAGGCAAGCAGACGCGCATCGGCAGGCTCACCGTCCATTTCATGGCGTAAATAAGCGAGCGGCGCGCCCGGTTCTTCTTCAATCCCTTCTTCACGAGCCAGCGGGTTACGCGGGATCCACAGCCAGCCGCCGGACCAGGCGCTGGTGCCGCCAATGACCGACTCTTTCTCCGCAACCAGTACGCTGGCGCCGCCGAGCGCGGCGGTGACGGCGGCAGAGAGCCCCGCCGCGCCGGAGCCGACGACCAGAACATCCACGTTCATCTGCCCGCTCATGACCCTCTCCTTATTGCAGTGGTGAAAAATCAGTGGGGCGCAGAAGCACCGACTCCAGACGCTCGACGGCGGCCAGCTCGCGGTTTTTGCGCGAGAACGTCAGCCAGCGTTCGTCCTGCGCCATGCGCGCCCGACGCGCCAGGCGATCGTCCAGACTTTCATAGGCCCAGATATGCACCACCTGATTGACCACGCCAATTTCGGTAAAAAAGAAGCCGATGAGCTTACCGAGGTGCTCGGTTTGCACGGCGTAAGCATCGCTTTTGTACAGCGCCAGCCAGTCGGCCATTTTCAGCGGATTGATGGTGTAGGTGCGTTTTTCATAGATCATGATTTTCTCCTGTTTATAGTGCGTGTTGTTGCGCCATATGGCTGGCTGAGAGATAGCCGAAGGTGAGCGCCGGGCCGAGCGTAATACCTGGGCCGGGGTAGGTTCCGGCCATCATCGAATCCATATCATTACCCACGGCATAGAGGCCTTTAATCGGTTCACCGTGCTGGTTAATGACCTGAGCATCGGCGGTAGTGACCAGGCCGCGCGAGGTACCGAGATCGCCGGTATAGAGGGTGACGGCATAAAACGGCGCGCGGGTCAGCGGAGCGTTACAGGCGTTTGGCCGGTGGCCGGGGTCGCCCATCGCGCGGTTATAGCTGTTGCCGCCTTTGGTGAACGCCGGGTCGAGGCCCTGAGCGGCGTCGCGGTTGTAGCGAGCCACCGTGTCAGCGAGCGTCTGCGGATCCAGGCCGAGCCGCTGCGCCAGTTCAGGCAGCGTATCGGCCTTATGCAGATAGCCCGCTTTCACCAGCGCGTCATTATTGACCGGGGCAGGGCGCGCCAGGCCGAGGCCGTAGCGCTTCATGGCCAGGGCGTCGCAAATCAGAAAGCAGGGCGCATTTTCTGCCCGGCTTTGCATGGCGCTGGCGAAGTGGTGATAAGAGTTAGATTCGTTCACGAAGCGCACCGCGCGCTGGTTGACGGCAATCACTCCAGGTTTGGCGCGATCGGTGACCAGATGAGGGAAGCGCTCTTGCGTGCCGTCGGGATGCTGTAAAACCGAGACCGGCGCCCAGAAAAAGTTAGACGGCAGGTCAGCCCCTTCCCGGGCATTGACCGCGGCGGCAAGGCGCAGCGCGGCGCCGTCGTTGGCGGCGGGGGACATGGTGTAGTGCTCGCGGGTCTGGGGGCGATAGCGTTCAGCCAGCCTGCCTGCGGCAAAACCACCCGCCGCCAGTACCACCCCGCAGCGGGCTTCAAGGGCCTGCTTTTGTCCCTCGTGCTCAATTTCTACGCCGGTCACCTCGCCATTGCGTTCGCTCAGCGAAAGCACGTTGACGTTGAGCCTGAGCTGCATACCTTTGCGAAAGGCGAGCGTCGCCATGCGGGCGATCAGCGCGTTGCCCATCGCCAGGCGGGTACCGCGAGGGTACCGCAGGCGATCGCGACCGAAGCGCAGCAACAGTCTGCCGCAGTGCGCGAACGAGCGCGGGGAGCGGCGCATATCGAGAAAGTGCTGGATATCAACCCGGTTAACCATCATCCCGCCAAACAGCAGCATTCCCGGTGGGGGAGAGCGGAGGTCGCGAAAATGCGCACCCAGTTCCCGTCCGTCAAACTCCACCACCTCGAGCGCCCGCCCGACATCGACGGCGCCGGGCTCATCCGGGTAATAATCCGGAGAGAGCGGGCGCAGGCTATATTTCACCGCGCCCTCTTTTTCAAGAAACGCCAGCGCCTCGCGCCCTGAAGCGATAAAGGCATCCACCAGATCCTGACGATAATGAGGCTCACCGATAATCGTCCGCAGATAGGTTTCGATGGCCTGCGGGCTGCCGCCCACGGCCATTTTCCGCGCCTGATCGCTATCGTGGATCCACACCGCGCCGCCGGAAATGGCGGAGGTGCCGCCAAACTGCGGGGCTTTTTCCAGCATCAGCACCGACAGTCCCTTACAGCTGGCGGTCACCGCCGCGGCAAAACCTGCGGCGCCGCTGCCGATAACGATGACATCCCAGCTTTTCATGCCGCCGCTCCTTGTTCCTGCGCGATGGCGCCGATGAATTGCCCCATCAGTTTCATCTGCGCCAGCGCCATCTCCGGCCCGGTCTGGATCGCGCAGCCGCGATCCCGGGCGAAGGCGAGGAGCGGGGTGATGATCGGGGCGGTCACCACGTCGGCGACATGCGTGGATAGCGGAAGGGTTTCCAGCAGCGTCTGCGGCAGCGGCAACGGCTCGAAACCGGCCATTCCCGCCGGGGAACCATTCACCAGCAAATCCAGGCCGGCAAGCGTAGCGGGCAGGTCGACGAGATGAACGTGCGGAAAATGGGTGGCCAGCCGGTTATGCAGCAGCTGAAGGGTGGCGGGATTCTGATCATAAAGGGCCAGCTGGCGGATACCCGCTTCGCAAAGCCCCCACGCGATAGCGCTGCCCACACCGCCGCAGCCGGAGAGCAGCCCCTTTTTACCGGCGGCGCTAAAGCCGTGCGCCTCTGCGGCAAGCTGAAAACCGACGCCGTCGAGCATATCGCCCTGTAAACGGCCATCGGCCAGCTTACGGATGACGTTAATGGCATTGAGGTGCTGAGCTCGCGGGGTTAACTCGTCGACCAGGGCGGCGGCCCGCTGTTTGTGCGGAACGGTGACCAGGACGCCGCTCATGTTGTGCCAGCCGCGCAGGGCCTGCAGAAAGTCAGCAACGGCTTCGGGGGCGATATCAACCGGGATCATCACGCTGTCCAACTGCTGGTCAGCAAAGAAGCGGTTGAAATTCTCCGGCGACTTAACCTGGGTAATCGGGTGGCCGATGACGGCGACGACCTGAGTGAATCCACTGACCATTTCAAACCTCATTTTGTTAAATGAATGTTGTGAAAGTATTTCAGCGGAAGCTGAGAGCGACAACGCAGAATTCGGCCATACTGGTTGTTAATCGCACTACCACTGCGATAATCGCGCTAAACTGATTGTATTGTTGCGAAAGTGTGAACAAGTATGCAAAACCAGATTCATACCCGCGATCTGATCGTCGGCCTGCAAAAAGGGCTGGCGCTGATCCAGCTATTTTCAAAAGAGTTCCCCCGGCTCACCGTGCCGCAGGCGGCGAAAATGAGCGGCCTGACGCAAAGCGCCGCGCGGCGCTTTTTCCTTACCCTGCTGCACGAGCGCTATCTGCAAACCGACGGACGTCATTACTGGCTAACGCCTAAAGCGTTAAGGCTGGGGCAGGCGTATGTCGATTCGGCGCAGTTCCCACGCATGGTACGACCGATCGTGGAGTACATCGCCAGTCGGACGGAAGAGCACGCTTCGGTCGGCGTGATAGATGATGACGAGCTGGTGTATATCGCCCGCAGTAAACACACGCCGTTTAACTCGACTTCAGTGCGTCTGGGGGAGAGAGTGCCGATTTACTGTACCGCCGGAGGGCGACTATGGCTGGCTTCCTTAGCGGAAACCGAGTGTGAAACCGTTTTGCAGCGGATCCGCCGCGAGCAGCGTACGCCCTATACGGTGACGGACGTGGCGGCGTTAATGGAAAAGATCGCTCAGGTTCGTCGCCAGGGATACGCCGCGATTGAGCAGGAGTTTGAAATTGGCATGCTGGTCCTGGCCGTGCCGCTGTCAGATCGGGAAGGGCTTTACTGGGGAGCGCTGAGTTTAACCAGCCATCAGTCAAGAACCTCGATTGAGGCACTATGCCGCGATCATCTGGATTTGCTCTATAGCGCTCAGGCGATGCTGGTGGGTTAAAACCAAAGGCGCAGACGATTCACTCATCCTCGTGCCGAGAGAGCTTACGGTAGGCAAAAAAAAGGGCAGGAAGAATCCTGCCCTGAGAATGACGAACCGATATTAGGCGGTGATGCTGTTAGTGAAAGTGTTCCACTCGCCCGACAGGTCGTGCACAGAATTGCTCCAGTTTTCGTTGCTTGAGGCAACGAAATCCTGCCACGTAGATGTGCCGCTCAGGTAATCACCGAACGCAATGGTATCGTTAACGATGGCATTGGCGATGGTAGCACCTGCGGAGGTAATAAAATCGCTCAGATGGCTTGCTGTATTATTAATAATGCTGGAAATGCTGGAAATGCTGTTAGCAATGCTGCCGAACACATTAAAACCACCAGAAATAGATTCCATTTCGCCAATAGTTAATTCTTTCATTGGTATTCCTTGTTAAGTTTGATTAATTTTTATTAGTGGGTCTCTTACCCACGGAAGAAATACTAACACTCTTAAATTATGTTAATCCAGAGTATTAATATGTGAAATATTCAATTTCATACAAATTTAATAAAATGAAGTTTTCTTCAGAGATAACGGCGTAAGCCATGAGTATGAATTTTTTATTCGGCACATCTGGCTTTAATGTGAAATTGCATGAGGGCCTTATAAAGAAAAACGCGCTGAAAGTGGTTGCAGGCGGAAATAAGACGGACAGCTTTTTTTTCATTGAAAACTTTACTATTGTTCAATAGAGATGCTATATGAACCGGAGAGAAAAATATTCATGGCAAAAGACCGCCTGTTCGTGCGGAGGAGGGGAGGGCATGAGAACATCACCCTGGCACCATACCTCACGTTAATATGTTAATTTTCGATTTCACATTCGCCCACCGGGAATGAAGGAAGCGCAGCCCGCTGAATGAACGAGAGCCTGTCTATGGTTTGCTAACCCGAATGACGTCAGCGTTCGACGAAACAAAAATTTCGCGATATATCTCTTATACTATTTTGCGCACAATAAATTTATTTACCGTATATATGCAGCTAAACCACTCGGCGCCGTACGGGGTAGCGCGGCGGCGGGATTCATATCTCAAAGATACCATTGCCGACCGCAGTGGGAAAACCGTGCTTAGCGATGATTCGTTAAACAACGGAATCATTAGCCGGTATATAGTGCTCATTTTATTGACAGTACCAGCGTTAAAACCAATTTTAATTCATCTAAATAAACGATGGCTGCAGGATAATGAATTGCTGCTGATGAATCTGATGCGGCTATTTGTCGAAACGAATTGGCAGTACTGCGTGACTATTATCGCATCAGTATGGCTAAACGCGTTCCGGCAGTAAGCGGAGAAAGGCATGTACGGGGGGCGTCTTTGATCGAGGACGCTGAAGCGGAATTTAGCCAGGGGCAGAGAAAGCGTTGAGAGGGTTGAGGGCACAATCTCAGAATAATAGGGTGGGGAGAATGATTTACAACCATCGGCGATGCGAGATTAACAGGGGGAAATAAGTAATGGCGTATCGTGCGATACGCCATTGAGAGACACTATCTGACCATGGTCAGCAGGTTGTGTGAATCCGGCACCATAAAGTCGACGGACATCATCACCGACAGCGCGGTAATGGCTACGATGGAAAAGACGAACAGCTTACGCGCCCAGACTTTATCATCCGCCACTTTATAACCGCGCAGCGCCATTCCGAGCCACCAGACGCTCACCGCCGCAGCGACAACCAGATATTTATATCCAGCGTAGCCGCCCAGGGAGAGCATCAGCGTGGCAACGGCGAAAGCGATGATGTAAACGGTGATATGGTTTTTCGCTACCGAAATGCCTTTCACTACCGGCAGTACCGGAATGTTCGCTGCCTGATAATCCTTGAAGCGGAAAATCGCGATAGCGTAAGAGTGAGGCATCTGCCACAGGCTGAAAATCGCCAGCAGAATCGCGGCACCGCTGTCAAAATCACCGGTAACCGCGCAGTAGCCAATCACCGGCGGCGCAGCGCCGGAGAGAGAACCAATCAGCGTGCCGTAGACGGAGTGGCGCTTCATGTACAGGCTGTAAACGCCGACATAAACCACGAACCCCATCACCCCCAGCCAGCAGGCCAGGGGATTCGCGCCAAACCACAGGAGCATGAAGCCAGCAATACCCAGCAGGGTGGCGTATACCAGCGAAGCTTCTGGCGAGATCAGCCCTTTGACCAGCACCCGGTTTTTCGTCCGTTCCATCTTACGATCGATATCACGGTCGATATAGTTGTTGAAAACACAACCCGAGGCGACCACCAGGGATACTCCGAGGAGCGTCCAGATAAAAAGCGGATAGTCGATGTGGCCCTTGGAGGCCAGCAGGAAACCGCCAATCACGGAGATCAGGTTGCCAAAAATAATGCCTGGTTTCGTTACTTGCAGGTATTGCTTAAACATACTCGCCGCTCTTAGTGCATCATCATGTTGTAGTTCAGGTTCCACATAATCCAGATGGAGCCGACAACTACGATAGCAATGATGATTACGGTGAAGATAAATGCGGTCAGGTTCCAACCTTCGTCCGATTTACTGTTCATGTGCAGGAAGTACACGAGGTGTACCACAATCTGCACAACCGCAGTGACCAGGATGGTTCCCAGAATAGCCGCATGCGATGCAGATCCACTCATCACCATTGCAAACGGGATAACCGTCAGAATGATCGACAGGATGAAACCTGTCATGTAGCTCTTCACGCTGCCGTGAGAAGCGCCGCTATGATCGGTAGAATGACTCATTACATCGCCCCCATCAGATAAACAACAGAGAACACGCAGATCCACACGACGTCCAGGAAGTGCCAGAACAGGCTCAGGCACATGATACGGGTGCGGTTCGTGCTGGTCAGGCCGCGACGAGAAACCTGAACCATCAGCACCGCCATCCAGATCAGACCAGAGGTCACGTGCAGACCGTGGGTGCCGACCAGCGCGAAGAACGCTGACAGGAAGCCGCTGCGATCCGGGCCCATACCTTCAACAATCAGGTGATGGAATTCATAGAGTTCCATCGCGATGAAGCCTGCCCCGAAGAGGAAGGTCAGCGCCAGCCAGGAAACCACCTGGCTCTTGTTGTTTTTGTACATGGCGATAGCCGCCATGCCGTAGGTGATGGAGCTGAACAGCAGCAGCGCGGTTTCAACCAGAACGAACGGCAGTTCAAAAATATCTTTACCGGTCGGACCGCCCGCCGTGCCGTTCACCAGAACGGCATAGGTAGCGAACAGAGTGGCGAAGATAATGCAGTCGCTCATCAGGTAGATCCAGAAACCGAATACCTTCATCGGTCCTGTATCATGGTGCCCGTGTTCGTGCGCGTGGGCGTTATGCGCAAGAGTATCAGTTGCCATTTTTCAGCCCTGCTTTGTTAATCTCATCGAAATGCTGATTTTCCAGTTTTTCGACTACTGCAACCGGCACGTAGTAATCCACGTCCTCGTCAAAGCTCTTAATAATCCAGGTCACCAGGATACCGACGAAGCTTGCAATCGCCATCCACCAGATATGCCAGATCATTGCGAAACCAAACACCGTTGCGAAAGCAGCAATCACGATGCCCGCGCCGCTGTTTTTCGGCATATGAATCTCTTCATAGCCAGCCGGTTTCTTATACGCGTCGCCTTTTTCTTTCATTTCCCAGAACGCGTCACGCTCGTGAACGACAGGAACGATAGCAAAGTTGTAGAACGGCGGAGGAGAAGAGGTTGCCCACTCCAGCGTACGGCCGCCCCACGGGTCGCCGGTCAGGTCACGGTTCTGCTCGCGATCGCGGATAGACACGTAGAACTGAATCAGCTGGCAGAGAATACCGCAAGCGATCAGCGCCGCACCGCAGGCTGCAACAACCAGCATCGGGTGGAACTGCGGGTCAATCTGCTGGCTCAGGCGACGGGTCATACCCATGAAGCCCAGTACGTACAGCGGCATAAACGCGACGAAGAAGCCGATGATCCAGAACCAGAAAGCGCGTTTGCCCCAGGTTTCGTTCAGGGTGAAGCCAAAGGCTTTAGGCCACCAGTAGGTCAGACCTGCGAAGCAACCGAACACCACGCCGCCGATGATGACGTTATGGAAGTGCGCGATCAGGAACAGGCTGTTGTGCAGCACGAAGTCTGCGCCCGGTACCGCCAGCAGTACGCCGGTCATACCCCCTACGGAGAAGGTCACGATAAAGCCAATCGTCCACAGCATTGCTGAGTTGAAGACGATACGGCCCTGGTACATGGTAAACAGCCAGTTGAAGATCTTAACCCCGGTCGGGATAGCGATAATCATGGTCGTAATACCGAAGAAGGCGTTTACGTTCGCGCCCGCACCCATAGTAAAGAAGTGGTGCAGCCAAACGATGAACGACAGAACGGTAATACACACTGTTGCCCATACCAGCGAGGTGTAGCCAAACAGACGCTTACGCGAGAAGGTTGCGGCGATTTCGGAGAAGACACCGAATACCGGCAGAACCAGAATGTACACTTCCGGGTGACCCCAGGCCCAAATCAGGTTGATGTACATCATCATGTTGCCACCCATATCGTTGGTAAAGAAATGGGTGCCCAGGTAGCGGTCCAGGGTCAGCAGCGCGACGGTGACGGTCAGAATTGGGAAGGAGGCGATAATCAGGATGTTGGCGCACAGAGATGCCCAGCTAAACACCGGCATCTTGAACATGGTCATGCCAGGGGCACGCATCTTGATAATCGTTACGAAGAAGTTAATACCGGTGAGCGTTGTACCAATACCGGATAGCTGGAGAGCCCAGATCCAGTAATCGACCCCGACGCCCGGACTGTACTCAATTCCCGAGAGCGGCGGATAGGCCAGCCAACCGGTCTGCGCGAATTCACCGACGCCCAGAGAGAGGTTAACCAGAATCACGCCCACAACGGTGAACCAGAAGCTCAGGTTGTTAAGGAATGGGAAGGCAACGTCGCGCGCGCCGATCTGCAGCGGAACCACCAGGTTCATCAGACCGATAACAAACGGCATCGCTACGAAGAAGATCATGATAACGCCGTGGGCGGTAAAGATCTGATCGTAGTGGTGAGGCGGCAGGAAGCCTGCTTCCCCGGCCGAGGCCAGCACCTGCTGGCTACGCATCATAACGGCGTCAGCGAAGCCACGCAGCAACATGACGATTGCTACGATAACGTACATGATACCGAGACGTTTGTGGTCAACCGAAGTCAGCCACTCATTCCAAAGGTAGGACCACTTACCGAAGTAAGTGATGGCCGCCAGAAGCGCCAGTCCCCCAATGATAATTGCAGCCACCGTAACCACAATAATGGGTTCATGGTAGGGCACTGCATCCAGTGTAAGTTTTCCGAACATCGTTTTCTTCCTCGGCCCCTTAGTGAGCGGTTTCCGCGTGGCTCATGTCCATGCCTTCCATTCCTTCGTGCGCTGCGTGCTCGCCCTCAGGTTGGGTCATATCCATGCTCTTACCGTGAGACATAAATTTGTTAACAACATCTTTAAACAAATCTGGTTTCACGTTAGAGAAGTATTCCACTTTGTTGTATTCGCTAGGCGCAGCCAGTTTGTCGAACGTTTCCATGGAGTCCATGGCGTTCGCAGACTCTTTGGCTTTCGCTACCCACTGATCGAAGGTTGCACGATCCGGCGTGGCGATAGCTTTGAACTTCATTCCTGAGAAGCCCGGGCCGCTATAGCTGGCGGAGATACCGTCGTAAGTACCAGCTTCGTTCGCGATGAGGTGCAGCTGAGTCTGCATCCCGGCCATTGCGTAAATCTGGCTACCTAAACGTGGGATAAAGAACGAGTTCATCACGGAGTTGGAGGTCACTTTGAAGTGTACCGGTACGTTCGCCGGGAAGGCGATTTCGTTGACGGTAGCAATGCCTTGTTCCGGATAGATGAAGAACCATTTCCAGTCCATCGAAACGACTTCGATAGTGATAGGTTTTTCATCGTGAGCAAGCGGTTTGCTCGGCTCTAATGCGTGAGTGGTTTTCCAGGTCAGAACGGCCAGGAACAGGATGATCAGGATAGGAACCGTCCAGACCACAGCTTCCACTTTGTTGGAGTGTGACCAGTTCGGGCTATACTTCGCATCTTTATTGCTCGCACGATACTTCCAGGCAAATCCTACTGCCATCAAGACGGCTGGAATAACGACGATCATCATCAGGCCGAAGGCCGTCAGAATCAGAGAGCGTTGCTCCAGTCCAATCTGTCCTTTTGGGTCGAGGAGTGCAGAATCACAACCACTGAGTAATACAGTGCCTGCGATTAATGACATCCATCCCAAACTTTTATTGTATTTCCTAAGTCTCATTGAACGACCTCAATTCCACGGAATCTGGTGGCGCTTAAAGTGTACGGGCATTTTACGGGAAGGTTGCATTACTGTAAACATAGTTGGAGCTGTGTCTGCTCTATGTTAGCGGCTTCTGCTTGCCCTGTCACATATGTTACGGAGTGTGACATTATCGCTTGCAAACCTTGATTTAGGCGGGATTGATAACGAAAGGGATAAGAACGAAAGGCTTTATAAGAGAATGAGCATAACTACCCGCAAAACAACACAAATAATTAACAATTAATTATCAAATAAAAGACATCGTAAAAGCGGAAAATAAAACCTGCAAAGCTGAATCGGTTAAATTATTTAAAGATTCGCATGAAAATTGTCAATAATTTCCAGAAATCTAAAACGCACAAAACAACAAATCGGCTACGATGAATATAAAATCGTTAATAAGACGTTATAATTACGTTTAGTAATTACAACGTCCACGTACGTTTCTGCGCTGATTTAAATCAGCTCGGTTTTACGTAATGCCAGATAGTCAAGGAAGGCGCCGAGTAAAATACCCGCGACGGCGGTGAGTACGGCGATCTCAAGCAGGCCGGCAAGGAAGGAGAAGTTGGTGTAATCCAGCGCGTTGAGCGCCAGCAGCAGCAGCCAAATCGCCAGCATCAGGCAGCCAGCAGCCAGAATAATTAATGCCAGCCCGTAGGTCTGCGGAAAGCGCGTGCGCGGCATAAAGCTTTCTGAGCGCTGAGTGTGTTCCAGCGTACGCCGGCAAATTAACAGCAGCAAAATCCCCGGCACCGCGGCGACGACGGAAAAGAGATAGAAGGTAGGCCAGCCGTGGGCTTCAACAAACCAGCCGGCGATAGGCCCAACGTACACGCGCCCAACGGCAGAGAGCGCTGAGAGCAGGGCAAACTGGGTGGCTGAAAACGATTTATTGCACAGCGTCATCAGCAGCGCGACGAACGCCGCGGTGCCCATCCCGCCGCACAGATTTTCGAAAAACACCGCCGTCGCCATGGAGAAAAGGTGTTTATCGGTAATTGAGAGCAGCCAGTATCCGGCGTTGGATACCCCCTGCAACAGGCCGAAAATCAGCAGCGCGCGGAACAACGTCAGGCGCTGCATGAGCACGCCGCCGTAAAGCGCGCCGATAATCGTGGCGAACAGGCCGAGCGTTTTATTCACCATTCCCACTTCACCCGCATCGAAACCGACGCCGCGAATCAGGAACGTGGTGGTCAGGCTCATGGCAAACGCGTCGCCAAGCTTATAAAGGACGATCAGCAGCAGAATAAGCCAGGCATTATTGCGGCCGAAGAAGTCGCGTAGCGGTGCGGCGACGGCCTGCTCCAGCGTCTTCGGCACCGGAATAACGTCGCTGGGTTCCGGCGCCAGCAGCGTGGCGATAATGCAGGGGATCAGCAGCGCGGCCATCAGGCAGTACATCCCCTGCCAACCCAGCCAGCGATCGGCCAGCCAGAGCGCCAGCCCGCCGGAGACCAGCATCCCCAGACGATAGCCCAGCACGCTGATTGCCGCTCCGGTGCCTCGCTCTTCCGCGGCCAGCACGTCAGTTTTCCACGCGTCAAATACGATATCCTGAGAGGCGGAACAAAAGGCGATGACCACCGCCAGCGCTGCCATCCAGCGCAGCTGCGTGGACGGTTCAAGGAAACCCATCGCCGCAATGGCGATAAGGAGCAGAAACTGGGTCGCCAGCAGCCAGCCGCGACGACGGCCGAGAAACGGCGGCGTATAGCGGTCCATCACCGGCGACCAGAGGAACTTAAAGACGTAGGCCTGGCCGACGAGCGAGAAAAAACCGATAGTTTTCAGATCGATGTTTTCAACGGTCATCCACGCCTGCAGCGTGCCGGAGGTGAGGGCGAGCGGTAATCCCGAGGCAAAACCGAGGATCAGCAGGATAGCTGATTTTGGCTGCGTGAAAATGCGTAAGTAATGATTAGACATGGCATGTCGTGCAGACCCGGCGCGAGGCCGGGTCTGCGACTTAAATTAACGCGCGTTTTGCTTGATGAAATCGTGAATGCTGGTGTCCTGCGCCATATCACTAATGGTATCGGTCATGACGCTATTAACCGCATCGGCGATATTTTTATTCGAGGCCTGGAAGGCGCCTTCAACAGAGTAGCTGGCACGATAGTTTTTCGTCATCTTATTGCCGTTGGCGGCAGTGGCAACGATCGCAATATCGGCTTTAGTCGCAATGTTGTAACGCACGTTGCCCTGAGAAACGTCGGCGTACAGTTTATTCACGATGATTTGCAGATCCACGGCGCCGTTCGGGCCAATCATATAGCCACGCGAGGTCATCTGTTTCTCGAGCACTTCCTGCAACAGGAAGCGCAGGTCGCGGGAGGCGGTGAGCGTAACCTGTTGGTTATCGCGGGTGACTTTCGCCAGCGCCTGATCCGGACGCTGATCGGCGCCGTTAATGCTGACGGTCACGCCCATCAGGCTGGGATCCTGCTGTGGCAGGGTGATTTTCGGTGAAACATCAATGGTGGTCGGCGGAGTGGCGCATCCGGCCAGCATAAACAGCGCGACCAAAGGAAAAAGAATTTTCTTAAACATGTTCAGGGTCTCAACGCATGGTGGAGTGGTAATGAGGAAAATTCCCGCCATCATAACATCGCCAACGGCAAGGGGAAGTGGCAACGCATGTAAATTCATCGCCTTGTGCGTTTTCTGTCCTGACTGCATCTCTTATCGCAACGCAGGCAGGGCTTTCAGGACACCGAACCACTAAAGCCGATACTTTTGCATGAAAATATCAGAGGAATGCTAATTTTTTGTTGTTTTCGCCCAATGGAAGCGGTAAAAGCGGCTAACATTTAAAGGGAATGGCGGCAATACAGCGTTGTCGGAGGAGAAAATTCATGATGATACGTGAACAGATCGAAGCAAAACTTAGGGCAGCGTTCGACCCGGTGTATCTTGAAGTCGTGGATGAAAGCTATCGCCACAACGTTCCTGCGGGCTCTGAAAGTCATTTTAAAGTGGTGTTGGTGAGCGATCGCTTCCTTGGCGAGCGTTTTCTTAATCGTCACCGTATGATTTACGGAACGTTGACTGAGGAACTATCAAGCACCGTGCACGCTCTGGCGTTGCATACCTATACAATCAAAGAGTGGGAAGGGCTACAGGATACCGTCTTTGCTTCTCCTCCTTGTCGCGGGGCTGGAAGTATCGCGTAGAAATCGCATTTGCAACCGCTGGAGCTTTTCCAGTATGTTGCGTGAAGATTTATGAGAAAACGGCCTGCGGGCCGTTTTGTTTTGCCTGAAAAATGTGCAATTCACGCATATTTACAGGCAAATTTGCTCGGGAAATGTGAAAAAAGCCGCAGCAGTGGGCGACAACCGTTCTCGACTCACAAAAGTGATGCCGCTATAATGCCGCGTCTTTTATTATGAATGTCTTCGGGATGATTCTGACGACAGGGAATGTGTTTCTGATTTGAAGAGGGCATCCCGGTTCTGCGAAGCAACCTGTTCGCGCTTCCAGAGTTGACCGAGCACTGTGATTTTTTTGAGGTAACAAGATGCAAGTTTCAGTTGAAACCACTCAGGGCCTTGGGCGCCGTGTAACGATTACTATCGCCGCTGACAGCATCGAGAATGCTGTCAAAAGCGAGCTGGTCAACGTAGCGAAAAAAGTTCGCATTGACGGCTTCCGTAAAGGCAAAGTGCCGATGAATGTTGTTGCTCAGCGTTATGGCGCATCTGTTCGCCAGGACGTGCTGGGTGACCTGATGAGCCGTAACTTCGTTGACGCGATCATCAAAGAAAAAATTAATCCGGCCGGCGCGCCGAACTACGTTCCGGGCGAATACAAGCTGGGTGAAGACTTCACCTACGCGGTAGAGTTCGAAGTTTATCCGGAAGTTGAACTGCAGGGTCTGGAAGCGATCGAAGTTGAAAAACCGGTTGTTGAAGTGACCGATGCTGACGTTGACACCATGCTGGATACTCTGCGCAAGCAGCAGGCGAACTGGAAAGACAAAGACGGCGCTGTTGATGCAGAAGATCGCGTTACCGTTGATTTCACCGGTTCCGTTGACGGCGAAGAGTTCGAAGGCGGCAAAGCCTCTGACTTCGTACTGGCGATGGGCCAGGGCCGTATGATCCCGGGCTTTGAAGACGGTATCAAAGGTCACAAGGCTGGCGAAGAGTTCACCATCGACGTGACCTTCCCGGAAGAGTACCACGCTGAAAACCTGAAAGGTAAAGCGGCCAAGTTCGTTATCAACCTGAAGAAAGTTGAAGAACGTGAACTGCCAGAGCTGACTGAAGAGTTCATCAAACGTTTCGGCGTTGAAGATGGTTCCGTAGCCGGGCTGCGCGCTGAAGTGCGTAAAAACATGGAGCGCGAGCTGAAAGGCGCCGTGCGTAACCGCGTTAAATCTCAGGCTATCGAAGGTCTGGTTAAAGCTAACGATATCGACGTTCCGGCTGCGCTGATCGACAGTGAAATCGACGTTCTGCGTCGTCAGGCTGCTCAGCGTTTCGGCGGTAACGAGAAACAGGCTCTGGAGCTGCCGCGTGAGCTGTTCGAAGAGCAGGCTAAACGCCGCGTTGTTGTTGGCCTGCTGCTGGGCGAAGTGATTCGTACCAACGAGCTGAAAGCTGACGAAGATCGCGTTAAAGGCCTGATCGAAGAGATGGCTTCTGCTTACGAAGATCCGAAAGAAGTGGTTGAGTTCTACAGCAAAAACAAAGAGCTGATGGACAACATGCGCAACGTCGCGCTGGAAGAGCAGGCCGTTGAAGCCGTGCTGGCGAAAGCTAAAGTGTCTGAAAAAGCCACTTCCTTCAGCGAACTGATGAACCAGCAGGCGTAATTTCGCCCCAAGGTTTAAGGTTTGAGCAAAAACCCGTTGCCGAAAGGCTGCGGGTTTTTTTATTGCAATGATAGCCTTAGGATGAGTGCGAAAAGGCGATTTCAGTGATAGCGTTACGACAAAAGATTGTTATGCTTGAATTATGGCGACGTCATCCCCATAACCGGGAGACGTAACTGCATTGGCATAATCATGCGCCGTAATGAAGCGTGCATCTATGCACTTCTGCCCGACGGCAGAAATTCTGGCTGATAATCCGTCCGTAAGGTTACAATCAGTGCAGCGGTTTTTTTCAAATTAATCCAGGAGACGGAAATGTCATACAGTGGCGAACGAGACAACTTTGCACCCCATATGGCCCTGGTGCCGATGGTCATTGAACAGACCTCACGCGGCGAACGTTCATTTGATATTTACTCCCGTCTGCTCAAGGAGCGCGTCATTTTTCTGACCGGCCAGGTAGAAGACCACATGGCTAACCTGATCGTGGCGCAGATGCTGTTTCTGGAAGCGGAAAACCCGGAAAAAGATATCTATCTGTACATTAACTCTCCGGGCGGGGTGATTACCGCCGGGATGTCTATCTATGACACCATGCAGTTCATCAAGCCTGACGTGAGCACCATTTGTATGGGCCAGGCGGCCTCAATGGGCGCGTTCCTGCTGACCGCCGGGGCGAAAGGCAAACGTTTCTGCCTGCCGAACTCCCGCGTGATGATTCACCAGCCGCTGGGCGGCTACCAGGGCCAGGCGACGGATATCGAAATCCACGCCCGCGAAATCCTGAAAGTGAAAGGTCGCATGAATGAACTGATGGCACATCATACGGGTCAATCCCTTGAGCAGATCGAGCGCGATACCGAGCGCGATCGCTTCCTGTCTGCCTCAGAAGCAGTGGAATACGGCCTCGTTGACTCTATTTTGACTCATCGTAATTGATGCCCCAGGCGCAAGGGTGCCGCTATACTTGTTTGAAAGAGGGCGGCACAACGCTTCACAGCGGTTTGCGCCTGAGAATGGCATTTGCGTCGTCGTGTGCGGCACAAAGAACTTAATAAGAGGTTTGGACTCATGACAGATAAACGCAAAGATGGTTCGGGCAAACTGTTGTACTGCTCTTTTTGCGGCAAAAGCCAGCATGAAGTGCGTAAGCTAATCGCCGGGCCATCCGTGTATATCTGCGACGAATGCGTTGATTTATGTAACGACATCATTCGCGAAGAAATTAAAGAAGTTGCGCCGCATCGCGAGCGCAGCGCGCTGCCGACGCCGCACGAAATTCGCCATCATCTGGACGATTACGTTATCGGCCAGGAGCCGGCGAAAAAAGTGCTGGCGGTGGCGGTATACAATCACTACAAACGTCTGCGCAATGGCGACACCAGCAACGGCGTTGAACTGGGCAAAAGTAACATTCTGCTGATCGGGCCGACCGGTTCCGGTAAAACGCTGCTGGCGGAAACGCTCGCGCGCCTGCTGGATGTGCCTTTCACCATGGCGGATGCCACCACCCTGACCGAAGCCGGCTACGTGGGTGAAGACGTTGAGAACATCATCCAGAAGCTGCTGCAGAAGTGCGACTACGACGTACAGAAAGCCCAGCGCGGTATCGTCTACATTGATGAAATCGACAAAATTTCCCGTAAATCGGATAACCCGTCGATCACTCGCGATGTTTCCGGCGAAGGCGTGCAGCAGGCGCTGCTGAAGCTTATTGAAGGTACCGTTGCCGCGGTTCCGCCGCAGGGCGGGCGTAAGCATCCGCAGCAGGAGTTCCTGCAGGTTGATACCTCTAAGATCCTGTTCATCTGCGGCGGCGCCTTTGCCGGTCTGGATAAGGTCATTTCCCACCGTGTTGAAACCGGTTCAGGTATTGGTTTCGGCGCGACGGTCAAGGCGAAGTCTGACAAAGCCAGCGAAGGCGAGCTGCTGTCGCAGGTTGAGCCGGAAGATCTGATCAAGTTTGGCCTGATTCCTGAGTTCATCGGGCGTCTGCCGGTTGTGGCGACCCTGAGCGAGCTGAGCGAAGAAGCGCTGATTCAGATCCTCAAAGAGCCGAAAAACGCCCTGACCAAGCAGTATCAGGCGCTGTTCAGCCTGGAAGGCGCTGAGCTGGAATTCCGCGACGAAGCGCTGGACGCCATCGCTAAGAAAGCGATGGCGCGTAAAACCGGGGCTCGCGGTCTGCGTTCTATCGTTGAAGCCGCGCTGCTTGATACCATGTACGATCTTCCGTCAATGGAAGACGTAGAAAAAGTGGTCATCGACGCTTCGGTTATCGATGGCCAGAGCAAGCCGCTGCTGATTTACGGCAAACCGGAAGCGCAGCAGGCATCTGGTGAATAATTAACCATTTTGCTCAAGCAGTTAACAAAAAGGGGGGATTTTATCTCCCCTTTTATTTTTCCTGCATTCCCGCCGTTGAATGTATGGAATACATCCCCATATACTGGTTTACATATTAACGGCGACGCGTCGTTGAGTTGCGTCGTCGGCTACCTGGCGGACTTTAAACTAAGAGAGAGCTCTATGAATCCTGAGCGTTCTGAACGCATTGAAATCCCCGTATTGCCGTTGCGCGATGTGGTGGTTTATCCGCACATGGTCATACCCCTGTTTGTAGGGCGGGAAAAATCTATCCGTTGCCTCGAAGCAGCCATGGATCATGATAAAAAAATCATGCTGGTTGCGCAGAAAGAAGCCTCGACGGATGAGCCGGGTGTAAACGATCTTTTCACCGTCGGGACCGTGGCGTCTATTTTGCAAATGCTGAAGCTACCGGACGGTACTGTCAAAGTGCTGGTCGAAGGTTTGCAGCGCGCGCGCATCTCTGCGCTGTCTGATAACGGTGAGCATTTTTCGGCGAAGGCTGAATATCTTGAATCGCCGGCCATTGACGAACGCGAGCAGGAAGTGCTGGTTCGTACGGCCATCAGCCAGTTTGAAGGCTACATCAAGCTGAACAAGAAAATCCCACCGGAAGTGCTGACGTCGCTGAATAGCATTGACGATCCGGCGCGCCTGGCGGATACCATCGCTGCGCATATGCCGCTGAAGCTGGCGGACAAACAGTCCGTGCTGGAGATGTCCGACGTTAACGAACGTCTGGAATATCTGATGGCGATGATGGAGTCGGAAATCGATCTGCTGCAGGTTGAGAAGCGCATTCGCAACCGCGTGAAAAAACAGATGGAGAAATCTCAGCGCGAGTACTATCTGAATGAGCAAATGAAAGCCATTCAAAAAGAGCTCGGCGAGATGGACGACGCCCCGGACGAGAACGAAGCGCTGAAGCGTAAGATCGACGCGGCGAAAATGCCGAAAGAGGCAAAAGAGAAAACCGAAGCGGAACTGCAGAAGCTGAAAATGATGTCCCCGATGTCGGCGGAAGCGACCGTCGTTCGCGGCTACATCGACTGGATGGTGCAGGTACCGTGGAACGCCCGCAGCAAGGTCAAAAAAGACCTGCGTCAGGCTCAGGAGATCCTCGACACCGACCACTACGGCCTCGAGCGCGTGAAGGATCGTATTCTTGAGTACCTCGCGGTGCAGAGCCGTGTTAACAAGCTCAAAGGGCCGATCCTGTGCCTGGTTGGGCCTCCGGGGGTCGGTAAAACCTCTCTCGGCCAGTCCATCGCCAAAGCCACCGGACGTAAGTACGTGCGTATGGCGCTGGGCGGCGTGCGCGATGAAGCGGAAATCCGCGGTCACCGTCGTACCTATATTGGCTCAATGCCGGGCAAACTGATCCAGAAAATGGCCAAAGTGGGCGTTAAAAACCCGCTGTTCTTACTGGATGAGATCGACAAGATGTCTTCGGACATGCGCGGCGATCCGGCCTCGGCGCTGCTGGAGGTGTTGGATCCGGAACAGAACGTGGCCTTTAACGATCACTATCTGGAAGTGGATTACGATCTCAGCGACGTGATGTTTGTCGCGACCTCCAACTCCATGAACATTCCGGCGCCGCTGCTGGATCGTATGGAAGTGATCCGTCTCTCCGGCTACACCGAAGATGAGAAGCTGAACATCGCCAAACGCCACCTGCTGTCAAAACAGATTGAGCGTAACGCGCTCAAAAAAGGCGAGCTGACGGTGGATGACAGCGCGATTATCGGCATTATCCGCTACTACACGCGTGAAGCGGGCGTGCGTGGTCTGGAGCGCGAAATCTCGAAACTGTGCCGTAAGGCGGTAAAACAGCTGCTGCTGGATAAATCGCTGAAGCACATCGAGATTAACGGCGACAACCTGCATGACTTCCTTGGCGTGCAGCGCTATGACTATGGCCGGGCGGATAGCGAAAACCGCGTGGGTCAGGTGACGGGTCTGGCGTGGACGGAAGTGGGCGGCGATCTGCTGACCATTGAAACCGCCTGCGTTCCGGGCAAAGGTAAGCTGACCTATACCGGTTCACTGGGTGAGGTGATGCAGGAGTCCATCCAGGCTGCGCTGACCGTGGTGCGTTCGCGTGCGGATAAGCTGGGTATCAACTCAGACTTTTACGAAAAACGCGATATTCACGTGCACGTGCCGGAAGGTGCTACGCCGAAAGATGGCCCAAGCGCAGGTATCGCGATGTGTACCGCGCTGGTTTCCTGTCTGACGGGCAATCCTGTGCGCGCCGATGTGGCGATGACCGGGGAAATTACCCTCCGTGGCCAGGTGTTGCCAATCGGTGGTCTGAAGGAAAAACTGCTGGCCGCGCACCGCGGCGGCATTAAGACTGTTCTGATTCCTGATGAAAACAAACGTGACCTTGAAGAAATTCCAGATAACGTTATCGCCGATTTAGATATCCATCCGGTGAAACGAATCGAGGAAGTTCTGGCACTTGCACTGCAGAACGAGCCGTTTGGTATGGAAGTCGTCACGGCAAAATAGTGATTTCGCGCAAATTGCGCTAAGAAAAATAGGGCTGGTAAGTAAATTCGTACTTGCCAGCCTTTTTTTGTGTAGCTAACTTAGATCGCTGGCAGGGGGGTCAATTACAACTCTGTTGTAAGGGCATGACAGTCCTGATATAACTGCTGCGCGGTCGCGCCACGAAGGATTCTGGTGCGATATAAATTATAAAGAGAGGAAGAGAACAGTGAATAAATCTCAACTGATTGACAAAATTGCTGCCGGTGCGGACATTTCTAAAGCCGCAGCTGGACGTGCGTTAGATGCTTTAATCGCTTCTGTTACTGAATCTCTGCAGGCTGGGGATGACGTTGCGCTGGTAGGGTTTGGTACTTTTGCTGTTAAAGAGCGCGCTGCCCGTACCGGTCGCAATCCGCAAACAGGCAAAGAAATCACCATTGCTGCTGCTAAAGTACCGGGTTTCCGTGCAGGTAAAGCGCTGAAAGACGCGGTAAACTGATCGACTTCCCCACTGGGGTCTGTGACGAAGTACAAGGGCGCATCGTAAGATGTGCCTTTTTTATTTGCCAGAATGAGACTTAATGTGACTTTATACGCACTTGTGGGCTGACAATCACCCCGTTTTCTTGTCAAAATACGTCCTCACGCGCGGCGGCCATCACATGCTATGCTGCGCGAGCTAAAGTCATCTACAGCGGAGCGTTGTTACACCATGATGGACAACCTACGCACGGCCGCCAACAGCGTCGTGCTCAAGATTATTTTCGGTATCATTATCGTCTCGTTCATTTTGACCGGGGTGAGTGGTTACCTGATTGGCGGTGGTAACAACTATGCCGCAAAAGTTAATGACCAGGAGATTGGTCGCGCACAGTTTGAAAATGCCGTTGCCAGCGAGCGTAATCGCATGCAGCAGCAGCTTGGCGACCAGTTCTCAGAACTGGCGGCCAATGAAAATTACATGAAGACCATGCGTCAGCAGGTGCTGAACCGTCTGATTGACGAGGCGCTGCTCGATCAGTATGCCCGTGAACTGGGTCTCAACATCAGCGACGACCAGGTGAAGCAGGCTATCTTCCAGACCCAGGCTTTCCAGGCGGATGGCAAATTTGATAACGAGCGCTTCAGCCGTATTGTTAATCAGATGGGGATGACGACGGATCAGTACGCGCAGGCGCTTCGTAATCAGCTGACGACTCAGCAGCTGATCAACGCCGTAGCCGGTACCGACTTTATGCTGCCGGGCGAATCCGACCAGCTGGCGGCGCTGGTTTCTCAACAGCGCGTCGTCCGTGAAGCCACTCTCGACGTGAACGCGCTGGCGGCGAAGCAAACCGCTACCGACGATGAAATCAACGCGTTCTACCAGCAGAACCAGGCGCGTTTTATGGCGCCTGAGCAGTTCCGCGTCAGCTACATCAAGATGGACGCTGCCAGCATGCAGGAAAACGTCTCTGACGAAGAAATTCAGTCATGGTACGACCAGCATCAGGATCAGTTCACTCAGCCGCAGCGTAACCGCTACAGCATCATCCAGACCAAAACCGAAGCGGATGCGCAGGCGGTGCTTGATGAGCTGAAGAAAGGCGCTGACTTCGCCACGCTGGCCAAAGAAAAATCAACCGATATTATCTCTGCCCGCAGCGGCGGTGATATGGGGTGGCTGGAAGATGCGGCGACCGTGCCAGAGCTGAAAGAGGCCGGTCTGAAAGAAAAAGGCCAGCTTTCTGGCGTAATTAAATCCTCCGTTGGGTTCCTGGTTGCCCGTCTGGACGATGTTCAGGCAGCACAGGTTAAACCGCTGGCTGAGGTTCGCGACGATATTGCGGCGAAAGTGAAGCAGGAAAAAGCCCTGGATGCGTACTATGCCCTGCAGCAGAAAGTGAGCGATGCGGCGAGCAACGATAACGAGTCGCTGGCGGGCGCAGCCCAGGTTGCCGGTCTTAAAGTGGTTGAAACCGGCTGGTTTGGCCGCGACAGCCTGCCGCAAGAGCTGAATTTCAAGCCGGTCTCTGAAGCTATCTTCAACGGCGGCCTCGTGGGCGAAAACGGCACGCCGGGCAGCAACTCCGATATCATCACCGTCGACGGCGATCGTGCGTTTGTTCTGCGAATCAGCGAGCATAAACCGGAAGCGGTGAAACCGCTGGCGGATGTAAAAGCGCAGGTGAGCGATATTGTTAAGCACACGAAAGCGGAACAGCAGGCGAAGCTGGATGCCGACAAGCTGCTGACGGCCCTGAAAGAGGGTAAAGGCGATGAAGCGATGAAAGCCGCAGGCCTGAGCTTTGGTGCGCCGCAGACGCTGTCACGCACCGGTCAGGAAGCGCTGAGCCAGTCCGTCTTTGCACTTCCGCTGCCGCAGGCAGGTAAGCCAAGCTACGGCGTGGGCTCCGATCTGCAGGGCAACGTGGTGCTGCTGGCGCTGGACGAAGTGAAAGCGGGTACGATGCCGGAAGAGCAGAAAAAAGCGATGATTCAGGGGATCACCCAGAATAACGCCCAGATCGCTTTCGAAGCGCTGATGAGCAACCTGCGTAAAGCGGCGAAAATTAAGCTCGGCGACATTATCGATCAGCAACAATAATTACGTGCTGCTTCGCAAAAGCAAGTAACGTGATGTCATTCTCAAAGGCCGCTTTCGCGGCCTTTTCCATTTCTGCATTTTGCCTTTTGTACTCTTTTTCCTTCGTCGCTATCGTGACCTTGCTGTCTACAAACAAGGAGATAACAGCATGAAACGAGGAATGAAAACGCTTATTGCCGCCGTACTGGTTTGCGCGGCGGGGAGTCAGATAGCGCAGGCGGCGCCTTCTGCCGGCAAAGCGTCGGCGCCGGTAAAGGAAAGCGTGCAGTCACCGCAGGCAAAAGCGCCGGATGCGTTAAATGCGCCGGATAGTGAAGGCACCAGGGTGAGTATCAATAACGCCAGCGCGGAAGAGCTGGCTAAGGCGCTGAATGGCGTCGGCCTGAAGAAAGCGCAGGCTATAGTGAGCTATCGCGAAGAGTACGGGCCATTTAAAACCGTTGACGATCTTAAGCAGGTGCCCGGAATGGGCAACTCGCTGGTAGAGAGAAATCTGTCACATCTGAAGCTGTAAATTTTCAGCGAAAGTTTGCACAGTCGTCATTATTTGCCAGACTGAAGAGGTCACACCAGTGGTGTGACCTCTGACCTCAAAACAACAATTAAAGATAAGGCATTTGCGCTATGCAGACACAAATCAAAGTTCGCGGCTATCATCTGGATGTCTATCAGCACGTTAACAATGCGCGTTATCTGGAGTTTCTCGAAGAAGCGCGTTGGGATGGCCTGGAAAGCAGCCCGGCCTTCCACTGGATGACCGCTCGCAACATCGCCTTTGTGGTGGTCAATATCAATATCAACTACCGCCGACCGGCGGTACTGGGCGATGTGTTAACCGTCACCAGCAAGCTCGAACAGCTGAACGGAAAAAGCGGGACGCTAAGCCAGGTGGTCACCCTCAATCCTAACGGCGAAGTAGTCGTCGATGCGCTTATCACTTTTGTCTGTATCGATCTAAAAACGCAGAAAGCGCTGCCGCTTGAGGGCGAACTGCGGGAGAAGCTGGAGCAGCTTGAGCCTCGCTAACAGGCCAGCCGGAGGGGGATGTCCCGGAGGCGGTGCTGCGCACCTGTCCGGGCTACGTTTCCTCAGCTGTCTGCGATCCGGTAGCGCGGGCAGGCGCACAGAAAGTGGCAGAACTTCCCCGAAGGCGCTGCTGCGTATCTGACCGGGCTATGCATCGTGAGCCGCCTGCGATCCCGCCACGCCGCCGGGAAGTAACTGGTTACTGGAGCCCGGTTTTCTGCTTCATCACCGTCATCACCCCAACCTTATCGCCCAGATACTGGCTCAGCCCGTTGGCGCGGAGGTTACAGGCGGCGCACTGCCCGCAGCCGTCGCCTTTAATACCGTTATAGCAGGTGAGGGTTTCATGGCGCACCAGGTCGAGCTGGCCCCAGTAATCGGCCAGGGCCCACGTTTCGGCTTTGTTAAGCCACATTAGCGGCGTCTCAAAGCGAATATCTTTCGCCATACCGAGGCTGACGGCATGGTGCAGCGCTTTCACGAACTCGTCGCGGCAGTCCGGGTAGCCCGAAAAGTCGGTCTCGCAAACGCCGGTGATAATGGCTTCCGCCTTCACCTGATACGCGTAAATGGCCGTCAGGGTTAAAAACAGAATGTTGCGCCCGGGTACGAAGGTATTCGGAATGCCGCTGGCGTCCGGTTCATAATCCGGAACCGGAATGCTATCGCGGGTCAGGCTGCTGACCGCCAGTTCGTTAAGCAGGGTGACATCAAGGACTTTATGGGCCACGGCCCCCAGCTTTAGCGCCAGTTCGCGAGCAACGTCAATCTCCGCGCGATGACGTTGGCCATAATCAAAAGTGACGCAATGCACTTCATCATACTGTTGCAGAGCCTGCACCAGGCAGGTCGTCGAATCTTGTCCTCCGCTGAAGACAACTACGGCGCGTTTCATGGTAATTCCTGACAATCGAAGTGAGGCGCATATGGTAGCGCCTGATGAACGTGACCACCAGCCCCGTCACGGCGCAGAGGCCGGTAGCCAGGCGCTGGCGAAATCAAACCAGCCGCGCGCGTTCAGCCGTAGTCCGTTGACCCCCGGCGGCGCGCTGATGCGATAATTATAATTGAACAGCGGCGTCATGATGGCATCGTCCATCAGGCTGTTAAAGACGTTGCGCAACGCTTCGCTACGGCTGCGTTCGTCCGGTAAGGACTGAACGGCATCCAGAGTCGCCTGGAGATGCGCATATTGCGCCCCGGTCAGCAAATTAGGCCACAGCACGTCGCAGCGTAGCCACTGCTCCAGCGCATAGACCGGCGCTTCGCCAATCAGGCGGTCGCCCATCATCAGGTCCGCCTGTGCAAACTGCTGGCAGCCATCCCAGTTTTTCGCATCATGGAAAATAATCGTCAGCTCGCAGCCCAGCTCCGCCAGCCGTTGACGAAGCCGATCCGCCATGGCGTGTAGCTCTACGGGGAGGTGATAGAGCAGCGTAAGCCGTTCAGGCAGAGGGGTATCATGATTTTCAGGCCACTGCGGAATAGACCAGCCCGGCAAGACTTCGTTGCTGGGCGCGATCAGATCCTCATCCAGCGGCAGGGTTTCTAACAGGGTGGAGCGATGAATCAGCGAGACCAGCCTTTGCGCCTGCGCTTTGTTAAGACGAGGGCTCTGGCGCAGCGTCAGATAGCAAAAGCCGAGGCTAATACTGTTGCTGACCTGACGTAGTCTGGTCAGCTCGTCAGGATCGCCAATGGTTATCTGTACCGGATGACGACAGCTGGTGCCCAGATCCTGCTCGAACAGCTGCGGCGTGATCCAGTACTCCACGGCCTGCAGCAGCGGGTGAGTGAGATGATAGCGCTGATGGTTTTCCAGCCGCACCAGGTCCGGAGTAAATCGCTTCAGGCGAAACGGTCCGCTGCCGATCGCCGGATCGTCAGGATGCGCCAGCACGCTGCAGTAGCTGGCAAGGCGGAACGGCAGCCAGTAATCGGCACGATGCAGGGTGATAGTCAGACACTGGGAGTGGGTGACGCTAATCTCGCTGATACTGGCGAACAGCGTGCGCAGCGCGGGCAGCTGCAGCAGCATCAGAAGCCGCTGCTGCAGCTGTGAGGTTTTAATCGGATCGCCGTTGTGCCAGAACAGGGTAGAACGAATATAAAAGTGCCAGCGCAGGCCGTCAGGCGACACCTCCCAGTGATGGGCTAAATCGCCTATCGGACAGGTACTCTGCGCATCAAATCGGGTCAGACCGGAAAATATCTCCCCGGCCAGGTGCTGCTCCGCGCGTCCCGGCATAAAACCCGGGCGCAGCGGCTCCAGCGGACGGTAGTAAGGAATACGCAGGGTCGGCGTATTGTTCTGCCATTGGCCGCCGAGAAAGGGGGAAAGCAGCGCTTTAAGCTCCACCGGCGCCAGCTGGGCCAGTTCGAGGGCATTTTGCTGCTGCCCTTTATTCAGCGCCTGCTCCATCATCTCATTGCGCAGCGTTTCCGGCGCTTTATAAAACTGGAGTAGCCCGCGCTTTCCGCGACCGGAGCTGGCCTGCCAGCTTAGCCAGCCGGACTCTTGCGCCTGGCGCAGCAGGGTTCGAATGTGGCGTTCGCTGCAAAAGCAGCGTTCGGCCAGCTCGCCGACGGTTACCTGCTGCGGCTCTCCGGCGGAGGGCTGCCAGAGTCGCTGGTACTGATGCAGACGGTTTAATAGCCTCATCGCTGTGTAATCCTGCGTAGATTGGTAAACCCGGAACAATAAAATTTATCTATTCACTATTACTTCCGTATATCTCAGGCAATACTGCAACACAAGCAAAATCCACCACGATTTGGGGAGCAGAAGATGGCAAGACTGGCTGCATTCGATATGGACGGTACGCTACTGATGCCGGACCATCGTCTGGGAGAAAAAACGCTTTCGACGCTCAAACGTCTGCGCGATCGCGATATCACCCTGACTTTCGCCACCGGTCGTCATGCTCTGGAAATGCGCCACGTTATCGGCGAGTTCTCTCTGGATGCGTTTTTAATCACCGGCAACGGGACGCGCATTCACTCTCTGGAAGGTGAGGAGCTGTATCGCCGCGATCTGGCTCCCGATGTGGCGGAAGAGGTGCTGCACAGCGCCTGGGAAACCACGGCCAGTATGCATTTCTTTAACGACGGCGGCTGGTACACCGGGCAGGCGATCCCGGAATTACTGAAAGCGCACGTCTTTAGCGGTTTTCGTTATCAGCTGTACGATCCAAAGCGAATACCGGCGCATCAGGTCACTAAAATCTGCTTCTGCGGCGATCATGACGATTTGCGGCGGCTAAGGCTTCAACTGAGTGAAGCGCTGGGCGGCAGAGCGGATCTCTGTTTTTCGGCGATGGATTGCCTTGAAGTGTTGCCTGGCGGCTGTAACAAAGGCGCGGCGCTGGCGGTATTAAGCCAGCATCTGGGGCTGACGATGCAGGATTGTATGGCGTTCGGTGACGCCATGAACGACCTGGAAATGCTCGGCAGCGTCGGGCGCGGCGTGATTATGGGCAATGCGATGAATCAGCTGAAAGCGGAACTCCCACATCTACCGGTTATTGGCGACTGCCGTCATCAGGCCGTCTCCCACTTTTTGACTCATTGGCTGGATAATCCCGATCTTCCTTATTCCCCCGAATAAAGAGACCCTGCCAGCAAGCCAGATATCCTGTGATATCTGGCTTCTTTTATTTTGCCTGCAGCATGTCGGCGATTTGTGCCTGCCATGAGGAGATATCGCCAATATTGGCCGCTACCCACTGCGGGTTGTAGTAGGTTTCCAGATAACGTTCACCGCTGTCGCACAGCAGCGTGACGAGAGAGCCGGTGCGCCCCTCTTCGCGCATCCGCACGGCCAGCTGCAGTACGCCCCACATGTTGGTGCCGGTGGAGGCGCCGACCTTACGTCCGAGCAGCGTTTCCAGCCATAGCGCGGTGGCGACGCTGGCGGCATCCGGTACCCGCAGCATCTCATCGACCACGTCGGGAATAAACGACGGTTCGACGCGCGGGCGGCCGATGCCCTCAATTTTACTGCCGACCGGGCTGCGCAGGCTGGCGTCGCGGCTCTGCCAGTAGTCCATAAACACCGAGTTTTGTGGGTCAACCACCAGCAGCTGCGTATCGTAGCCCTGACTACGAATGTAGCGTCCGATGGTGGCAGAGGTGCCTCCGGTGCCCGCGCTCATCACGATATACGACGGCTGCGGATGCGGCTCGTGGTTCATCTGACGGAAGATACTGTCGGCGATATTATTGTTTCCCCGCCAGTCGGTCGCCCGTTCGGCATAGGTAAACTGATCCATATAATGGCCGTTCAGCTCGCGGGCCAGGGTTTCGGAGGCGGCATAGATTTCGCAGGCGCTATCGACGAAATGGCAGCGGCCGCCGTAGAACTCAATTTGTTCAATTTTACGTTTTGCCGTACAGGAAGGCATCACGGCGATAAACGGCAGGCCTAAGAGACGGGCGAAGTAGGCTTCAGAGACGGCGGTCGAACCGGAAGAGGATTCGATAATCGTTGTCCCTTCTTTAATCCAGCCGTTGCACAGACCATAGAGAAACAGCGAGCGGGCCAGGCGGTGCTTCAGGCTACCGGTTGGATGGGTGCTTTCATCCTTCAGGTAGAGCTGGATCCCCGGGAACCCCGGAAGCGCCAGACGAATAAGGTGCGTGTCGGCGGAACGCTGATAATCGGCATTAATTTCACTAATCGCGTGTTTAACCCAGGCGCTGTTCATCTCAAATTCCTGTTTGTCATTTTGTGCCCAGCTTAGCGGAAATCGAAGGAAAAATTGTTGCCATTTAGCCTTTCAATTACAATGAATGGAGTAAATTTTTCTCCCAAGGTGCCCTATGTTAGATAAAATTGACCGTAAGCTGCTTTCTTTACTGCAAACCGACTGCACCCTCTCTTTGCAGGCGCTGGCCGATGCCGTTAATCTGACCACCACGCCCTGCTGGAAGCGCCTGAAGCGGCTGGAAGATGAAGGTATTCTGCGTGGACGCGTTGCGCTGCTGGATGCGGAAAAGGTCGGGCTTGGGCTGACGGCGTTTGTGCTGATTAAGACTCAGCATCACAGTAGCGACTGGTATTGCCGCTTCGTCAGCGAAGTCACGCAGATGGCGGAGGTTCTCGGTTTCTGGCGTATGGCGGGGGAGTATGACTACCTGCTGCGGGTCCAGGTGGCGGATATGAAGAACTACGACGATTTTTATAAACGCCTGGTAAACAGCGTGCCGGGGCTCTCGGATGTGACTTCGAGTTTTGCCATGGAACAGATAAAATACACCACTGCCTTGCCGATTGATTAACGGCATCAGCCGCTACGAATTACACACTCAGGATTTAACTGCTTGCGATTATTTGCCCAACTTAGCTGGTATTTCCGCCGGGAGTGGCGTCGTTACCTCGGCGCTATTGCTCTGCTGATCGTCATTGCCATTCTGCAACTGGTGCCGCCAAAGGTGGTGGGTATCGTGGTTGACGGCGTAACAAAACAACATTACACCGCGGAAAAGGTGTGGATGTGGATCGGCCTGCTGGTCGTTATTGCGGTGATGGTCTATCTGCTGCGCTACGTCTGGCGCGTATTGCTTTTCGGCGCCTCTTATCAGCTGGCCGTCGAACTGCGCGAGGATTTCTATCGCCAGCTCAGCCGCCAGCATCCGGCCTTTTACCTGCGCCACCGTACCGGCGATCTGATCGCTCGCGCCACCAACGATGTGGATCGGGTGGTGTTCGCCGCCGGCGAGGGGGTATTAACCCTGGTTGACTCGCTGGTCATGGGCTGCGCGGTGCTGATTGTCATGTCGACGCAAATCAGCTGGCAGTTAACCCTGCTGGCGCTGCTGCCCATGCCGCTGATGGCGCTGGCGATTAAGCGTAACGGCGATGCATTACACGAACGCTTTCGCGTCGCGCAGGCGGCCTTCTCCAGCCTCAACGACCGCACCCAGGAGAGCCTGACCAGCATCCGCATGATCAAAGCCTTTGGTCTCGAAGACCGACAGTCGGCGCTGTTTGCCGCCGACGCCGCGGATACCGGGTCGAAAAACATGCGCGTGGCGCGTATCGACGCCCGCTTTGACCCGACGATTTATATCGCTATCGGGACCGCTAACCTGCTGGCCATCGGCGGCGGCAGCTGGATGGTGATCCAGGGCAGCCTGACTCTGGGTCAGCTCACCAGCTTTGTGATGTACCTCGGCCTGATGATCTGGCCAATGCTGGCGCTGGCGTGGATGTTTAACATCGTGGAGCGCGGTAGCGCGGCCTATGCGCGCATTCGCACCATGCTGGAGGAGGCGCCGGTGGTGAACGACGGCAGCGAGCCGACGCCGGAAGGGCGCGGCACGCTTAGCGTCGCCGTGCGCGAGTTTATCTACCCGCAGGCGAACAAGGTCTCGCTGGAAAAGGTCAACTTTACGCTCCAGCCCGGGCAGATGCTGGGGATTTGCGGGCCGACCGGCTCCGGCAAGAGCACCATTCTGGCGCTGATTCAGCGTCATTTTGACGTCACCGAGGGCGATATCCGCTTCCACGACGTTCCCCTGACCCGGCTACAGCTGGATAGCTGGCGCGCCCGGCTGGCGGTCGTCAATCAGACACCGTTCCTGTTCTCCGATACCGTCGCCAGCAACATTGCCCTCGGTAAACCGGACGCCACGCAGGAGCAAATCGAGCACGTTGCGCGGCTTGCCAGCGTGCATGAGGATATCCTGCGCCTGCCGCAGGGGTATAACACCGAAGTCGGCGAGCGCGGCGTGATGCTTTCCGGTGGGCAAAAACAGCGTATTTCCATCGCCCGCGCGCTGCTGCTGGAGGCGGAGATCCTGATCCTTGATGATGCGCTGTCGGCGGTGGATGGCAGAACGGAGCACCAGATTTTGCATAACCTGCGGCAGTGGGGAGAGGGGCGGACGGTGATCATTAGCGCCCATCGCCTGTCGGCGTTGACCGAGGCCAGCGAAATTCTGGTGATGCAGCACGGGCATATTTCCCAGCGCGGTCGCCATGAGGCGCTGGCGGCGCAGCCGGGCTGGTATCGGGATATGTACCGTTATCAGCAGCTGGAAGCGGCGCTGGATGATATCCCGCAGGAAGATAAGGAGGTCGCCGGTGCGTAGTTTCACTGAACTCTGGCCGACCTTAAAGCGCCTGCTGGCCTACGGCTCCCCGTGGCGTAAACCGCTGATGATAGCGGTTGCCATGATGTGGGTTGCGGCGGTGGCGGAAGTCAGCGGCCCGCTGCTGATCAGCTATTTCATCGACAATATGGTGGCGAAGAACTCGCTGCCGTTGAAGCTGGTCTGCGGCCTCGCCGCGGCCTACATTGGCCTGCAACTCCTTGCCGCTGGCCTGCATTACTGCCAGGCGCTGCTGTTTAATCGCGCGGCGGTCGGCGTGGTGCAGCAGCTGCGCAGCGATGTGATGGACGCCGCGCTGCGTCAGCCGCTCAGCGAGTTTGATACGCAGCCGGTCGGGCAGCTCATCTCGCGGGTTACCAACGATACCGAAGTGATTCGCGATCTCTACGTGACCGTGGTGGCGACCGTGCTGCGTAGCGCCGCTTTGATTGGCGCGATGCTGGTGGCGATGTTCAGCCTTGACTGGCGGATGGCGCTGGTGGCTATCGCTATTTTCCCGGCGGTGCTGATCGTGATGATGATTTATCAGCGCTACAGCACGCCCATCGTCAGGCGGGTTCGCGCCTGGCTGGCGGACATCAACGACGGTTTTAATGAAGTGATTAACGGCATGGGCGTCATCCAGCAGTTCCGCCAGCAGGCGCGGTTCGGCGAGCGGATGCGCGAGGCCAGCTACGCCCACTATCTGGCGCGTATGCAAACCCTGCGTCTTGATGGCTTCCTGCTGCGCCCACTGCTGAGCCTCTTCTCTTCATTAATTCTCTGCGGCCTGCTGATGCTGTTTGGTTTCAGCAGCAGCGGAACGATCGAAGTCGGGGTGCTATACGCCTTTATTAGCTATCTTGGGCGACTGAACGAGCCGCTGATCGAGCTGACCACCCAGCAGTCAATGCTGCAGCAGGCGGTCGTGGCAGGCGAGCGCGTCTTCGAGCTCATGGACAAACCGCGTCAGGCGTGGGGTGAAGATAGCGAGCCGCTGCGCAGCGGGGCGATGAGTATCGATCATGTCTCTTTTGCCTACCGCGACGATAGCCTGGTGTTGCAGGATATTAATCTCGATATCCCGTCCCGCAGCTTTGTGGCTCTGGTTGGTCATACCGGGAGCGGTAAAAGCACCCTGGCCAGCCTGATGATGGGCTACTACCCGTTAACCCAGGGAGAGATTCGCATCGACGGTCGTCCGCTTTCTTCCTTAAGCCACAGCGCGCTGCGGCAGGGGATTGCAATGGTGCAGCAGGATCCGGTGGTGCTGGCTGACACCTTCTATGCCAACGTCACCCTCGGTCGCGACATCAGCGAAGAGCAGGTGTGGGAAGCGCTGGAAGCGGTACAGCTGGCGGCGCTGGCCCGTGAAATGGAAAACGGTATTTATACGCTGCTGGGCGAGCAGGGGAATAATCTCTCCGTTGGCCAGAAACAGCTGCTGGCGCTGGCGCGGGTGCTGGTCGATACGCCGCAGGTGCTGATTCTTGATGAGGCGACGGCCAATATCGATTCCGGTACCGAGCAGGCGATTCAGCAGGCTCTGGCTCGGGTGCGCGAGCACACCACGCTGGTGGTGATTGCGCACCGCTTATCGACCATCGTCGAGGCCGATACGATCCTGGTACTGCACCGCGGTCAGGCCGTTGAGCGCGGAAGTCACCAGCAGCTGCTGGCGGCCAGAGGCCGCTACTGGCAGATGTATCAGCTGCAGCTGGCTGGCGAAGAGCTGGCGGCCAGCGCGCAGGAAGAGTCGCTTATCGCCTGATGCACCATAAACAGGCAGCGGCGCCGCCGCGGCCTGAGGTGGTGCAAAATCGTCACAAGCTGCGCACTGAAATGGTGCAGTTTCAGGCAAAAGAGGCATTTTGCCGCTTCGTTTCCGCCGAATTATTCTCCTTCCTCCTCAAAAAGGGCCGCCTGGCGGTCCTTTTTCATTTCTGGCATAGCCCTTGCTTTATTAGAGACGTGTTAGCTGCGGCCATTACCGAATTCTGACTGGAGGGGACTTATGAAGCTGGTTACCGTGGTAATCAAACCATTCAAACTGGAAGACGTGCGTGAAGCATTATCTTCAATGGGTATTCAGGGCCTGACGGTCACTGAAGTTAAAGGGTTCGGCCGTCAGAAAGGCCACGCGGAGCTCTATCGCGGCGCGGAATATAGCGTCAATTTTCTGCCGAAAGTGAAAATTGACGTCGCGATTGCCGACGATCAGCTGGACGAAGTCGTCGATGTCATCAGTAAAGCGGCTTACACCGGAAAGATTGGCGACGGCAAAATCTTTGTCGCCGAGCTGCAGCGCGTGATTCGCATCCGTACCGGCGAATCAGACGAAGCGGCACTGTAACTTTCAGACCACACAGTGATGGGGAACGAAACAATGAAGATAGCAACAATGAAAACAGGTCTGGGAGCGTTGGCTCTCCTTCCGGGGCTGGCGATGGCCGCACCGGCGGTCGCGGACAAAGCCGACAACGCTTTTATGATGATTTGCACCGCGCTGGTGCTGTTTATGACGATTCCGGGCATCGCGCTGTTCTACGGCGGGCTGATCCGCGGTAAAAACGTTCTCTCCATGCTGACGCAGGTCATCGTGACGTTTGCGCTGGTCTGCGTACTGTGGGTGGTTTATGGCTACACGTTGGCCTTCGGCGCTGGCGGCAGCTTCTTCGGCAACTTCGACTGGGTACTGCTGAAAAATATTGAACTGAAAGCGCTGATGGGGAGCTTCTATCAGTACATCCACGTTGCTTTCCAGGGCTCCTTTGCCTGTATTACCGTTGGCCTGATCGTCGGTGCGCTGGCGGAACGTATTCGCTTCTCGGCGGTACTGATATTCGTTGTGGTATGGATGACGCTCTCTTATGTGCCGATTGCGCACATGGTATGGGGCGGCGGTCTGTTGGCTACGCACGGCGCGCTTGATTTCGCCGGCGGTACGGTTGTTCACATCAACGCCGCGGTCGCGGGGCTGGTGGGCGCCTACATGATGGGCAAACGCGTCGGCTTTGGTAAAGAAGCGTTCAAACCGCATAACCTGCCGATGGTTTTCACCGGCACCGCCATCCTCTACGTTGGCTGGTTCGGCTTTAACGCCGGTTCAGCAAGCGCGGCGAACGAAATTGCCGGTCTGGCGTTTGTTAACACCGTGGTTGCAACGGCGGCGGCTATCCTGGCATGGACCTTCGGCGAGTGGGCAACCCGCGGCAAGCCGTCACTGCTGGGCGCCTGTTCAGGGGCGATTGCCGGTCTGGTCGGCATCACTCCGGCCTGTGGCTACATTGGCGTCGGCGGCTCGCTGATTGTGGGTATCGCTGCGGGCCTTGCGGGTCTGTGGGGCGTCACCGTTCTGAAACGCTGGCTGCGCGTTGATGACCCGTGCGATGTGTTTGGCGTCCACGGCGTCTGCGGTATCGTAGGTTGCATCCTGACCGGTATCTTCGCCGCGACTTCTCTGGGCGGTGTGGGCTACGCGGAAGGCGTCACCATGGGCCATCAGGTTCTGGTACAGCTGGAAAGCATCGGTATCACCATCGTCTGGTCAGGCGTCGTCGCCTTTATCGGTTACAAGGTTGCCGATATGACCGTTGGCCTGCGCGTACCGGAAGATCAAGAGCGTGAAGGACTGGACGTAAACAGCCACGGCGAAAACGCCTACAACGCCTGATAAAACGAGTTATCTCCTGAAGCTGCAGAGCCTCCCCTCGGGGAGGCTCTGCTTTTTTATGCGTTGCGATTACGCATGACGCCTTCCTGCACCGTGGAAGCCACCAGCGTACCGTCCTGAGTGTAGAACTCGCCGCGGACAAAACCGCGCGCGCTGGAGGCGGAGGTGCTCTCAACGCTGTACAGCAGCCAGTCGTTGATGTTGAACGGGCGGTGGAACCACATTGAGTGATCGATGGTGGCAACCTGCATGCCCGGCTCCAGAAAACCGACGCCGTGAGGCTGCAGGGCAACGGGCAGGAAGTTAAAATCCGAAGCGTAGCCCAGCAGAGACTGATGGGTGCGGAGATCTTCCGGCACTACGCCGTTGGCGCGGATCCAGACCTGACGCGTTGGTTCTGCAACGTGTCCTTTCAGAGGGTTATGGAATTCGACCGGGCGAATCTCCAGCGGTTTATCGCAGAGAAATTTCTCTTTGACCTGCGGCGGCAGCAGGTGGGCCAGCTTGCGGGCAATATCCGTTTCGGAGGGAAGCGCGTCCGGAGCGGGTGCCGCTGGCATAGTTTTCTGATGTTCATAGCCGGGTTCTGGCGCCTGGAAAGAGGCGGTCATATAGAAAATGGGCTTCCCGTTTTGAATCGCCGCCACCCGGCGGGCGCTGAAGCTATTGCCATCGCGCAGGACTTCAACATCATAGATGATAGGTTTCAGGCTATCGCCGGGACGCAGGAAGTAGCTGTGAAACGAGTGAATCAGGCGTTCTGAGGGCACCGTCTCTTTTGCCGCATACAGCGCCTGACCCACTACCTGGCCGCCAAAGACCTGTCGCAATCCCAGATCTTCGCTCTGTCCGCGGAACAATCCCTCTTCAATTTTTTCCAGATTTAACAATGCCAGCAAATGGGTTAGTGCCTGACTCATAGTTATCCTCAATCAATGATGACTGCCTGGCGCAGCGCGTTATTGAGGCAAAGTATAACCTGGAATCGCAAGTGGTCCGATGGGTTCAATAATCTGAATATGGGCTCTTTTCCAGGAAGAGATCTGAGATCTGTGCCACACTTATTCACGATACTAATGTCCTGTCCCCGATTGTGGCTGGATGTACTCCTGTTAAAGAAGGGATGAAAAGGAGAAAAGAATGAAATTTGCCTATATGTTAAGTGCTTTAGCCGTAGCGGCTACGCTGTCTGCCTGTGCGAACAACCACAACAGCAATGCAGCGAACCAGGCGGCGCCCGATCCTTATGGCATTGCCTCACTAAGCTCCTCGCAGCAGCAGCCTAACGTATCCGGGACCATCAATATTCGACAGCGCGTGGCGTTACCGCCGGACGCGGTATTGACCGTAACCCTGTCGGATGCGTCTCTGGCCGATGCGCCAGCGCACGTGCTGTCGCAAAAAGCGGTAAGGACCGAAGGGAAGCAGGCGCCGTTTAACTTTGTCCTGCCCTATAACCAGGCGCAAATTCAGCCTAATGCCCGCATTCTTCTCAGCGCGGCGATTACCGTTAACGGTCAGCTGATGTTTATTACCGATACCGTGCAGACGGTGATTAACCAGGGCGGTAACCGGGCCGATCTGGTGCTGGTGCCGGTTCAGCAAACGGCGGTGCCGGTGGCGAACAACAGCGCTCCTGCTGCCCAGTAACTCCCCACCATGCCCCTTTACAGGGGCATTTTTTTGCCTTCAATAAATCCAGCGGTAGTGCTGGAGATCAATATGTCCGCTGCCTGAAACCTGGACGCCCTCCGCCAGTAGCGCCTGGCGTTGGCGCTGCAGATCTGGTCCGGTAAGGGAGATATCGCCGTGGCGGTTGACGACCCGATGCCAGGGGAGAGTCGATCCTTCCGGCAGGCGCTTTAATACTCCGCCCACCTGGCGAGCCGCTCGCGGTGAACCCGCCAGATGAGCAATGTCGCCGTAGGTGGCAACGTATCCCTCTGGAATCGAGGCGACTATCTGCCAGACCCGCTGCGGAAAAGTATCGTGAGAATCCATAGTACGTCCTGTTGCCGGAAAAGGCTCAGGATAAGCGTTGTATGACGGGCTGTACAGATAGCGGGTCAGGCCGATTTAACGATGGTAAATTCCAGCGCCAGACCCAGCACCTGCATGCCATGAACATTTTCATTCGCCGTATTGCTCAGCAGTGTTTCAAGAAACTTCAGGCGTTTTGACTGGGCGTTAATCACCAGCTTTGCGCGCATTGCCGGAAGCTTAAGCGTTGATATCGGATACACCACGCGACCGCTGACGTCGATGGGGAGTTTACGTAATTCAATGTGCTGAAGGACGCCGACGGTAGAGTAGAGCAGCGCGACCGGGGTGACGGCGAGCAGCTGATTATTGCTAATCGTCACAAAATCGAGGATGACCTCCGGACGCAGAAAGTTTAAACCGCGGAAGGAAACGGTCACTTCGGCGATGGCCGGCATCGCCAGGGTAGTGATTAAACGCGGTGATTCACTCATTCATATACCATTGAGACAGTGCGTTGATTAAAAAAGACGGTAGATAAGCCTCATTATGGCCGCTGGCGAGGATTTCCGCTGAGAGTGTGCTCGCAATCTCATAAGGGGATCGGGGCCATTTTACGGTGAGAAGCCGCTGTAGACGCGACTTTGCGCAATAAACCAGCACCCAATCGCCGGCGGCTTGCAATTCAGGGGTTCAGCAGGGATAATGCGCCAGCGCGTTAGGTAACTAACGTTCTCAATGGGGGCTCTGTTGGTTCTCCCGCAACGCTACTCTGTTTACCAGGTCAGGTCCGGAAGGAAGCAGCCAGAGCAGACGACGTGTGTGCCGGGATGTAGCTGGCAGGGCCCCCACCCATTTCAGGGTGCCCTCTCGCTATTCGCATTCATTCCATGGTTTCCCTCAGCCTTCATATTTAATATCCACAAATATATTGTGAGTATTTTTGGTTTCTAAACCCTCTATTTTTTATGCCAAAAAATTCACTACGTCATAAATTTGAAATTTAACTGAAATATTATTGTCATCTTTATGTCATATATAACGTGCAGATTATTCATGGGAAAATGTTGTTTGATATAAGCTAAAAATATATCTCTGGATCAGCATGTTAACTTCGTGTATTAATTATATGATGATTTTATTTCACGGGAAGCGTGACTATGACCACTGTGGTTCTGAACGTAAAAATTGATGGCGAGTTAAAAGAAAAGCTGCGTCAGTATGCGGAAGAAAATAACGAAAATTTAGGAACAGCTACGGAGAAACTGCTGCTGCTGGCCTTTCAGGTAGCGGAATCAGCAGACGAGGCGGGGGTTTCGGAAGAAGATATCGATAGCCAGCATACCGAAGAGGAAGCGTCTCCATTAACCCCTAAAGAAATCAAAGCATTACGTAAAATTCTGAAGAAGAAAAAATGAAACAACAACTCTCTACAGCCAGCAACTATAGCGAAGCCTGCGATATGCTGCGTTCCGGATACGTTAAGCACGTACGCCTGAACTGGAATATCGGTAGCGATGAGTTCTTTCGCATTGCCTCCGACTGGTGTGACACAGGGGCAAAAATAAAAAAAGATGAAGACGGCTTTATTATTTCTCTGAAAGGGTTTCCGATCCCGCGTCAGCATTAATGAAACTATTGCAATTTTGTCATCGGGCTGACACGTCAGAAAGACAAAATTGAAGCGCAATTTTATAAAAACATCTCATATGCGTCATGGATGATGGTTTTTGACGGGCTGGCTCCAGCCCGTCGATATTTTCTTAAATGATTTTCCTCAGGCGGAAACTCTCTTTCTGCTCAGTCAGACTATGCCACAACGGCTGCAATGTCGTAAACGCGCTGCGCAGTTCGTCATCCGAAAGGGTAAAGGGCAAACGCAAATAGCGATCAAACGCGCCGGCCAGGCCAAAGCGAGTTCCCGTCCCGATGTGAATTCCCCGGCTTTCAGCGCGAACGGAAAAGAGCGTCGCCAGCATTCCCGGTAATTCCACCCAAAAAGAGAGTCCTCCTTCCGGCGGCGTGAAGTGCCAGTGGGGAAAATATTCCGCCATCAGCGCGCCGCACATATCCCGGCGAGTCGCCAGCATGGCGCGCCGTGACGGTAGCAGCCTGTGCTCATTCTCAAGCAACCAGCAGCAGGCCAGCTGTTCCAGCAGCGGGGAGCCGAGATCGAGAGAGTCGCGGGCCTGAACTAGCGAAGCAATGGTTCGTGAAGAAGCGCGGATCCAACCTATGCGCAGGCCGCCCCAGAAGCTTTTTCCCGCTGAACCGATGGTTATCACCGGGGCATCAGGATTAAATGCCGCTAAAGGCGGCGGCGGCGGGGCGTCATACCATAAATCCACCATTGTTTCGTCTGCCACCAGCGTGGTGCGGGTTTGTGCGGCGATGTCCGCTACCCGCTGGCGCGTTGCGCTATCCATACAGCGGCCGGTGGGATTATGAAAATCCGGCATCAGCCAGGCCAGACGCGGAGCCGTTTGGGCAATCGTTGCCGCCAGACCATCGCAATCCCATCCCTGCTGCGGTAACGCCACGCTAACCGGACGACATGATGCGCCCTGTATCGCGCTAAGCGCCATGGGGTAAGTTGGCGCATCCACCACCACCCGATCGCCGGGCCCGGTGAATAAACGCAGTACCAGCGCAAAGCCGCTAAGCGCCCCGTTGACGATCATCACTTCATCGCTGCGGGTTGGCAGCCCGCGTTCGCTATAGCGGCGGGCGATGGCTTCGCGCAGAAGCGGGAGCCCTTGTTGATCGTAACCGGTGTTGGATAAATGTTCAGGCATGATCTTTAAGGCCTGGCTGTAGGCCTGATGGATCTCGGGGCCGGCGCTAAGGGCGGCAACGGCCAGATTCACCGATAGCGGGTCCGTTTGTTTGGCCGCCGCCTCTACCGGACGCTCCGGCAAGGCGATCCGCGAACCGCTTCCCTGACGGCTGTAGAGATAGCCTTCTTCCCGAAGCTGACCGAGCGCGCTGGCAACCGTGGTGCGGCTGATATTCAGGGCAGCCGCCAGTTCACGTTCGCCGGGCAGTCGCGTTTCCAGCGCCAGGCGGCCATCGAGAATGAGCAGGCGCAGCGCTTCTGCAAGCTGACGCCAGATAGGCGTGCGAGAAGTGGACTCCTGCCAGTGACCGAGCAGCCGTACCAGCGATTGTGCACCAAAGCGACGAGATAACATGGCAATCCACTTTTTAAAAACTGGCCATTAATTATCAATCCATTTTTACTGATGATAAGGGAAATCGCAATTGCCCTGAGGTGAAAAATGGTACGTCGCTTGCTGCAACTTTACATTGGTCTGGTCCTGTACGGCGTGTCGACCGCGTTATTTGTGCATGCCAATCTGGGGGCCGATCCGTGGGATGTTTTTCATCTGGGGATCGGTAAGCAGTTTAATCTGGATTTTGGTACGGTCATGATCCTGACGGGAGCGGCAGTGCTGCTGCTGTGGATCCCGCTACGGCAAATGCCGGGGCTGGGTACGGTGAGCAACGTGATTGTGCTGGGGCTGGCGGCAAACGCGACCTTAGCCGTGCTGCCGCCGTTGGATTCGCTGGTGGCGCGTAGCCTGCTGCTGGCGGGCGCTATCGTACTGAATGCGCTGGCGACGGGGATGTATATTGGCGCGGGCTTTGGTCCCGGGCCGCGCGATGGGCTGATGACCGGTCTGCATGCTCGTACGGGGTGGTCGCTGCGCGGTATCCGCACCGCGATTGAAGTTTCGGTCCTGCTGATTGGCTGGATGATGGGCGGCAAGTTTGGCGTGGGAACCGTACTCTATGCGTTAACTATCGGCCCGCTAATCCAGCTGTGCCTGCCGTGGTTTCATCAGCCAGCCGCGCGGAAGGCTCTGGCGAAACCCGGTGAGGCTATCTCCTGATTTTACGCTGCCATCAGACCTGGAGACTAAACTTATCAATTCAGATACGGCCGGATTCTCCGGCCGTACTGTTCACTTCGGAGAGCAGACTCATGAAGTACGTTGATGGTTTTGTCGTTGCCGTACCGGCGGAAAATAAGGAGGCATACCGCGAGATGGCAGCAAAGGCCGCGCCATTATTTAAAGAGTTTGGCGCACTCCGCGTGGTCGAGTGCTGGGCGGATGATGTCCCGGATGGCAAGCTGACCGATTTTCGCCTGGCGGTGAAAGCGGAAGAGAGTGAAGAGGTGGTGTTCAGCTGGATTGAGTATCCCTCTAAAGAGGTTCGCGATGCCGCGAATGCCAAAATGATGGCCGACCCGCGGATGAAAGAGTTTGGCGAATCGATGCCCTTTGATGGAAAACGAATGATATACGGCGGCTTTGCCCCGCTTCTGGATGAGTAATTCATCTTTGCCATCCCCATAGCTTTTGGGGATGGCGATAGACGCGCTACAGATGACTCCAGCCATGCAGCAGCATATAAAAACCCACCACCATAATCAGGGTGCCGGAAATCCACGGCGCTTTGCGCGAGAGATCGTTCAGCCCGGGCCAGCGGTTTGCCACGTGCTTCAGGCTGAGGGCGGCAATTGCGCCGGAAGCCACCAGGGTGATCGCCAGCCCAACGCTAAACCCCAGTACCAGGGTTGCCCCCAGCGAGAACTTTTTCAACTGCAGGCAAATGAGCAGCACGGTAATGGATGCCGGGCAGGGAATGAGTCCCCCGGTCAGTCCGAACAAGACGATCTGCCCGGTGGTGACCCGCTGGCCGTTAAAGCGGCGATTGATCGCTTGCGCATGCGCGCGCTGATGGGCGTCCTGCCAGTCATCGGCGGCAACCCGCGAAGGTTGGTGAGCGTGAGGATGATGTTGATACGCAAGGTGGCGATCGTGATGATGTTCATGTTCATGTTCATGTTCATGTTCATGTTCATGTTCATGTTCATGTTCATGGTCATGGGTATGGGTATGTGAACGCGATTCGCGCCAGGTACGCGCCAGCATCCAGCAGGCAATCAGTACGATAAGGCCCCCTGAGATTAGCTGAAACCAGGGTTCCGACGTTTGTGCATTCCAGCCGCGGCCGAACCACAGGCCTGCCATGGCCACCAGCCAGACCACCGCCGTATGCGATACCGTCGCCGCCAGCCCCAGCAGCACCGCCTGCTTTAATGTTCCGCGCACCGCCACGATAAATGCCGCCATCATGGTTTTTGAGTGCCCGGGCTCAAGGCCGTGCAGCGCGCCCAGCAGAATCGCGCTGGGAATAAATAGCCAGGCGTTGCCCTGCTGCAGGAGTGAAGCGAAATCGTTCATAACGTGATCCCTAACTAAAAAGTGCTTGTATGCTACTCCCCCCCAGTACATAAATACTACCCCCCAGTAGAAAAATACTCCGGGGGAGTAGGGCATGTTATGCTGTTCTGATTACATACAAGGGTCGTTAGTGGAAACGATCGATTAATCAAATAGTGGATCGCGAAATGTCACATACCGTTCGTCACAAGAAGATGTTATTGACCCGATTGAAGAAAATTCAGGGGCAAAGCGCCGCGCTGGAAAAAATGCTTAACCGCGAGCATGAATGCGCAGAGGTTCTACAGCAGCTGGCTGCCATTCGCGGTGCGGTAAACGGCATGATGATGCAGGTTATCCAGGGGCATTTAACGGATCATGTCGTGAAGGAGCCGGAAGAAGGTCAGCGTGAGGCTGACCTTGATGTGGTGATGCAGGTGATAAAATCCTATCTGAAATAGGCTCAGTCATCATGTGTTCCGGACGGTGATGAATACGCCTTGAGGTTATTCTCGGCCCACAGAATAAATTTCTCTTTTGGCAGCGCCTTACTATAAAGCCAGCCCTGGGCATACAGCACGCCATGCATGCGCAGCCAGTCGCGTTGGCTTTCGGTTTCGACGCCTTCTGCGACGGTCGCCAGATTGAGCGCTTTCGCCATTTCAATGATGTGCGGCGTCAGCGATTCACACTCCAGCGTATCGACAAATGCTTTATCGATTTTCAGGGTATCAACGTCCAGCTTTTGTAAATAGCTCAGGCTGGAATAGCCGGTGCCGAAGTCATCGATGGAGATACGGTGTCCGGCCTGACGATAGCCGGCGATGACTGGCAGAGTGGTTTGCGGGTCGACAAAACCGCGCTCGGTGATTTCCAGAATGATCTGCTGAGCGCTGATGCCCCAGCGCTGAAGCTGCTCTTGTAACAGCATCGGCAGCCTTGGCGAACGCAAATCATCAACCGACAGGTTTATCGAGATATGTATCTCCGGGCGCTGCCGCAGCCAGGTACCGAGATCGGTAAAAATTTTTCGTACAATATCTTCGGTTAAGCGGGTAATCAGCCCGGTTTGTTCGGCAAGCGGAATAAAAATATCCGGCGATAAGAAACTGCCATCGGGCTGCCTCCAGCGAGCAAGCGCCTCTGCACCGACGATCTTTCCGCTCTGCAGCGAAATAATGGGCTGGTAATAAACCTGGATGGCATGAGAATTCAGCGCGTCCAGCATCCCATTACGCGGTGAGCGCAGCCTCCGCAGCAGGCGAAGCAGCAGAAATGAGGCCAGAAGGCTGGTGAACAGACCAATCGGCAGCCACAGCATCAGCTGCTGATGTAGCTTTTTCTGCAGCGGCACCGTCGAGGACCAGGTGGCAATGGCCAGCCCCAGCTCCGGGAGACGATGAAGACGATAAACGGTGCTATCGAGGGTTAGGGTCCTGGCATACTGATGCTTAATTTTCTCCCAGACGGCAGCGTTGAGCGGTTTACTGCTAATGATGATTTGATCGTGCTGCGTGCCGAACAAGAGCGTGTGAATCTCTTCATGGCCTAATGGAATGACATCGATAAACGACACGGGATCGATCATCACCACGTGATGCTCGCTGCCCATGGCCGTCATTTTATGTTTCAGACCCAGGTCGTTAACTGAGGTAAGCCAGGTACGATAGCCATCGGCCGTGATATGGTCGGGAGCAGGAAAGGTAACCGAAACCTGATGATCTTCGAGGGAAGAGCACTGCGGAATACCCTCATGTAACCACAGCACTTCCTGAACGTAGCGATGGGTATAGGCGATCCGTCGCATCGTGAGCAAATGCTGCGGACTGCAGGTGGTAGCCGCATGCGCATCAGCTTCGTTCAGCGCCTCTCTTGCCTGATCGGCAACCTGCTGAACGCGGGCCAGTACGCGGACGGAAAAGTTGTCCAGTTCGCTATAAAATTGCTCTTTGGCCTGCTGCATTGCCAGCCAGATGCTCAGCGCGACCGGCAGGATAATGGCGAGTATCAATACCCCTGTAACCAGACTCACCTGATGCCGGGTCGTCATGAGTATTTCCTTATTTTATTGAGGGGTTCGATGAGTATACGCGAAAGATAAAAGAGGGTTCAGCACGGGGTAGAAAAAGGCCCGAACCGCAAGATAGCAACGAATTCGGGCTAACAGTGGATGAACCGCGACGCCCAAGGCCTGGAGCGTCGCGGAGAAAAACGAGGGCTGGTATGCTGGCAATAAGCGTTGTCAGCACAGATTCATATTCTAAAGCGCAATCATGACAGTCATATGTTGCGCTTAATGGGCGTCCGGCGCAGCGATGTCAGCGCTAATCCGCTGGTCGTTTTCGTCGAAGACCATGCAGTAGCGATCGTCAAACGCGACCCTTATCTTCTGCCATGGACGGAAATGAACGTCGCCGGGCAGCAGAATTTTGACGTTATCGTGGCCGTAGCACTGGCCGAACAGATAGGTGTTGTTACCCAGTCTCTCCACGACTTCACATTGAAACTCAACTACGGTACCGATATTCACATCAGTTGAGAGATGTTCAGGGCGAATACCGAGGGTAACGGCAGCGCCGGGCTGCAGCGGCGATGTGGTGATATTGAGCGTCAGATTATGATCTTGCGCCATCTTCACGCTAAGCTGGCCCGGCTGCCATGCGGTGACCGTCGCGGGCAGGAAGTTCATTTTCGGCGAACCGATAAATCCCGCAACGAACTTATTGACCGGGTTGTAATACAGCGACATCGGCGAACCCATCTGCTCAACTTTGCCGTAGTTCATCACCACGATTTTATCGGCCAGCGTCATCGCTTCAACCTGATCGTGGGTGACATAAACCATGGTGGTTTTGAGTTCATGATGCAGTTTAGCAATATGCAGGCGCATCTCAACGCGCAGCTCGGCATCCAGGTTGGAGAGGGGTTCATCAAACATAAACACCCGTGGATTACGCACGATGGCGCGACCGATCGCCACGCGCTGGCGCTGGCCGCCGGAAAGCTGCTTAGGTTTGCGATCCAGCAGATGAGAGAGCTGCAGCGTTTTCGCCACCATTTCAACCTGGCGGCGAATTTCATCTTTTGGCACTTTATTCACCTTCAGGCCATAGCCCATATTTTCCGCTACCGTCATATGCGGGTAGAGCGCATAGGACTGGAATACCATGGCGACGCCGCGATGGGCAGGAACGACATCATTCATCACCTCATCGCCAATAAGCACTTCACCTTCGCTCACCTCTTCGAGACCGGCAATCATTCGCAGTAGCGTCGATTTGCCGCAGCCTGACGGACCGACGAAAACCGCAAACTCGCCATCTTCAATATCAAGATTTACCTGATGCAGCGTCACTGTACTGCCGAACCGTTTGGTGACATTCCTCAGTCGTATATTGGACATCAACACTCCCCGGGTTAGTAGCCGTTTTTGCCGTTGGGATTTGGGCTGTGACGCATTATTTGTATAACGTGTAACAATTCAGCCGGGCGATGCTCAACGACACTAAAATCATGCAGTGACTATAACTTCCAGAGTTTTAGCGCCCTATATCGATGTTTCATTTCTGCAATCACGATCACACAACTGGCAGCTTTCAGTAGTTTTGTCAGCATTCAAAGCGTACCGTATAACAAATCAGGAATAACGGCATATTTGTTTATGAATCACCGTTTATCAGTTAACTGAAAGATTCTCGGAAGTCACATCGCCCAATAAAAACCATTAAATTGTTATACCTTCACATGAGGTTGATAATGAAAAAGAACACTCTTGCTGCACTGATCCTTACTACTCTGGCTGCCGGGCAGCTGGTTAGCCTGCAGGCGCACGCGGCCGGACAGCTCAACGTCTGGGAAGACATCAAAAAATCCGACGGCATTAAGGCCGCGGTAAGCGATTTTGAAAAGCAGTTCAACGTTAAGGTGAACGTGCAGGAAATGCCGTACGCCCAGCAGCTGGAAAAGCTGCGCCTTGATGGCCCGGCGGGCATTGGCCCGGACGTGCTGGTGATCCCTAATGACCAGCTAGGCGGTGCGGTCGTCCAGGGACTGCTGTCTCCCCTGACGCTGGACCAGGCGAAGCAGGAGGCCTTTACGCCGGCATCAATCAACGCGTTCCATATGGATAACGTGCTTTACGGCGTACCGAAAGCGGTGGAAACCCTGGTGTTGATTTACAACAAAGACCTGATCGATAAGCCGCTGGATAGCCTGCAGGACTGGTTCGACTATTCGAAGCAGCAGCGCGAAGAGGGTAAGTACGGCCTGCTGGCGAAGTTTGACCAGATCTATTACAGCTGGGGCGCTATTGGCCCAATGGGCGGCTATATCTTTGGCAAAAACGACAAAGGCAGCTTCAACCCGCAGGATGTCGGCCTGAATAAGCCAGGCGCGGTGGAAGCGGTGACTTTCCTGAAAAAATTCTACACCGACAAGGTATTCCCGGCGGGGATCCTCGGCGATAACGGGCTGAACGCCATCGACTCGCTGTTCACCGAGAAGAAAGCGGCTGCGGTGATTAACGGCCCGTGGGCCTTCCAGCCGTATGAAGCGGCAGGCATTCATTATGGCGTCGCGCCTTTGCCGACGCTGCCGGATGGCAAACCGATGAGCTCCTTCCTCGGCGTGAAGGGCTATGTCGTCTCGACGTGGAGTAAAGATAAAGCGCTGGCGCAGCAGTTTATCGAGTTCATCAACCAGCCGCAGTACGTGAAAGCTCGCTATGTCGCCACCGGAGAAATCCCGCCGCTGAAGGCCATGATTGACGATCCGCTGATTAAGAATGACGAAAAGGCCAGCGCGGTGGCGGTGCAGTCAGCGCGGGCGACGGCGATGCCCGGGATCCCGGAAATGGGTGAGGTATGGGGCCCGGCGAACGCCGCGCTCGAGCTTAGCCTGACCGGTAAACAGGAGCCGAAGGCGGCGCTCGATAACGCTGAAAAGCAGATCAAGATGCAGATCGAAGCCATGCAGGCCAGCAATCAATAATTCGGTGATGTAACAGAACGGGAGGGCCGTCCTCCCGTTTTCAGAAGGAGTCGTGTGTGATTATCAATCCCAGCGAAAATATTGCCGAAGCGCGCGGCGCAGGACGCCATGCGTGGTGCGGCCTGTTGCTGGCTATCGTGCCGGGTTTTGGGCAGTTTTATCACCGCCAGTGGCTGAAGGGGATTGTCTTCCTGGTGCTGCTGAGCAGTTTTATGAGCATTTTCTATGACTTTCTCAGCGAAGGCCTGTGGGGGTTATATACCTTAGGCGAGGAAGTTCCGCGGGATAACTCTATTTTCCTGCTGGCGGAAGGGATAATCAGCGTACTGATTATCGCATTCGGTTTGTTGGTCTATTTCCTCTCGCTGCGCGATGCCTGGGTTAACGGCAAAAAGCGCGATGAAGGCATGGCGCTGAATAGCGTACGCAAGCAGTATCAGATGCTGCTCAGCGAGGGTTTCCCGTATCTGATGATCACGCCCGGCTTCATACTGCTGGTGTTTGTGGTCATCTTCCCGATCCTGTTTGGTTTTGCTATCGCCTTTACTAACTACAACCTTTATCACACGCCGCCGGCGAAGCTGGTGGATTGGGTGGGATTCAAAAACTTCATCAATATTTTCACATTATCCATCTGGCGCTCGACCTTCTTTGACGTACTGCAGTGGACGGTGGTGTGGACGCTGCTGGCGACGACCCTGCAATGTACCGTCGGCGTGCTGCTGGCGATTCTGGTCAACCAGAAAGATCTGCGCTTTAAGCCGATGATCCGCACAATTTTCATTCTGCCGTGGGCGGTGCCGGGCTTCGTGACGATTCTGGTTTTTGCCGGCATGTTCAATGATTCATTCGGGGTGATTAACAACGCCATTTTGTCCTTCTTTGGCATCACGCCGAAGGCCTGGCTGACCGACCCGTTCTGGACTAAAACGGCGCTGATCATGATGCAAACCTGGCTGGGCTTTCCGTTTGTTTTCGCCATGACCACCGGCGTCCTGCAGGCGATCCCGGACGATCTGTATGAAGCGGCCACCATGGATGGCGCCAGCGCGTTTACCCGCCTGCGGACCATTACTCTGCCGCTGGTGCTCTACTCCATTGCGCCGATCATCATCACTCAGTACACCTTCAATTTTAACAACTTCAATATCATCTACCTGTTCAATAACGGCGGACCGGCGGTAGCCGGGTCGAATGCCGGCGGTACGGATATTCTGGTGTCGTGGATCTACAAATTAACGATGTCGTCTTCGCAATACGCCATCGCGGCCACCATCACGATTCTGCTGTCGATTTTTGTCGTCGGCCTGGCGTTGTGGCAGTTCCGCGCCACGAAATCCTTCAAAAACGACGACATGGCGTAAGGGAAGCAACATGGCTAAATCACCGAGTATTAAACGCGAAAAGTGGATTCGCCTGTCTCTCACCTGGCTGGTGGTCCTCTTTGTATCGACGATCATTATATATCCGCTGGTCTGGACGGTAGGGGCGTCTCTGAACGCCGGGAACAGTCTGCTGAGTACGTCGATTATTCCTGAAAACCTGTCGTTCCAGCATTACGCGGATCTGTTTAACGGCAATGTGAATTATCTCACCTGGTACTGGAACTCGATGAAAATCAGCTTCATGACCATGGCGTTGACCTTAATCAGCGTGAGCTTCACGGCCTATGCGTTCTCCCGTTTTCGTTTCAAAGGGCGGCAGAACGGGCTGATGCTGTTTCTGCTGCTGCAGATGATCCCGCAGTTCTCGGCGCTGATTGCGATCTTTGTTCTCTCTCAGCTGCTGGGGTTGATCAATAGCCATCTGGCGCTGGTGCTGATCTACGTTGGCGGCATGATCCCGATGAATACCTGGCTCATGAAGGGGTATCTGGACGCGATCCCCAAAGATCTGGATGAATCCGCGCGGATGGATGGCGCCAGCAGCTTCCGCATCTTTATCGAAATCATTATGCCGCTGTCGAAGCCGATTCTGGCGGTGGTGGCGCTGTTTTCATTTACCGGCCCGCTGGGGGATTTCATCCTCTCCAGCACCATTTTGCGTACCCCGGATAAATACACGCTGCCGATTGGCCTGTATAACCTGGTGGCGCAGAAAATGGGCGCCAGCTATACCACCTACGCGGCGGGCGCGGTGCTGATTGCCGTCCCGGTGGCAATTCTCTATCTGGCGCTACAAAAATACTTTGTTTCCGGCCTCACCTCAGGCAGTACAAAAGGATAACCCCATGAAAAGATTAACACCCGCGTGGCTTGCTGTTTCTCTGGCATGCTGTTTTTCCGCCGGTACGCTGGCGGCAGATGCGCTGCAAACGAAGGCGTTTAGCAATATGCCCGCTGATTTTATTAAAGGCGCGGATATCTCTACGCTGCTGGATGCGGAAAAGCACGGCGCGAAGTTCTTTAACCACAACAATCAGCCGCAGGATCCGATCGCGATTCTGAAGGCCGACGGCGTGAACTATGTTCGCCTGCGCCTGTGGGTGGATCCAAAAGACGCCCAGGGTCAGCGTTACGGCGGCGGCGATAACGATCTGGCGGCGACGCTGGCGCTGGCGAAGCGCGCAAAAGCGCAGGGTATGAAGCTGCTGCTTGATTTCCACTACAGCGATTTCTGGACCGATCCGGGCAAGCAGTTCAAGCCGAAGGCCTGGGAGAAAATGGATTATCCGCAGCTGAAAACCACGATCCACGACTACACCCGCGACACGATTGCCCGCTTTAAGCAGGAGGGGGTGCTGCCGGATATGGTCCAGATCGGCAACGAGATCAACGGCGGTATGCTGTGGCCGGAGGGCAAAAGCTGGGGGCAGGGCGGCGGCGAGTTCGATCGCCTGGCGGGGCTGCTTAACGCCGCCATTGACGGCCTGAAGGAAAACCTCACCGGCGGCGAGCAGATTAAAATTATGCTTCATCTGGCCGAAGGCACGAAAAACGACACCTTCCGCTGGTGGTTTGATGAAATCAGCAAGCGCAACGTGCCTTACGACATCATTGGTCTGTCGATGTACACCTACTGGAATGGTCCGATTAGCGCGCTGAAAGCCAATATGGACGATATCAGCAAGCGCTATAACAAAGACGTGATAGTGGTGGAAGCCGCTTACGCCTATACCCTGGAAAACTGCGACAACGCCGAAAATAGTTTCCAGGCGAAAGAGGAAAAGGATGGCGGTTATCCTGCCACCGTACAGGGGCAATATAATTATATTCACGACTTAATGCAGGCCGTTGCGGACGTACCGGACCACCGCGGTAAAGGTATTTTTTATTGGGAGCCGACGTGGATTGCCGTACCGGGAAATACCTGGGCGACGCCTGCCGGAATGAAATATATCCATGATGAATGGAAAGAGGGGAATGCCCGGGAAAATCAGGCGCTGTTTGATTGCCAGGGAAAAGCATTGCCGTCGATGAAGGTATTCAATTAATTATTCAGCTTTACACTTCAGGATGTTTATTATGAAAAAATTTGCGCCTTTGAGTCCGAAGGTCAATGCGCTATTGCATGGCGCCGACTATAACCCGGAGCAGTGGGAGAACTATCCCGATATTATCGATAAAGATATTGCCATGATGCAGCAGGCAAAATGTAATGTTATGTCGGTAGGGATATTTAGCTGGGCGAAACTTGAACCTCAGGAAGGCGTATTTGAGTTTGGCTGGTTGGACAGTATCCTGGATAAACTCTATGCCGCCGGCATTCATGTCTTTCTCGCGACCCCAAGCGGCGCGCGCCCGGCCTGGATGTCGCAGAAATATCCTCAGGTCCTGCGCGTCGGTCGCGATCGGGTGCCTGCGCTGCACGGTGGACGTCATAACCACTGTATGTCGTCGCCGGTCTACCGTGATAAAACCCTGAAAATAAATTCCCTGCTGGCGGAGCGCTACTCGCAGCATCCGGCGGTGCTGGGCTGGCATATCTCCAATGAATACGGCGGAGAGTGCCACTGCAGCCTGTGCCAGGAGCGTTTCCGCGACTGGCTGAAAGCGCGCTATGAAACGCTGGATAACCTCAATCACGCCTGGTGGAGTACCTTCTGGAGCCACACCTACAGCGACTGGTCGCAGATCGAATCTCCGGCCCCGCAGGGGGAAGTCTCCATTCATGGTCTGAACCTGGACTGGCATCGCTTCAATACCGCTCAGGTGACGGACTTCTGCCGCCACGAAATTGCGCCGCTGAAAGCGGCGAATGCTGCGCTGCCGGTAACAACCAACTTTATGGAGTATTTCTACGATTACGACTACTGGCAGCTGGCGCAGGTGCTGGACTTTATCTCATGGGACAGCTACCCCATGTGGCACCGTGATAAAGATGAAACCACGCTGGCCTGCTACACCGCTATGTATCATGACATGATGCGCAGCCTGAAGGGCGGCAAACCGTTTGTGTTAATGGAATCCACCCCGAGCGCGACCAACTGGCAGCTGACCAGTAAGCTGAAGAAACCGGGAATGCATATTCTCTCTTCTCTGCAGGCGGTGGCGCACGGCGCGGATTCGGTGCAGTACTTCCAGTGGCGTAAGAGCCGCGGTTCGGTTGAGAAGTTTCATGGCGCGATTATCGATCATGTCGGTCATCTGGATACGCGCGTGGGTCGTGAAGTGACGGCGCTCGGCGAGATGTTAAGCCAGCTGCCGGGCGTCGTGGGCTGCCGGACGGATGCGAAAGTGGCGATTATCTTCGACCAGCAAAACCGCTGGGCGCTGGATGATGCACAGGGGCCGCGAAATCTCGGCATGGAGTATGAAAATACCGTCAACGAACATTACCGTCCGTTCTGGGAGCAGGGGATTGCGGTTGATGTTATCGATGCTGACGTTGACCTGAGCGCTTATCAACTGGTCATTGCGCCAATGCTGTATATGGTTCGTGAGGGATTTGCCGAACGCGCCGAAGCGTTTGTGGCTAACGGTGGTCATTTAGTTACAACATACTGGACGGGTATTGTTAACGAATCCGACCTTTGCCATCTCGGCGGTTTCCCGGGCCCGCTGCGTAAACTGCTGGGCATTTGGGCGGAAGAGATTGACTGCCTGAACGACGGCGAACGCAACCTGGTACAGGGGCTGGCGGGCAATGAAGGGGGCCTGCAGGGACCGTATCAGGTACGCCATCTGTGTGAACTGATCCATGCCGAAACGGCGCAGCCGCTGGCGACCTACCGCGATGATTTTTACGCGGGAAGACCGGCGGTTACCGTCAATCACGTGGGTAAAGGTAAGGCCTGGCACGTCGCTTCGCGCAACGATCTGGCTTTCCAGCGGGACTTCTTCACCGCCATAAGTAAAGAGCTGTCGCTGCCGCGTGCGGTGGCAGCCGATTTCCCGCCGGGCGTGGTGGCGACCGCACGGACGGACGGTGAGACCACCTACGTGTTCCTGCAAAACTACAGCGCGCAGCAGCAGCAGGTGACCTTACCGCAGGGCTATCAGGACAGCCTCACCGGCGCGGCACTGAACGCGCCGTTGACCTTAAAAGCGTGGGATTGCCGCATTCTCAGCCGTCACGCGTAATTTTTCTCTATCCACGCCTGCTCGCAAGAGCAGGCGTTTTTTTATCTGCTTATCAGGAGTCTATTATGGTGAGTTTAAAATCCTTTCTGAATTATTTCTCCCAGTCTCGTCCGGCGGTAACGTTAAGCCCGGCGGAACAACAACAGATTGAACGTTTAATTCAGGCTTTTGGCGGCGAGGCGAATATTGTCAACGTTGACGCCTGTATCACCCGCTTACGCGTCACGGTGAATAATCTGTCGATTGTTGACTCTCAGGCGCTACAGCAGCAGGGAGCGCTTGGCGTTATTATCCTTGGGCAGCAGGAGCATGCTATTTTCGGTAAACAGTCGGATGCTTTGCGTCAATTACTTGACGAACACTTTGCCAGCCGTAAATAAAATAAAACGGGATAACGCAATAATGAGTTATCCCGAAAAGAAAACAAAGCATTCAATGGCAATAATGATTACCGGAGGGTAATTAACGACCTTACAGCTGGAGATAAAACAGTTAAATGACGACTACCACCAGGCCTCGACCTGTACACCAAAGTTCCACGTATTATTGGCAGTTTGATCTTCGAACGGTTTACCGTTTTCAGAGTCATTCAGATACGAAGCGAAAATGCGCAGTTCCGGGCGAGACATAAAGTCAGGGCCATCGGCCAGGCCCAGCGCGATGGTATATTTCTCACCGGCCTGCTTATAATCAGTATTGTTCTTGTAGCTATCTTTTTGGTAAAAGCCGCCCACTTCGCCAATCAGGCGCACGTATTCGGTGAACTGATACTGCCCACGAGCCACCAGCGACAGCATGCGCGTTTTATCCGTGTAATCGGTGATGTTGTCCGCGGAGCCCCAGGTGAGAACGTGGTTAATGGAGAACTTTTCGGTAATCGGAATTAAACCGGTATTAATCACGCGGTATCCGGTGGCGTCATTGACGTAGTTCCACATGTCGTACCAGCCGCCGCCCTGGGAAACCATGTTCTGCGCCAGCCCTTTGTTGGCGTACTGCAGCACCGTTTTGTTGTAACCACCCAGCATATCCTGGCTGATTTCACCGGTCAGCATGACGCCGTTTTCAGCATCGTATAGACCACCGTAGGAGTCCTGCTTTTTAGTGGTATTCGGCATCGCGTAGTCGATACCAAATTCGGTCCACGAACCGGCCCACGGCTTCCAGCCTGCGTAGCGCAGGTCGAGGTAGTTAATGTTGACGTTGCTATCGCCATCGACGCGGTAGTCGACGTCATTGGCATCTCCGCGGATCCAGGCAAATGAAACGGCCCCCGGGCCGAGCGTATAGTTTTCGATCCCGGCACCGGATCCGGAAATGTTCCAGTATTTGGTATCAATGATGTGGAGATCGTGGCGCTGGTAGTAGCGTTTACCGCCCCAAATGACCGCGTTCGGATCGCCGGGGACCAGCCCTTTGATTTGCAGGTTGAGCTGGCGCAGGCCGAATTGGGCATCATCATCGAGCGTGGTTTCGTTATCGTTAGAACCGTCAGAGACCATGCTGACCATGCTATCAAGATAGAAGCTAACGTCATTCTTCTTATAGACCTCTGATCCCAGCTCCAGCTCGCCGTAGGTATCGGACTCATTACCCAGACGGCCAATTTTGTTTTTTTGCCATTCGGCCTGACTACCGTCGCCGGAGACCCCAACCCCGGCGCGCATATAGCCATGAAAATCGATACCCGGAAGCGTGGCGGAAGCAGCAAACACGGATGGTGAAATCAGCGCAGCGGCCAACGCAGCGGAGAGTGTGCGCAGCGTAGTGTTCATGTCTATCCTCTTATTGTTTTGTATTACGTTCACATAACCGATGTCATAAAATGCCTAAACCCGAATTCAGGCAATTAAATGATCGCTATAGTGTGATTAACTGCAAATAAATTGGCGGGTTTTGTAACGACTAGTGAGTCCATTCACAATTTGTTGTATTGTGAGCGTAATACTTTTTGTGATGATTGTGGTTCGGGGGACGCGGCGATGAGCGTTTTTTCACATTGCCCCTGTTACAATCCAGGGATAACAACATAAGGAACCGGACTATGAAGTCTAAAAGCGCGACCTTAGAAGACGTTGCTCGCCATGCGGGCGTCTCCTATCAGACCGTGTCCAGGGTACTCAATAAATCTGCTAATGTATCCAAAGCCACACGCAGCAAGGTGGAGAAATCCATTGAGGAGCTGCGCTATGTCCCAAACCGCCTGGCGCAGCAGCTGGTAGGAAAGCAAAGCCGCACCGTGGGCCTGGTCACCATCTCCCTCGCATTGCACGCGCCTTCTCAGGTGGCTGCTGCGGTAAAACGCTATGCGAATGTGGAAGGCTATCAGGTGCTCATCTCCATGATCGATGAGAGCGTCAACCAAAGTATTCAAGATTCCATTAATGAACTTAAGTCTCAGCTGGTGGATAAGGTCATCATCAACGTGCCGCTGGAGACTGAACTGGCTCAAAAAATTGCCGCTGATAACGATGATATCGTCTGTCTGTTTTTAGATGTTGACCCCTACAGCTCCGTGTTTAACGTTTCGTTTAACCCGGCTGACGGCACCCGGGCCAGCGTCAAATATCTCTATGAAATGGGGCATCGGGAGATCGCGCTGCTAGCCGGCCCGGAAAGCTCGGTATCGGCTAAACTGCGTCTGAAAAGCTGGATTGAGACCCTTGAGGGATATGGCCTGCAGCCGGTCACGGTGATTCGCGGTAACTGGGATGCGCAGAGCGGCTATGCCGGCGCGCTGCAAATGCTGCGGGAGACGCCAAACTTTACCGCCGTTCTGGTGGGTAACGATCAGATGGCGCTGGGCGTACTGAGCGCGTTTCACCAACATCAGGTGCCGATTCCGGGGGAAAAATCGGTTATTGGTTATGATGACACCTATGAGAGTTCGTTCTTTTACCCGGCGCTCACCACCGTTTCGCTGGATCTTGATTTACAAGGAAAAGAGGCCGTCCGGCGCCTTCTCGATAGCGGCGATCGCGAGACATCTCATACTTCTTCTATCCTTCCGGCTCGTCTGGTCGTGCGCCACTCTACCGGGCCAAAAACGGAGCCGGGTAAAAACCTGCAGTCTATTGCCGAACAGCTCAGAGCGCTGGCGCATCAGCTTAATCCTTAATCCTTAATCCGCAACGGGCGGCCTGCGCCGCCCTTTAGCCCCTTCCATTCTCAGGGTTGATCTTTGTATTCACCCGGCGTACCATGATGTTATGTTATAACGTAATGATTGAGGTCGCTATGAAACCCAATATTCATCCGCATTATCGTACGGTGGTTTTTCACGATACCAGCGCCAATGAATACTTCAAAGTCGGATCAACGATCCGTACCGAGCGCGAAATTGAGCTGGAAGGCGAGACGTATCCCTACGTAACGCTCGATGTCTCCTCCAAATCGCATCCGTATTACACCGGCAAACAGAAGGCCTTCAACAATGAAGGCAGCACCGCGCGTTTCCGCCAGCGCTTCGGCGGTTTTATTGATGCGAAAAGGAGTAAATAATGCAGGTGCTCAACTCATTGCGTAGCGCGAAACAGCGCCACCCGGATTGCCAGATCGTCAAGCGTAAAGGGCGGCTGTACGTTATCTGCAAAAGTAATCCTCGCTTTAAGGCCGTCCAGGGGCGCAAGAAGAGACGTTAACGGAAGCTCTCCAGCGTTCGTAACTGCCGGCCGTCGGCGCTAAAGTTGTCGGCGGCCAGCCACTGCTGCATTGCCTTGTCAATCTGCGGCCACTCGGAATCGATAATCGAAAACCAGTCGGTATCGCGGTTGTGGCCCTTTATCACCAGCGCCTGACGAAAACGCCCCTCATACTGAAATCCCAGCCGCAGCGCCGCCCGGCGTGAAGGCTCGTTCAAACTGTTGCATTTCCACTCGTAGCGACGATAGCCGAGCGTTGCAAAAATATAATGCATCAGCAGCCATTGGGCCTCGGTGGCCATCGCCGTCCGGCTTAGTAAAGGCGAGAAGTGAACGTGGCCGACTTCAACAACGCCATTTTTAGCATCGATTCTCATCAGCGCCAGTGAGCCGACGGGCTGGTCTGTCCGTTGATCTATCACGGCAAAGTGAATGGGATCGGCCTGCCCGGAAACGTGCTCTATCCACGCGCGGTATTCCTCTACGCTGTTATCCGGCTCACGCAGCAGCCACGTCCAGCTTCGGGTGTCCGGGGCCAGCCGATGGGCGTCAAACAGCGCACCGGCGTGCGTGGAGCGCAATGGCTCAAGGCGGCAAAGGCGGCCCTGCAGATTCAACCTTTCAGGATGCGGACGGGGCAGCCAGTCGGGCAGGGCTGCGCCAACGGGTTGATCGAATTGATTAAGATGGCTCATGAGGTTTTCCTTTGGCAGGTGAATGCTGCGAGATTAGGCGCTTGTTGGTTCCATAAAAAGAACCACAGGAGTATGTTTTTAGGGTGCCACGAGGAGCGATGATGAATATTCCGGATGATGCTTTTTTTGCTTTACTGGATCAGGCCCTGCGCGGCAGGGGAGGTGGAACCCTGCAGCGTACGCTCTATCAGACACTACGCGAGGCGATTTTGCAGGGGGCGCTGGCAGGTGATAGCCGTTTACCCGGCTCGCGCGCCATGGCCCAGCGTCTGGGACTGTCGCGCAACACCGTCAACGGCGCGCTGGAGCAGCTGGCGATAGAGGGGTATTTATTACGTAGCCGCCAGGGGACGTCCGTCGCGCCTTTAGGAACTCAGGGAGAGGGGGACGTTGAGGCGCGCCATATTGTGCTCCCTGAATACTTACAGGGATTACCAGCGGCAATCCATCGTGATTCACCCACGCTGCTCTTTACGCCGGGAATGCCTGCGGTTAACTACTTTCCGCTTTCCATCTGGCGCCGGCTCCTGGATCGCGTACTGCGTGAAGAGGGAAGCGCATTATTGGGCTACGGCGATGCGCAGGGAGAGCTCGTACTGCGAAAAGCCATTGCCCGCCACCTTGCGCTCTCGCGGGGGATCCGCTGTGAAGCCAGCCAGATTGTGATTACGGAAGGTGCGCTGGAAGGCGTCGATTTATGCACGCATTTGCTGAGCGTTGCTGGCGATACGGCATGGGTAGAAGAACCCGGCTATCCGGGAGCAAAAAGCATCTTTCTCAAATCCGGACTTCATATAGAGGGCGTGCCGGTTGATCATGAAGGGATGCGTTTTGATAGTCATAATGATAGTGAAGCGCCGCGATTGATCTTTACTTCACCTTCCCATCAATACCCCTGCGGGGCAGTGATGAGCGCCGGGAGGCGACTGGCGCTACTGGAGTATGCCCGCCGGCATGATTCATGGATTATTGAAGATGATTACGACAGCGAGTTTCGCTACAGCGGTGAGCCCATTCCGGCCATGCTGGGGATGGCCAGGCAGGCGCCGGTGGTTTATCTGGGGACATTCAGCAAAACGCTATTTCCGGCGCTGCGCATTGGCTTTATGGTGATGCCTCCCGCGCTGGCGGAGGCCGCACGTGGCGCCATTGGTTCGCTATTACGCGGCGGCCATCGGGCCGAACAGAGGGCGCTGGCGTTGTTCATTGAGGAGGGGCACTACGCACGTCATTTAGCCGCCATGCGCCGTTTATACCGTAAACGTCAGCAGCAGCTGCGGGAGATTCTGGCTCAAGAGCTCAGGCATCCTTATGAACTGTTTGGCGGCGAGGGGGGCCTGCACCTGACCGTTGCTATCGACAACGTGGATGACCTGGCGATTGTGCAGCAGGCCCGGCGGTTTCAGCTGGCACCCGGGGCGTTAAGCCGTTTTTACCTCGATGTAAAAACGGCGCGAAGCGGCTTTGTTCTGGGCTACGGTAATACGTCCGCCTCGCATTTTATGGCTGCGGTACGGACGCTGAACCGTCTTATTGCGCTGGACCGACGCGGGTAAGAGAAAACACATCGTAAAAGGAGAGTTCGCCTTTGGTGGCGATCATTTTTTGTAGCTGCGCCTTTTGTTCGCCGCCGACGCGTGGCGATTGCAGGATGCGTTCAAGCAGCTGGTCAGGGACAAATCGGGTGTTGTACCACTCACCGTTGTAGCACACGCGGAAATCAAGAACGTCAATATCTTCATAACGATAGCGCGGGTAGACGTCGAAGAAGAAGAAACCGTTTAGCAGAACAAATAACACAATTAACAGCCAGACAGAATCTACCAGCGTTTCGGAACGTAGCATCACAATAAGCGTGGCCAGGAAAGCCGCGTACATGGCGACAAAAAGCCATGGATGGTTGCGAATAAAGCTAATGCTAAAGCGCGGACGGTTGTCGCGCTTCTCTTTCACATTAAGCTCATCAATGGTGCTCTTCAGCAGCAGCTGTATTTCTGTCATCTTATTCCCCAAATTCTGCCATGAGCCCGTATCCAGGCGTGACAAACCGGGCTCAGCCTGAAGACTATTTTATGTTGCGTAAATCCATGGGGAAAGTAACAGATTGGTTGCAGAAAAGCATAACAGTTACCGTTTTTCGCTCTCCAGCATTTTGATTATCCGTGCCGGGTTTCCGCCGACGACGGCGTTTGCCGGCACATTTTTTACTACGACGGCCCCCGACGCCACCACGGCATTATCGCCGATAGTGACGCCTGGATTAATCACTGCCCGGCCGCCAAGCCACACATTGTGGCCAATGGTGACGGGTTTTCCGTACTCTTGACCACTATTGCGGTCGACAGGGTCAAGGGGATGCGTAGCGGTATAAATATGCACGCCCGGCGCCAGCATGCAGTTATCGCCAATATGAATTGGACAGACGTCAAGCATGACGCAATCAAAGTTAGCGTAGAAATTTTTGCCGAGGAAGATATTGTAGCCATAGTCACAGCGAAATGTGGGTTCGATATACGCGTCACTCGCGTGCCCAAGCAGTTCAGAAAGTAATGCGTTTCTTAATTCACGTTCTTCAGGCGCCGAATGATTGTAGCGGTGCAGCAGCTGTCTGGCCCGCAGACGATCGGCTTTCAACGTGGCGTCACCTGCCAGATACAGTTCGCCGGCAATCATTTTTTGTTTCTCTTCGCTCATGGAGGCTTTCCTTATTTCCTTATCGTTAGGCCGCCATAGTATAAAAAAGAAACCGGTTTCATATTCGCATTGAGCCAACATCTGTGAGCACTGTCACACTTATTATCATCACGAGAGAGGGGCGTTTTCGGCACGAGATGTATGACTTTCATTTGAAATAAACTAGCGGATAAATTTCCAGACTGAAGGGGGGATCTTGTCATACAGTTTATTCATCGTCAGCTCAGCAAGACGATGGTCGGCCGCTGAGTAAAATACCGCCAGTTCATTATCGGAAAGTTCATATTTATTTTTTTCAATTACGCGCTCCAGCGTATCAATTGTCTGACAGCGTCGTAAACGCATCAAATAGTCTATTTTGGTTAATGTTTTATCAGACATAAATTCACCTTTTGATTGTAATAATACTAACAAGAAAGACTGGCCGGGTTTTCCCGACAGGCGTTGACAAAGCAGCGGAATAACCGATTGCCAGATTTACGCCATTTCTGCAGATCTGCGCTGTTAATGCCGTAGTTGCTGAACAAGACGAAAGTGTCATCCAGATATTCGTCAATCTGGGTAATCAGCTTATTATCCTCGGCGTACTTAATTTTATAATTAAGTGCGAACGCGGCAATGTGCTCGATCAATTCATTAAGTTGAAGATTGACAGCCGAGGTCGGGTCATTAACCCAGCCGTGGTTGCTCTCTTCCAGGTTTGCAAGACAGTCATGATACAGGGTTTCGCAGAGAAATTTAAGCTGCGCAATATCATGTCTTTTTGGCGAGTATTCGTCCATAACGCATCCCCTTTTGAGTGGTTTAAACGACGATTATCGACACCGTTGTGGGATGAACACGACTAACAGACCTGACACATACATTGTAATCTTGCTGTTTAACTATAATCCACTCTTAAAAAGATTTCATCGTGCTATTACGAAAAATTACAATTATCAGTGTCCTTTTATCTTCAATGCCTCGGACTTTATTATATCGTGCCGTTATCCCGATCGGAAAAAACGAATACTGACCTTATATTTCATCAGGTTAGCCGACGCGTTTAGCCGTTATAGAGAGACAACCATACATAAAATCAGTGATTAAGAATATTCTGAGTTAGGGGCGCAGGAAAGAAAATTGTGGAAAAAAAATGGAGATAAGCACCGCGACTCATCATTAAATATTATATCTCAGCTTATAAATTAGACAATAACAATCCGTGCGTTTTAACGAGGAACAAAAGAAAAGGGCCGCAAATGCGGCCCTGAGAGGAGAGAGATTAATGATGCTCAACCGGATGGCTGTGCTCAATATCCTCATTTTTCTTACTAAAGCGGCGGCGAACCACCACGAAGAACACCGGCACGAAGAAAATCGCCAGCACCGTCGCGGTCACCATCCCACCCATTACGCCAGTACCGACGGCGTTCTGCGCGCCGGAGCCTGCGCCGGAGCTGATAACCAGCGGCATGACCCCAAGGATGAACGCCAGCGAGGTCATCAGAATCGGACGCAGACGCATACGAACGGCTTCCAGCGTGGCTTCGATCAGGCCTTTGCCCTCTTTATCCATCAGGTCCTTGGCGAATTCAACGATAAGTATCGCGTTCTTCGCCGACAGGCCGATGGTGGTCAGCAGACCAACCTGGAAGTAGACGTCGTTGGTTAATCCACGGAAGGTAGCCGCCAGCAGCGCACCCACAACCCCCAGCGGAACAACCAGCATGACCGAGAACGGAATCGACCAGCTTTCATACAGCGCCGCCAGGCACAGGAAGACGACAATCAGCGAGATAGCGTACAGCGCTGGTGCCTGGTTGCCTGACAACCGTTCCTGATAAGACATACCGGTCCAGTCATAGCCAATACCCGCAGGCAGTTTACCCGCCAGCTCTTCCATCAGGTTCATCGCTTCACCGGTACTCTTGCCCGGTGTCGCCTGGCCGAGGATTTCCATTGATGGCAGACCGTTGTAACGCTCCAGACGCGGTGAGCCGTATTCCCAGCGTGAAGTCGAGAAGGCGGAGAAGGGCACCATCTGTCCATCGCTGCCGCGTACGTACCAGTTGCCGATATCTTCCGGCAGCATACGGTATTTCGCTTCAGACATGATATACACTTTCTTCACGCGACCGCGGTCAATGAAGTCGTTGACGTAGCTACCACCCCATGCTGCGCCAAGCGTCGTGTTAATGTCGCTGATAGACACGCCGAGAGCCTGCGCTTTTTCCTGATCGATATCCACTTTAAACTGCGGAGTATCTTCCAGTCCGTTTGGACGCACGCCGGTTAAGACGTCAGGATGCTGCGCGACCATACCAAAGAGCTGGTTACGTGCCTGGGTCAGTTTTTCATGGCCCAGTCCCGCCTGGTCGATAAGCTGGAAGTCAAAGCCTGTTGCGGTACCCAGTTCAACAATTGCCGGCAGGTTAAAGGCGAAGACCATTGCGTCTTTAATCTGCGAGAAATACCCCATTGCGCGACCGGTAATCGCCTCAACTTTGTTCTCTTCGCCCGGACGCTGGCTCCAGTCCTTCAGAGAAACGAACGCGATACCGGTGTTTTGCCCACGACCCGCGAAACCAAAGCCGTTTACGGCGAATACCGACTCAACGTTGTTTTTCTCTTTGGTGAGATAGTAGTCGGTCATCTCATCCAGAACTTTCTGGGTACGCTCCTGAGTTGCGCCAGCAGGCAGCTGCGCCATGCTCAGGAAGACGCCCTGGTCTTCGTCCGGCAGGAACGAACTTGGCAGACGAACGAACAGCCAGGCCATGCCTACCACGATGATCAGGTACAGCACCAGATAACGACCGGTACTGCGCAGGATGTTGCCTACGCTATCGGTGTAGTGATGCGTGCTCTTATCGAACATGCGGTTAAACCAACCGAAGAAGCCGGTGGTGGCGCCATGGCTGCCTTTCTGGATGGGTTTCAGCATCGTGGCGCAGAGCGCCGGGGTCAGAATCAGTGCCACCAGTACCGACAGCGCCATCGCGGAAACGATAGTGATCGAGAACTGACGGTAAATCGCACCGGTAGAACCGCCGAAGAAGGCCATCGGGATAAATACCGCGGAAAGCACCATCGCGATACCCACCAGCGCGCCCTGAATCTGGCCCATTGATTTACGCGTAGCTTCCTTCGGCGGTAGCCCTTCTTCGGCCATTACACGCTCGACGTTTTCTACCACAACGATGGCATCATCCACGAGCAGGCCTATGGCGAGCACCATACCAAACATGGTGAGGGTGTTTATCGAGAAGCCGAACAGCGCGAGGATAGCGAACGTCCCCAGCAGTACGACCGGCACGGCGATAGTCGGAATCAGCGTTGCGCGGAAGTTCTGCAGGAACAGGTACATCACCAGGAACACCAGAATGATGGCTTCAACCAGCGTTTTCACCACTTCGTGAATGGAGATCTGCACGAAGGGGGTGGTGTCATACGGGTAAACAATCTTCAGGCCTGACGGGAAGAAAGGTTCCATTTTCTTCAGTTCGGCACGAATGGCGTTGGCGGTATCCAGCGCGTTCGCGCCGGTCGCGAGCTTAATACCCAGACCGGACGCGGGCTGACCGTTAAACTTCGCAACGACGTCGTAGCTTTCGCCACCCAGCTCAATCTTCGCGACATCGCGCAGACGCACCTGGGAACCATCCTGGTTAACCTTCAGCAGAATGTTGCCGAACTCTTCAGTATTGGTCAGACGGGTCTGCGCCACGATGGAGGCGTTCAGCTGCTGACCTTTCACCGGTGGAGTACCGCCTAACTGTCCGGCTGCGACCTGGGCGTTCTGCGCTTTCAGGGCGCTGATCACGTCAACCGGCGTCAGCTGGAAGTTATTAAGCTTGTTCGGATCCATCCAGATACGCATCGCGTACTGGGAACCGAACAGCTGTACGTCACCGACGCCGCTGGTACGGCTAATCGAATCCTTCATGTTGGCGGCAACATAGTCAGAAATGTCATCCTGATTCATGGTGCCGTTGGTATTGATAACGCCGACAACCATCAGGAAGCTGCTGGATGCCTTTTCAACGCTAATACCCTGCTGCTGAACTTCTTGCGGCAGCAGCGGCGTTGCCAGCGCCAGCTTGTTCTGAACCTGTACCTGGGCGATATCCGGATCGGTACCGGATTCAAAGGTGAGGGTGATGGTTGCTGTACCGGTGGAGTCGCCATTAGAAGACATGTACATCAGGTGATCGATACCGTTCATGTTCTGTTCGATAACCTGGGTCACGGTGTTCTGCACGGTTTCAGCATCGGCACCGGGGTACATGGCTGTAATGGAAATTGCCGGCGGCGCAATCGTCGGATATTGCGCTATCGGCAACTTGAGGATCGATAACCCCCCAGCCAGCATGATGATAATGGCGATCACCCACGCAAATATGGGGCGATCGATAAAGAAATTAGGCATGTCTTAACGGCTCCTGTTTAAGTTAAGACTTGGGTTGTTCTGACTGAGCGTTGCCTGCGGCTTGCTGTTTATCGTCAGAAACGACTTCCTGCGCTTTTACCTGCACGCCTGGTCTGACTTTTTGCAGACCGGTGATGATGACGCGATCGCCCGTTTTCAGCCCTTCGGTGACCAGCCATTTATCACCAATAGCCTGAGTGGCGGTAATCTGGCGAACTTCGACTTTATCACCTTCGCCGACAACCATCGCGCTGGCATCGCCGCGCGGGGTGCGGGTTACGCCCTGCTGAGGAACCAGCAGTGCATCCGGGTTTACGCCTTCTTCCAGACGCGCGCGGACGAACATCCCCGGCAGCAGAGTGTGATCAGGGTTCGGGAAAATGGCGCGCAGCGTGATAGAACCGGTGGTCTGATCAACGGTGACGTCAGAAAACTCCAGCGTACCGTTCTGCGGGTATTTCAGACCGTCGTTCGTCACCAGCTCAACCTTCGCTTTACCGTTTTCCTGCTGCAGCTTGCCGTTGGCCAGCTCTTGTTTCAGACGCAGGAAATCGTTGCTCGATTGCGTCACGTCAACGTAGATAGGATCCAGCTGTTGCACGGTCGCCAGGGCGGTGGTTTGGCCATTTTGCACCAGAGCACCTTCCGTGACCGCGGATTTACCAATGCGGCCTGAGATTGGCGAGGTGACTTTGGTGTAGGCCAGATTAATGCGCGCGGTTTCAACCGCTGCTTTGGCGGCAACCACGGCGGCGTTGCTCTGTTGCGCGGTCGCGACGGCAGTATCGTAATCCTGTTGACTGATGTACTTAGTGCCTAACAGTTTCTGATAACGTTTAACCGTCAGCTGATCCATATTTGCCGCGGCCTGCGCTTTGGCTAAATCGCCTTTCGCGCTTTCATAGGTGGCCTGATAGGTCGCCGGATCGATTTGATAAAGAGACACCCCTGCCTGGATATCGCTCCCTTCGGTGAAGTTACGTTTAAGAATAATGCCACTGACCTGAGGACGAACTTCCGCAACGCGATAGGCGCTGGTACGGCCTGGCAGTTCGGTTGTAATTTGTAGAGGAGCGGATTTGAGCGTCACAATACCGACTTCCGGCATTTGTTGGGCTCCTTGCTGAGCCGGTTTGTCGTCACATCCTGTTAGCGCTAAGCTGCCTGAGAGCATCAGAACGACCGCCAGAGGCGTTAACCCTCTGTTTTTGTTCATATGTAAACCTCGAGTGTCCAATTTCAAATTGTTCAGTGGCTCAATCGACCACAAACCCACTGCTGTGTTTCTATTATGGTCATGCTATGGTACATACATTCACAAATGTATGTAAACGTAACCTCTGTAAACTCATCGACCTATGGCACGAAAAACCAAACAACAGGCGCTTGAGACCCGGCAACATATTCTGGATGTTGCTCTGCGTCTGTTTTCGCAGCAAGGCGTATCATCCACCTCGCTGGCCGCAATTGCAAAAGAGGCCGGTGTGACGAGGGGCGCTATCTATTGGCATTTCAAAAATAAATCAGATTTATTTAATGAAATATGGGTGCTTTCAGAAGCCAACATCAACGATCTCGAAGTTGAGTATCGGGCAAAATTCCCCAACGATCCACTGTCAGTTGTCAGAGAGATCTTAGTGTATATCCTTGAAGCAACGGTGACAGAAAAACGCAGGCGCTTGATGATGGAAATCATTTTCCATAAATGCGAGTTCGTCGGAGAGATGGTTACGCTGCAAGAAGCGCAGCGAAGTTTATGCCTTGAGAGCTACGATCGTATCGAGCAGACATTAAACGAGTGCATTGCGGCGAAGATGCTGCCCGCCAATTTACTCACCCGGCGGGCGGCGATTTTAATGCGCAGCTATCTTTCTGGCCTGATGGAGAACTGGCTGCTGGCGCCCAACGCCTTCGATCTGCAGCATGAAGCGCGGGCATATGTCGAAACGCTGCTTGAAATGTATCAATTGTGCCCCTCTCTGCGCAGTTCTGAAGGCGCGGAAGCTTAAGTATCCTCGCGGACAAAAGGGGTATTTTTCCTGCTGTCCGCCGCTATTCGCGCGATAACAGAAGTGCTATTCTTCGCGCTGCGACGATCCCCGGTATTCTCCGGCTTTTGCAATCACTCATGTTAACACTATGCTGCATACTATCCGTTGGCGAAACGCCATATCCGCTTTTGTTCTTACCCTGATGTTTTTTATCGGCTGTATTAGCGTTAACACGGCGCTGGCGGCTGATTTACCTGAACGTTCCGAGGTACAAAGCCAGCTCACGACGCTGAATAAGCAAAAAGAGCTGACCCCGCAGGACAAGCTGGTTCAGCAGGACCTGACCCAGACCCTGGAAACCCTCGATAAAATCGAACGCATTAAGTCGGAAACGACGCAGCTGCGTCAGCAGGTGGCTCAGGCGCCAGCGAAAATGAATCAGGCTATCGATAGCCTCAACGCGCTAAGCGATGTTCCCGATGATGAGGCGACGCGTAAAACGTTGAGCACGTTATCGCTACGTCAGCTGGAATCGCGCGTCTCTCAGACGCTGGACGATTTGCAAAACGCGCAGAACGATCTGGCAACCTATAACAGCCAGTTAGTCTCCCTACAAACCCAGCCGGAACGTGTGCAGAATGCGATGTACTCCGCTTCGCAGCAGCTGCAGCAGATCCGTAACCGCCTGAATGGCACCTCGACGGGCGAGGAGGCGCTGCGTCCTACCCAGCAGAGTTTGCTGCTGGCGCAGCAGGCTCTGCTGAATGCGCAGATAGACCAGCAGCGCAAAAGCCTGGAAGGTAACACGGTCCTGCAGGATACCTTGCAAAAGCAGCGTGATTACATCACCGCCTACAGCAACCGTCTTGAACACCAGCTTCAGTTATTGCAGGAAGCGGTGAATAGCAAGCGCCTGACGCTGACGGAAAAGACGGCTCAGGAAGCGGTTTCCCCGGACGAAACGGCGCGTATTCAGGCAAACCCGCTGGTGAAGCAGGAGCTGGAGATTAACCACCAGCTTAGCGAAAGACTGATTTCGGCGACGGAAAATGGTAATCAGCTGGTTCAGCGCAACATCAAAGTGAAGACCTGGCTCGATCGCGCTTTGCAATCCGAGCGTGACATAAAAGAGCAGATTTCCGTGCTGAAAGGCAGCCTGCTGCTGTCGCGTATCCTTTATCAGCAGCAGCAAACGCTGCCCTCTGCGGAGGAGCTGAGCGATATGACGAACCGCATCGCCGACCTGCGCCTCGAACAGTTTGAGGTTAACCAGCAGCGCGATGCGTTGTTCCAGAGCGATGCGTACGTCGCGAAGCTGGAGGAAGGGCACAGCAGCGATCTCAATGCCGAAGTGCATAGCGCGCTTCTCGAAATCGTTGATATGCGCCGGGAGCTGCTCGATCAGTTCAACAAACAGCTGGGTAACCAGCTGATGATGGCCATTAACCTGCAGATCAATCAGCAGCAGTTAATGAGCGTGTCGACCAACCTGAAAGCCATTCTGACGCAGCAGATTTTTTGGGTAAACAGTAACCGTCCGATGGACTGGGAGTGGGTTAAAGCCTTCCCGGAAGCGCTGAAAGGGCAGTTTAAGGCGATGAAAATCACCGTAAACTGGGAAAAAGCCTGGCCTGCGGTATTTATCGCTTTCCTTGCCGGCCTGCCGTTGCTGCTGATTGCCGGTCTGATTCGCTGGCGCCTTAACTGGCTGAAAGCGTATCAGGCGAAGCTGGCTTCACAGGTGGGGCAACTGCGCAATGACACTCAGCTTCATACGCCGAAAGCGATTCTTATCGATCTGATCCGCGCGCTGCCTGTGGTGCTGGTGATTCTGGCCATTGGCCTGATTCTGCTGACTATGCAGCTGAATATCAGCGATTTGCTGTGGGCCTATAGTAAGAAGCTGGCGCTGTTCTGGCTGGTGTTTGGCCTGTGCTGGAAGGTGCTGGAAAAAGACGGCGTGGCGGTGCGCCACTTTAATATGCCGTCGCAGTTGACCAGCCACTGGCGGCGGCAGATTGTCCGCGTCAGCCTTGCGCTGCTGCCGCTCAATTTCTGGTCGGTGATGTCGGAGCTGTCGCCTCTGCACCTGATGGATGACGTGCTCGGGCAGTTTGTTATTTTCCTCAACCTGCTGCTGATTGCGGTGCTTGTTCTGCCGATGTGCCGCGAGAGCTGGCGTGATAAAGAGTCCCACAGCCTGCGCCTTATCACCGTCACCGTGCTATCGATTGTGCCCATCGCCCTGATGGTGCTGACGGCAACCGGCTACTTCTACACGACGCTGCGTCTGGCCGGCCGCTGGATTGAAACCGTTTACCTGGTGATGCTGTGGAACCTGCTGTACCAGACCGTTCTGCGCGGCCTGAGCGTGGCTGCCCGGCGTATTGCCTGGCGCCGTGCGCTGGCGCGTCGTCAGCATCTGGTTAAAGAGGGCGCTGAAGGGGCCGAACCCCAGGAAGAACCGACGATTGCCCTGGAGCAGGTTAACCAGCAAACGCTGCGTATTACGATGCTGGTGATGATTGCGCTGTTTGCCGTGCTGTTCTGGGCGATTTGGTCCGATCTGATCACCGTGTTCGCCTATCTCGACAGTATTACGCTGTGGCATTACAACGGTACGGAAGCCGGCGTCAGCGCCGTGAAAAGCGTCACCATGGGCAGCCTGCTGTTCGCGATTGTCGCGTCGATGGTCGCCTGGGCGTTAATCCGCAACCTGCCGGGCCTGCTGGAAGTGCTGGTGCTATCGAGACTCAATATGCGCCAGGGGGCGTCGTATGCAATTACGACCATCCTTAATTACGCCATTATTGTTATTGGCGCGATGACGGTATTTGGCTCGTTGGGCGTTTCGTGGGACAAACTTCAGTGGCTGGCGGCCGCCCTGTCGGTTGGTTTAGGGTTTGGCTTACAGGAAATCTTCGGTAACTTTGTTTCCGGTCTGATTATTCTCTTTGAGCGCCCGGTGCGTATTGGCGATACGGTAACCATTGGTACCTTCTCCGGTACCGTCAGCAAAATCCGCATTCGCGCCACGACGATCACCGATTTTGACCGTAAAGAGGTCATTATCCCGAATAAGGCCTTCGTGACGGAACGCTTGATCAACTGGTCGCTCTCCGACACCGTCACCCGCGTGGTCATCCGCCTTGGCGTGGCCTATGGTTCCGACCTGGATAAGGTTAAAGAAGTACTGCTCCAGGCCGCGCATGAGCATCCGAAAGTGATGCAAGAGCCCGCGCCCTCGGTCTTCTTTACCACCTTCGGCGCCAGCACGCTCGATCATGAACTGCGCCTGTACGTGCGTGAACTTCGCGATCGCAGCTATGCGGTGGATGAGCTTAACCGCGCTATCGATCGTTTGTGCCGCGAGAACAATATTGACATCGCCTTTAACCAGCTGGAGGTGCATCTGCGCAATGAGAAGGGCGATGAAGTGACAGAGGTGAAGCGGGATAAGGGCGACGATGCCTCCCCGGCGATAAGCTAAGCATAACGGGGCGGTGGGTATCCGCCCCGCAGATGTTAATGGCTGAGCGAGGAGAGTTCTTCCTGGCTCAGACCGGTCAGTTCCATCACCATCTTCGGCTCCAGCCCGCAGGCGAGCATTTTCAGGGCAATGCTGCGCGAGATTTCTCTACGGCCCTCCTGCAAACCTTCCTGCAAACCTTCCTGTCTGCCTTCTTTTCTACCTTTTTTACGGCCTTTCTCTTCCAGCCATTCGGCAATTGTCATCAGTAGCTCCTTGTGCCTGGGCGACTGCTTCGCCAGCTCGCGAATCAGGGGCCCGGGTTTTTCCGTGGTTCCCGCCTGCAGCATATAGCTGATGAGGGTATTGATCTGGTTTTCCGTCAGATATCCTTGCGCCAGCAGCGTAATCAGCATCGGTTGCAGTTCGGCCAGATCGCGCTGGCGAATATGCTTTTGCAACAGTTCCAGCATCGCCATACGCTGGTGGCGGAGGATATGATTATCTGGCATAACGGTCAGGTCCACCAGCGGAAAATCTCCGCCGTACAGCGCGCCGGCAAGCTCAGGATGGTCAAAAAGCTGGAGCCAGTTGAGCGTATGTGGCCAGGGGCTGACGGTGCCGTGATAAAACAGAATCGGGACCACCAGCGGCAGCGTATTGTGGCCGGCATCCAGGTGGCGCTGCATGGCGGCCAGCGTATAGCGCATCAGGCGAAAAGCCATCAGCTTATCCGGCGAGCTTTGATGTTCAATCAGCGCGTAGATATATCCCGCGCCGTGCTGCGTTTGCAGGGAGTAGAGAATGTCGGAGTAGCTGGATCGCAGGTCTTCTTCGATAAAGCTGCCGGAAGCCAGCTGCAGCGTATTGAGATCGCAGATACTTAAAAACTGCGCGGGAAGATAAAGCTGTAAAAAATCGCGAGCGACCTCTTTCTGGGCCAGCATTTGACGAAAAATAGCATCGTGCGGCGTACGTGAGAATCTTTCCATGAGCATCTATCCGTTGTGGTAAGGGGCAGGCGACAACTCTGCCACCCCTACCGATCCGCCAACAGGCTACTCCTGTGCGTTTTGCGAGGCCTCTTCCGCACTTTTTACTTTGTTTTCATAGTCTCGACGGATAATTTCCAGCGCAGCTAGCACGGTTTGCGCAGGAACTTTATTCTCCTCAAGCAGCATAATTAAATCGACGGCCAGCTTGACCTCGTCAGGGGCATTTTCCAGCGACATACTTCTTCCTCCCGTTAGCGCGTTAAGCGGGCCAGTCTGTTTTCAATTTTTTCCAGCGCGTCGCGACAGCGGGCCAGGCGCCCGGTATAGGCTTCAACTTCCTTTGCCAGCCGCTGCTGGTCATCAAGGCTAATGGCTTGCGCCAGTCGTCTTTGTCGGTCGCTGCGCATGGCCAGCAGGCGCCGTTCATACTCCTGATGCTGTAGACGTCGGCGCTGCCAGCGGCTAAGCGTTGGCGACGCGCTATCCCAGGCGCGTAATGGCCAGGTCGCCGTTTCCCGATTAATCGCGGCGATTTGAGCAACGAGACGTTCCGCCAGCCAGGCGACCTGCGCAAGCTGCTGGCGTTCGGCCGCCTGTTTTAACGCCGTTAAGCCGTCTCTGGCCTCATTGAGATAAGCCTGCATCTGCGTGCTGCGGGTACGGAACAGCTGACGATCGAAGCGCGGGCTGAGGGTCGCGTGATTGGCCATGGGCGCCACCTGAGCGGCCAGCTCCGCAAGCTGGTTTTCCAGTGAATGTAAAAGCCGGGCGGTTTTCAAATAACTCCTCCATCCCCTGATAAGCAACTGTGCTACATTAGCGTTATCTTCGTGATAACGATTCGCATTATGCCACGTATTATTTTGATCATCATTGGCTGGCTGGCGGTAGCGCTGGGAACGCTGGGCGTGTTTTTACCGCTACTGCCGACGACGCCGTTTATCCTGCTTGCCGCCTGGTGCTTTGCGCGCTCGTCGCCGCGCTTTCACCACTGGCTTTTGTATCGCTCATGGTTTGGCGGCTACCTGCGTCACTGGCAGAAATACCGCGCCATGCCGCCGGGCGCGAAGCCGCGGGCGGTCGCGATGATTTTGCTGACCTTTGCCATTTCGCTGTGGCTGGTTAATCTTACCTGGGTGCGCATCTTGCTGCTGATCATTCTGACCTGTCTGCTGATATTTATGTGGCGCATTCCGGTGGTTGATGCAAAGCAACAAAAGCACTGATGCGCAATAATGATGGTTGCAATTGTCGCTGACAGCCAGTAAATTCTGGCGTTTTCGAGCGCGGGTAAGCCTGGTCAAAGGTTAAACAAAAGTTTCTTTGGCCCATTTGGCATGCCCGTGAGTAACACCGTTTTAATCAGGCATACACTTATGACCGCAACAGCACAGCAGCTTGAATATCTGAAGAACAGCATCCAAAGCATCCAGGACTATCCGAAACCTGGCATCCTTTTCCGTGATGTCACCAGCTTGCTGGAAGACCCGAAGGCCTACGCGCTCAGCATTGAGCTGCTGGCCGAGCGTTATAAAGACGCGGGGATTACCAAAGTGGTGGGCACCGAGGCGCGTGGCTTCTTATTTGGCGCACCGGTTGCGCTGGCGCTGGGCGTAGGCTTTGTTCCGGTACGCAAGCCGCGTAAGCTGCCGCGTGAAACTATCGCAGAAAGCTACGAGCTTGAGTACGGCACCGATCAGCTGGAAATCCATGTCGATGCGATCAAAGAAGGCGATAAAGTCCTGGTGGTTGACGATCTGCTGGCAACCGGCGGCACCATTGACGCCACCGTGAAGCTTATTCGTCGCCTGGGCGGTGAAGTGCACGATGCGGCCTTTATTATTAATCTGTTCGATCTGGGCGGCGAGCAGCGCCTGGAAAAACTGGGAATCAACTGCTATAGCCTGGTCCCTTTCCCGGGCCACTAAGCAAATCCCGCCACATAGCCTCGCTGATTGAGCGGGGCTGTGATAGCATGACCCCTCGTGATTTCACCTTCCAGCGTTTCAGAGCCAGCCCATGAGTTATCAGGTCTTAGCCCGTAAATGGCGCCCACAAACCTTTGCTGACGTCGTCGGCCAGGAACATGTGCTGACCGCACTGGCGAACGGCTTGTCGTTAGGGCGCATTCACCACGCATATCTTTTTTCCGGTACCCGCGGAGTCGGTAAAACCTCTATCGCGCGCCTGTTGGCAAAAGGATTAAACTGCGAAACCGGCATTACCGCCACGCCGTGCGGCGTCTGCGATAACTGCCGTGAAATAGAACAGGGGCGCTTTGTCGATCTGATTGAGATCGATGCCGCCTCGCGCACCAAAGTCGAAGATACCCGCGATCTGCTGGATAACGTCCAGTACGCGCCGGCCCGCGGTCGCTTCAAGGTCTATCTGATCGATGAAGTCCATATGCTTTCGCGCCACAGCTTCAATGCGTTGTTAAAAACGCTGGAGGAGCCCCCGGCGCACGTTAAATTTCTGCTGGCGACGACCGATCCGCAGAAGCTGCCGGTGACTATTCTTTCCCGCTGCCTGCAGTTCCATCTTAAGGCGCTGGACGTCGAACAGATTCGCCATCAGCTGGAGCATATTCTCGGCGCCGAGCAGATCGCTTTTGAACCGCGCGCGCTGCAGCTGCTGTCGCGCGCGGCGGACGGTAGCCTGCGCGATGCGTTAAGCCTGACCGATCAGGCCATTGCCAGCGGCGACGGTCGCCTGACGGCTGAATCCGTCAGCACCATGCTCGGCACCCTTGACGACGATCAGGCGCTTTCGCTGATTGAGGCGTTGGTGGCTGCCGACGGCGAGCGGGTCATGGCCGGCGTCAATGAGGCTGCCGCCCGCGGCGTGGAGTGGGAGGCCTTGCTGGTGGAGATGCAAAGCCTGCTGCACCGTATTGCGATGGTTCAGCTCTCGCCGTCGGCGCTGGGAGCGGATATGGCCGCGATTGAGCTGCGCATGCGCGAGCTGGCGCGGACGGTGCCGCCAACCGATGTTCAGCTGTACTATCAAACGCTACTGATTGGCCGCAAAGAGCTCCCGTACGCCCCGGACAGACGAATGGGCGTCGAGATGACGCTTCTGCGTGCGCTGGCTTTCCATCCGCGTATGCCGCTGCCGGAACCGGAGGCGCCGCCGGTGCAGGCTATTCAGGCCGCACCGGCCCAGCAGGCTGCCCCGGCATCCGCGCCGCCGTCGCCGCCGCCGAATTTGCCGCAGACCACCAGCCAGGTGCTGGCGGCCCGCAGCCAGCTGCAGCGTAGCCAGGGAGCGCCCACCCCAAAAAAGAGTGAACCGGCAGCCGCTTCCCGCGCGCGGCCGGTGAATAACGCTGCGCTGGAACGACTGAGTTCAATTACCGAACGCGTACAGGCGCGTCCGGCGGCGGCTGCGCTGGAGAAAGCGCCGGCGAAAAAGGAAGCCTATCGCTGGAAATCGACGACGGTTGTTGAAGCCGTAAAAGAAGAAGTGGCGACGCCGAAGGCGCTGAAAAAAGCGCTGGAGCATGAAAAAACGCCGGAACTGGCGGCAAAGCTGGCAGTCGAAGCGGCCGAGCGCGATAGCTGGGCGGCGGAAGTCAGCCGGCTTGCGGTACCCAAACTGGTGGAGCAGGTCGCCCTGAACGCCTGGAAAGAGCAGGAGGGCAATCGCGTCTGCCTGCATCTGCGTCCGAGCCAGCGTCACCTGAATTCGGCGGGCGCGCAGCAAAAGCTGGCGGAAGCGCTCGGTATTTTGTACGGTACGCCGGTTGAATTGACCATCGTGGAAGATGATAATCCCGCGATGCGCACGCCGCTTGAGTGGCGGCAGGCAATTTATGAAGAAAAGCTCGCGCAGGCGCGTGAAGCGATTATTGCGGATAATAACATTCAGACGCTGCGTCGATTCTTCGATGCGGACCTGGATGAAGAGAGTATTCGCCCCATTTGATTGCAAGTCTGACTTGCGGTCAGCATCCTTAACGATGACTTACTGAGAGAGAAGCCTATGTTTGGTGGAAAAGGCGGTCTGGGTAACCTGATGAAGCAGGCCCAGCAGATGCAAGAAAAAATGCAGCAGATGCAGGAAGAAGTGGCCCGACTGGAAGTGACCGGTGAATCCGGCGCTGGCCTGGTAAAAGTCACCATCAACGGCGCGCACAACTGCCGTCGCGTTGAGATCGACCCGAGCCTGCTGGAAGACGACAAAGAGATGCTGGAAGATCTGGTGGCTGCCGCGTTTAACGACGCCGCCCGCCGCATTGAAGAGACGCAGAAAGAAAAAATGGCGTCCGTGTCCGCCGGTATGCAGCTGCCGCCAGGCTTTAAGATGCCGTTCTGATGCAGACCAGTCCGCTGTTAACGCAGCTTATGGAAGCACTGCGCTGCCTGCCGGGCGTCGGCCCGAAGTCGGCGCAGCGCATGGCGTTTACCCTGCTGCAGCGCGACCGCAGCGGCGGAATGCGCCTGGCGCAGGCGCTAACGCGCGCGATGTCGGAAATCGGCCACTGCGCCGATTGCCGTACCTTCACCGAGCAGGAGGTGTGCAATATTTGCAGCAACCCTCGGCGCAAGGAAAACGGCCAGATCTGCGTGGTAGAGAGCCCAGCGGATATCTACGCTATCGAGCAGACCGGGCAGTTTTCCGGTCGCTACTTTGTGCTGATGGGCCACCTGTCGCCGCTTGACGGTATCGGGCCGGATGACATTGGGCTCGATCGTCTGGAACAGCGTCTGCGTGACGAATCGATGCAGGAAGTGATCCTCGCGACCAACCCAACGGTAGAAGGGGAGGCGACGGCCAATTATATCGCCGAGCTCTGCGCGCAGTATGGCGTAGACGCGAGCCGTATCGCCCATGGCGTACCGGTCGGCGGCGAGCTGGAAATGGTTGACGGCACGACGCTATCCCACTCGCTCGCCGGGCGGCATAAGATTCGTTTTTAATCAAACGGAGGCGCTTTTCGGGGCCTCCGCTTGAAAACTTCTCCCTCTGTCCCCATCTCACCCTCAACGGTTTTTTTACCATTAACAATGGCATTGTTGAGGTTGATTTAGATGAAAGGACAAGAAACTCGTGGTTTTCAGTCAGAGGTCAAGCAGCTTCTGCACCTGATGATCCATTCTCTTTATTCCAATAAAGAAATTTTCCTGCGTGAGCTGATTTCCAACGCCTCCGATGCGGCCGACAAGCTGCGCTTCCGCGCGCTGTCCCAGCCGGATCTGTACGAAGGCGACGGCGAACTGCGCGTGCGTGTTTCATTTGATAAAGACAACCGCACCCTGACCATCGCCGATAACGGCATTGGTATGAATCGCGATGAGGTCATCGACCATCTCGGCACCATCGCCAAGTCCGGCACCAAAGCGTTCCTTGAGTCCATGGGCTCTGACCAGGCGAAAGACAGCCAGCTGATTGGCCAGTTCGGCGTGGGCTTCTATTCGGCGTTTATTGTTGCCGATAAAGTTACCGTCCGTACCCGCGCGGCGGGCGACAGCGCCGAAAACGGCGTCTTCTGGGAATCCGCTGGCGAAGGCGAATATACCGTTGCCGACATTAACAAAGCCGATCGCGGTACCGAGATCACGCTGCACCTGCGCGAAGGCGAGGACGATTTCCTCAACGACTGGCGCGTGCGTTCGATCATCAGCAAATACTCCGATCACATTGCGCTGCCGGTGGAAATTGAAAAGCGCGAAGACGTTGACGGCGAAACCGTCATTAGCTGGGAGAAAATTAACAAAGCCCAGGCGCTGTGGACGCGCAATAAGTCGGAAATCAAAGACGACGAGTATAACGAGTTTTATAAGCACATTGCCCACGATTACAGCGATCCGCTGACCTGGAGCCACAACCGCGTTGAAGGTAAGCAGGAGTACACCAGCCTGCTGTATATCCCGTCGCAGGCGCCGTGGGATATGTGGAATCGCGATCATAAACACGGCCTGAAGCTGTACGTGCAGCGCGTCTTCATCATGGATGACGCCGAGCAGTTTATGCCGAACTACCTGCGTTTCGTCCGCGGCCTGGTCGACTCTAACGATCTGCCGCTGAACGTGTCACGTGAAATCCTTCAGGACAGCAGCGTCACCCGCAATCTGCGTACCGCGCTGAGCAAACGCGCCCTGCAGATGCTGGAAAAACTGGCGAAAGACGACGCGGAAAAATATCAGACCTTCTGGCAGCAGTTTGGCCTCGTGCTGAAAGAGGGGCCGGCGGAAGATCAGGCTAACCAGCAGGCCATCGCCAAACTGCTGCGTTTCGCCAGCACCCATACCGACTCCGCCGCGCAGACCGTGTCGCTGGAAGAGTACGTCTCCCGCATGAAAGAAGGGCAGGAGAAGATTTACTACATTACCGCCGACAGCTACGCCGCCGCGAAAAGCAGCCCGCATCTGGAACTGCTGCGTAAGAAAGGCATTGAAGTGCTGCTGCTTTCCGATCGCATCGACGAGTGGATGATGAGCTATCTGACCGAGTTCGACGGTAAGCCGTTCCAGTCGGTGGCGAAAGCCGATGAGTCGCTGGATAAGCTGACGGACGAAGTGGATGAAACCACTAAAGAAGCCGAGAAGGCGCTGGAGCCGTTCGTTGAGCGTGCCAAAACGCTGCTCGGCGACCGGGTGAAAGAGGTTCGTCTGACCCATCGTCTGACCGATACGCCGGCCATCGTCACCACCGACGCGGATGAAATGAGCACCCAGATGGCAAAACTGTTTGCCGCTGCGGGCCAGGCCGCGCCGGAAGTGAAGTACATCTTTGAACTGAACCCGCTGCATCCGCTGGTAAAACGCGCGGCGGATACCCAGGATGATGCGCAGTTCGGCGAGTGGGTTGAGCTGCTGCTCGATCAGGCGCTGCTGGCCGAGCGCGGTACGCTGGAAGATCCGAACCAGTTTATCCGCCGCATGAACCAGCTGCTGGCGTCGTAATCTTTACCCTCACTCTACCCCTCTCCCGCTGGGAGAGGGCCGGGGTGAGGGCATCAAACCGCACTCTACGTAAAATATCTCACCATTAACCGTTTCAGCCGCCCCGCCTTCCTTGAGCCATCCGCGTTCTGGTGGTATGGTTTAGCGTTTTTTGAAAAATTGAATCAACTTTTGAGGGGATTTTCGTAATGCGTATTATTCTGCTTGGCGCTCCGGGCGCGGGTAAAGGAACTCAGGCTCAGTTCATCATGGAGAAATACGGTATTCCGCAAATCTCCACCGGCGACATGCTGCGTGCCGCGGTGAAGTCAGGCTCCGAGCTGGGCAAACAGGCGAAAGATATTATGGACGCCGGTAAGCTGGTCACCGACGAACTGGTTATCGCCCTGGTCAAAGAGCGTATTACTCAGGAAGATTGCCGCAACGGTTTTCTGCTGGACGGCTTCCCGCGCACCATTCCGCAGGCTGACGCCATGAAAGAAGCGGGTATCACCGTGGATTACGTGCTGGAATTCGATGTTCCTGACGAACTGATCGTTGACCGCATCATCGGGCGTCGCGTTCACGCAGCTTCCGGCCGCGTTTACCACATCAAATTTAATCCGCCGAAAGTTGAAGGCAAAGACGACGTGACCGGCGAAGAGCTGACCACCCGTAAAGACGACCAGGAAGAGACCGTGCGTAAGCGTCTGGTTGAGTATCATCAGATGACGGCTCCGCTGATCGGCTACTATCAGAAAGAAGCCGAAGCGGGCAATACCCAGTACGCGAAAGTCGATGGCACCAAAGCGGTGGCCGACGTTCGCGTTGAACTGGAAAAAATCCTCGGTTAATTCCGTTAGTTCTCACCCCGCCGCGGCGGGGTGAGAACTCCTCTCATTTTACCTTTTTCTATGATTGGTTCCGTTTAGCGCCATTTCAGCTACAATTGTCAGCGATTCAAATGGTTAAGAGGCGGTAATGCATCAGACGAAAACAGGTATCTTATTAGCCAATTTAGGCACTCCCGATGCGCCCACGCCCGACGCGGTAAAGCGCTATCTACGACAGTTTCTTAGCGATCGGCGCGTGGTGGATACCTCCCGTCTACTGTGGTGGCCGCTGCTGCGCGGCGTGATACTGCCCCTGCGAGCGCCCCGGGTCGCTAAGCTCTATCAGTCCATCTGGATGGAAGACGGCTCGCCGCTGATGGTCTATAGCCAGCAGCAGCGGCAGGCGCTGGCCGCGCGGCTTCCGGATACGCCGGTGGCGCTGGGGATGAGCTACGGTTCGCCGTCGCTGGAGAGCGCGGTTGATGAACTGCTGGAGCAGGGCGTGGATCACATCGTGGTGCTACCGCTCTATCCGCAGTACTCCTGCTCCACCGTGGCGGCGGTCTGGGATGAACTAGGGCGTATCCTTGCCAAAAAGCGCGCCATCCCCGGCATCTCTTTTATTCGCGACTACGCCGATGACGTGGACTATATTCACGCGCTGGCCGCCAGCGTGCGCGCGTCCTTTGCGGTGCACGGTGAGCCAGATTTACTGCTGCTCTCCTATCATGGCATCCCTCAGCGGTACGCCCAGCAAGGGGATACCTATCCTCAGCGCTGCCGCGATACCACCCGTGAGCTGGTTTCAGCCCTGGGGCTGCCGCCTGACCGGGTGATGATGACGTTCCAGTCGCGCTTTGGTCGTGAGCCCTGGCTGACGCCCTACACCGACGAAACGCTGAAAATGCTCGGTGAGAAAGGGGTGAAGCATATTCAGGTTATCTGCCCCGGCTTTTCCGCCGATTGCCTGGAGACGCTGGAGGAGATCGCGGTGCAGAACCGGGAAATCTTCCTCGAAGCCGGCGGCCAGCAATATGAGTACATTCCGGCGCTTAATGCGGACACCGCGCATATTGAAATGATGGTCAACCTGACGGCGAAATATCGCTGATCGCGCGTGCGGCGGGGAGTATGCTACTATTCCCCGCTTGTTCACTGTCAATAAATCGCCACTATGAAATTTCCCGGTAAACGCAAATCCAAACACTATTTTCCCGTCAACGCTCGCGATCCGCTGCTGCAGCAAATTCAGCCGGACAATGAGTCTAACGTCGCCTGGGTGGTCGGCATCGATCAAACCCTGGTCGATATCGAAGCGAAAGTGGATGAGGCGTTTATCGTACGCTACGGCCTGAGCGCCGGGCATTCGCTGGTGATTGAAGACGATGTCGCCGAAGCGCTGTATCAGGAACTGGTTCGCAATGACCTGATTACCCACCAGTTTGCCGGCGGCACCATCGGTAACACCATGCATAACTACTCGGTGCTGGCGGATGACCGTTCGGTTCTGCTTGGCGTCATGTGCAGCAATATTGAAATCGGCGGCTACGCCTACCGCTACCTGTGCAACACCTCCAGCCGTACCGATCTGAACTACCTGCAGGGGGTGGATGGGGCGATTGGGCGCTGCTTTACGCTGATTAGCGACTCCGGCGAGCGCACCTTTGCGATCAGCCCCGGGCATATGAACAAGCTCCGTCCGGAAAGCATTCCGGAAAGCGTCATCGCCGGCGCCTCCGCGCTGGTGCTGACCTCCTATCTCGTGCGCTGCAAGCCGGGCGAGCCGATGCCGGACGCGACGATGCAGGCCATCGCATATGCGAAAAAGCACGATGTACCGGTGGTCCTGACTCTGGGGACCAAATACGTTATCGCCGATAATCCGGCGTGGTGGCAGGCGTTCCTCAAGGAGCACGTCTCTATTCTGGCGATGAACGAAGAGGAGGCGGAAGCGCTGACCGGACTATCCGATCCGCTGCTGGCTTCCGACAAGGCGCTGGAGTGGGTTGACCTGGTACTGTGCACCGCCGGGCCTGCCGGGCTGTATATGGCCAGTTTTACCGAGGATGAGGCTAAGCGCAAAACGCAGCATCCGCTGCTGCCGGGCGCGATTGCCGAGTTTAACCAGTATGAATTCAGCCGCGCGATGCGCCATCAGGATTGCGAAAATCCGCTGCGTATTTATTCGCATATCGCACCCTATATGGGCGGGCCGGAGAAGATCATGAATACCAACGGCGCGGGCGACGGCGCGCTGGCGGCGCTGCTGCACGATATCACCGCCAATAACTATCATCGCAACAACGTGCCGAACTCCAGCAAGCACAAATGCAAGTGGCTGACCTATTCCTCGCTGGCGCAGGTGTGTAAATACGCTAACCGCGTGAGCTATCAGGTGCTGAACCAGCACTCGCCGCGTCTGACCCGCGGCCTGCCGGAGCGTGAAGATAGCCTGGAAGAGGCTTACTGGGATCGCTAAGCCGGTAAGTAAAGCCGGCCCCGAGAAGTCGGGGCCGGAAGCATTAACCGGTAATAAGCTCGCCTGCTGGCGGCGTTTCGAGCAGTTGCAGCATGGCGCGGGCGATTTCCCGCTCGCCCATCACCACCTGGTTGGCGCCGCGTTCAACGATATACTCCACTTCATCGTCGTAGTGGGCGCGCGCGATGATCTCGATATTCGGGCACTTCTCGCGCGCGGAAGCCACGATTTCCCCGGCTTCATAGCCGTTAGGGATGGTCAGCAGCAGCCAGCGGGCGCAGTCAAGATGCGCCAGATTCATAATCTCTTCATTGGCGGCGTTGCCTAATACCGCGCGAATACCGCGTGCGCGCAGTTCGTCAACGCGGGTACGCGAGGTTTCGATAACCACCAGCGGCACGCCCTGCGCCATCAGTTTTTCACCGAGCAGGCTCCCGACGCGACCGAAACCGACCAGCAGCGCGTGGTTACAGATATCGACGGGGATCTGTTTCTCATCTTCAAGCACTTCTTCCAGCGTCTGTTCGTCCAGCGTCTCCGTTTTATCGAGATATTTTTCCAGCAGGGTAAACAGGACCGGGTTGAGCATGATGGAGATAATGGCGCCGGCAAGCACCAGGTTTTGCCCGGCCTGCGGCAGCAGATCCAGCGCCATTCCTAGTCCTGCGAGAATAAAGGCAAATTCACCGATTTGCGCCAGGCTGGCGGCAATGGTCAGCGCGGTGCGCGGCGAGTGGCCGAACATTCGTACCAGGAAGAAAGCGGCGGCCGATTTACCGAAAATAATGATGACCAGCGTCGCCAGCACCGCCAGCGGCTGATCGATCAGGATCATCGGGTCAAACAGCATTCCCACGGAAACAAAGAACAGTACGGCGAAGGCGTCGCGCAGCGGCAGGGTATCGTGGGCCGCGCGATGGCTGAGCTCGGATTCATTGAGCACCATACCGGCGAAAAAGGCGCCGAGGGCGAAGGAGACGTCAAACAGCTCAACGGCGCCGAAGGCGATGCCGAGCGCTAACGCCAGCACCGACAGCGTAAACAGCTCGCGCGAGCCGGTTGCCGCGCTGCGTGACATAATCCACGGCACCAGGCGGCGGCCTACCAGCATCATTATGGCGATAAAGGCAACGACTTTACCGATGGTAATGCCCATATCGAGGGCCAGGGTAGCCAGGCCAACGTCGCCTTTCTCGGTCATGCCGGCGACCGCCGGCAGCAGCACCAGCGTCAGCACCATCACCAGATCTTCCACAATCAGCCAGCCGATGGCGATTTGCCCCCGCTGGCTATCAATAAGCTGTCGTTCTTCCAGCGCGCGCAGCAGCACCACGGTACTGGCGGTAGAAAGACACAGACCAAAAACGATCCCGGTCATTAACGACCAGCCCAGCATGGCAGAGAGCGCCATACCCAACAGCGTTGCCACGGCGATCTGGGCGATAGCCCCCGGAATAGCGATGGCCTTGACCGCCATCAAATCTTTTAAGGAGAAATGCAGACCCACGCCGAACATCAGCAGGATCACGCCAAGCTCTGCCAGCTCCGGCGCCAGCTTGGTATCAGCAACGAAACCAGGGGTAAAAGGTCCGGCCAGCACGCCCGCTAATAAATATCCCACCAGAGGAGAAATACGTAGCTTATTGGCAATCATGCCGAGAATAAAGGCGAGCACAAGGCCGCCGACAATGGTGGTGATTAGCGGTGTTGCGTGGTGCATTCCGTCTCCTTGCAGTGGTGAGCTGATCCATTTTCGGCATATACCCGTCATACTTCAATTTGCATGGGCGTTGGCTTTCCTCGCTCACCCCAGTCACTTACTTCAGTAAGCTCCAGGGGATTTCCTGCGTCGCCGCCTTCCTGCAACTTGAATTATTTAGGGTATAAAACCAAAAAACCGAATAATAGTTTATGACAATTTCAGCGGTTTTGTTTATGAATAATCGTTGAATTTTGCAGAAAAATGGAATTGGCATGCAAAAAAGCACGGACCGCAAAATGGCAGCAGCTTATGCGGGGTAATGCTGGTGGAGTAAGGGATTGAGGCAGCCAAAGTTACACTTTGGCTGCCGAAGAATCAGGACTTTTGGTGGTTGTTAGGCAGAAATATCGTCAGGATGCCGATAAGAGGCAGGAAAGCGCAGATTTTATAGACCAGCTCGATACTGGTATGGTCAGCTAATAGCCCCAGCACCGCGGCGCCAAGGCCACCCATGCCAAAAGCAAATCCGAAGAACAAACCAGAAACCATGCCGATCCGCCCCGGCAATAGCTCCTGAGCGTAGACCAGAATGGCGGAAAAAGCCGACGCGAGGATAAAACCAATTATCACCGTTAAAATGCCGGTCCATTCCAGCGATGCGTAGGGTAAAACAAGAGTAAACGGCGCTACGCCAAGGATAGATCCCCAAATAACATATTTTCGCCCAATCTTATCGCCTACAGGCCCGCCAATCACCGTTCCCGCCGCGACGGCAAAAAGGAAAGCAAACAGATGAAACTGCGCGTTTTGCACCGATAATCCAAACTTTTGCATCAGATAAAAGGTGTAATAGCTGCTGATGCTCGCCATATAGAAGTATTTTGAGAAAATCAGCAGCAAAAGAATGCTAACCGCCAGAATGACTTTGTTTTTCGGCAATGGATTGACAATGACCGCTTTGGGTTTACCTTTGTTCATACGGTGCTGAGCGGCATACCAGCGGCTGATCTGCGCCAGCACGACGATCGCCAGCAGCGCCGCCAGGACAAACCAGCCAACGTTACCTTTGCCGTAGGGCGCGATAATCAGGGCCGCAAGCAGCGGGCCTAACGAACTGCCAAAGTTGCCGCCGACCTGGAATATCGACTGCGCCAGGCCATGGCGACCGCCGGAGGCCATTCGCGCCACGCGTGAAGACTCCGGGTGAAAGACCGAAGAGCCGGTACCGACCAGCGCGGCAGCCAGCAGAACCATCCCGAAGCTCCCGGAAATCGCCAGCAGTACCAGACCGCTTAAGGTAAAGCACATGCCTATCGGTAGCGACCACGGCATCGGGTGTTTGTCGGTCAGATAGCCGACGACCGGCTGCAGCAGCGATGAGGCCAGCTGGAAGGTGAGGGTAATCATCCCTATCTGCACAAAGGTCAGCGAAAACTCGGCCTGCAGCAGCGGGTAGATAGCCAGAATAAGCGATTGGATCATATCGTTTAGCAAATGCGAGAGGCTGATAGCGCCGAGAATGCGAAACGAGGTGCGTGCTTTTTGCGGCGCAGCAGCGGGGCCGGATAAGGGTCGTGCGGTCTGATTCATTGCCATAGGTTCGCTTAAGTATTTTTTATAGAGGATGCAGGTGGAATTATTATCTGCCTAACATACCTGCCCCTAAGGTTTGAAGGAAGTCGCAATTCTGAAAACATATTTGTCTAATCGGCTAACTCGCTATACTTTCGGCACTTGTCATTTCGTCAGGGAGAGAAATATGCACTTTATGAAGCAAGGCGTTGCGCTGGCGCTATTCACGGCGTTATCGCTGGGGAGCCTGTCTGCGCAGGCTTATGAGCAGGATAAAACCTATAAAATTACCATCCTGCATACTAACGATCATCATGGCCACTTCTGGCGCAGCGACTACGGCGAATACGGGCTGTCGGCACAAAAAACGCTGGTGGACGGCATTCGCAAAGAGGTGGCGGCAGAGGGCGGCAGCGTGCTGCTGTTATCCGGCGGCGATATCAACACCGGCGTGCCGGAATCCGACTTACAGGACGCGGAACCCGATTTTCGCGGGATGAACCTGATTGGCTATGATGCGATGGCGGTGGGCAATCACGAGTTTGATAATCCCCTTAGCGTACTGCGTCAGCAGGAAAAATGGGCGAAGTTCCCGTTCCTCTCCGCCAATATTTACCAGAAAAGCACCGGCGAGCGTCTGTTTAAGCCGTGGGCGCTGTTCAAACGCGGCGGGCTGAATATTGCGGTTATCGGCCTGACGACCGACGATACGGCCAAAATTGGTAACCCTGAGTTTTTTACGGATATCGAGTTCCGCAAACCGGCGGAAGAGGCCAAACTCGTTATCCAGGAGCTGCAGCAGAATGAAAAACCGGACGTCATTCTGGCCACCACCCACATGGGCCATTATGACAACGGCGCCCACGGCTCGAATGCGCCGGGCGACGTCGAGATGGCGCGCAGCCTGCCGGCAGGTTCGCTGGCGATGATCGTCGGCGGCCACTCGCAGGACCCGGTATGCATGGCCTCTGAGAATAAAAAACAGGTGGATTACGTTCCGGGCAGCCCGTGCGCGCCGGACAAGCAGAACGGTATCTGGATCGTCCAGGCCCATGAGTGGGGCAAATATGTGGGCCGCGCCGACTTCGAATTCCGCAACGGCGAAATGAAGCTGGTGCACTATCAGCTGATCCCGGTCAACCTGAAGAAAAAGGTCACTTACGACAACGGCGAGAGCGAGCGCGTGCTCTATACGCCGCAAATCGCCGAAAATCCGCAGATGCTCTCCCTGCTGACGCCGTTCCAGAATAAGGGCAAAGCGCAGCTGCAGGTCAAAATCGGTAGCGTAAACGCGCACCTGGAGGGCGATCGCAGCAAAGTGCGTTTTGTGCAAACCAATATGGGACGTCTGCTGCTGGCGGCGCAGATGGCGCGCAGCAATGCCGATTTCGCGGTGATGAGCGGCGGCGGCGTGCGTGATTCGATTGAAGCGGGCGATATCACCTATAAAGACGTGATGAAGGTACAGCCTTTCGGCAACGTGCTGGTGTATGTCGATATGAGCGGTAAGGAAGTGACGGAGTATCTGACCGCCGTGGCGCAGATGAAGCCCGATTCTGGCGCCTATCCGCAGTTTGCCAACGTCGGTTTTGTGGCCAAAGACGGTAAGCTTAATAATTTGACTATCAAAGGCGAACCGGTCGATCCGGCGAAGACCTACCGTATGGCGACCCTGAGCTTTAACGCCACCGGCGGCGATGGCTACCCGCATATTGATACCAAGCCCGGCTATGTGAATACCGGCTTCATCGACGCGGAGGTGCTGAAAGAGTATATCCAGAAAAACTCACCGCTGGACGCGGCAGCTTATGAACCGAAAGGCGAGGTAAGCTGGCAGTAACGTCAGAGCAGCGCCCCGGTGGCGCTGCGCTTACCGGGGCGACAGGTCTGAGCGGTTTTGGATTTTATAGCCCGGACAAGGCGCGTCAGCGCCGCCTCCGGGAGTGTCCTCAGACGAAAAACCGTCAATTAATCGCGACGCGCGATATCGGCGAATTTTGCCTCAAGGATCTTCGCCAGATCGCTGGCCGCCAGCTCAATATCCAGCCCGCGTTTGCCGCCGGAAATATAGATGGTGGCAAACGACTGGGCCGGCGCGTCAATCACCGTCGGCAGGCGTTTTTTCTGTCCAAGCGGGCTGATCCCGCCCACCAGATAGCCGGTGACCCGCTGTGCGACCATCGGGTCTGCCATATCGACTTTCTTAGCGCCTAAAGCCCTCGCCACCTTTTTCAAATCCAGCTGACCCGCTACCGGCGTCACCGCGACGGCCAGATGCTTCATGTCGCCGTTGACGGCGACCAGCAGCGTTTTATAGACCTGGTCCGCGTTGAGCCCCAGCTTACGCACCACCTCATCGCCAAAATTGGTTTCGTTCGGATCGTGATCGTAGCTGTGAATGTGAAAACTAATTTTGTTTTTTTCGAGTAATTTTACGGCGGGAGTCATCGTTATCCTTCTTACCAACCGATTTAATGTGACATAAGCATACGCCCGACGGCTGTCTAAAAAATAGTATCATCTTGCGCAATAGTATTGGCAGTGATGGTCACTTTGAGCGACAATCAGACGATCCGGGGCGCGAACCCCGGAATAATAATAATGATGAAATTCCTCTTTGACGGGCCAATAGCAATATTGGCCATTTTTTTACGTCAGCATGTCCGGCAGATTTCCTTCCCCGTACAAATGAAGCGCCCCTACGGCAACCACGTAGCGCCCCGGCGGCAGCGCCAGCAGCGTTTCGCGCCAGGCGAGATTGCGCTGATGCATCAGCACATCATACAGCGACTGGCTAAACGTTGTCGGCAGCGAGGTTGCGCCCGTTGACGGCGGCTGCTCCAGCCACCAGCCGATCATCACCTGCAGCAGACGCGCATTCGTGCGCCAGTGGGTGAGGGTATCCTCCAGCAGCGCCAGGCCGCCGTCGGGCAGATCCCGCAGCAGCGCTATCTGGCTGTCGGCTCCCTCCAGCTCCATCACGCGGATATTGCTCTCGCGCGCCGCCATCAGCAGTTGATAATCAATGCCGTAATCCGCCCTTAGGCCCAGTTTTTGCGCCTGTGTCGCCTGCAATACCATCGCCACCTGCCACAGCGGCTGGCTGTCGAACAGCGCGATGGACAGCCCCATTTCTCCCGCCCGCTCTTGCAGTTCAGCAAGCAGGGAGGCGCTCAGGCGTTCCGCCAGCGGCGGACAGGAGGGGAGGTTGCTGAACGGCGTTTCGCTGCCGCTAATATCCGCTTCCACAATCAGCGCATCGGCCTGGCGGATCTTTTTTAATAACCTGGCGGGCGGCGGCGACATGTCGCGGGTGCCCATATGAATACTGCCGACCAGGTGCAGATAGCGCTCGCCGGGAAGCGTGATATCCAGCGCGGGCCAGGAATAAGACGAGCCGACGGCGGCTTGCCACAGCATTTTTATTCGGTTTAACAGGCCCATACGTGCTCCGTAGTGTGAGGAAGCCATGCTAGCGCGCGGGGGGCTGGGGCGCAAGGGGACTCAACGTGCGCGACGGAAGAGGCGTTTTGCAATGTCACGAAAATAACAAAAAAATTTGATGTTCTCTTTTTCGTCATTTCTGTAATGGCGTTTTGAAATTAATTATCACTTAAAAAACAATGGAATGGCTATTTATAACGTGAATGACTATGGTGTTTTTTTCTCAAATATTCCTCTGTTGTGATAATAAAATAAAAAATCTGTAACAAAAAATAAACAAAACGCTTCTATATTGGCCCCTTCAATTTTTGGGGGGAGTGACATGCGTAACTGGAGTGAGCCTAAAAAGAATAAAGCCCATATCGAGCTGATCCCGATGATCGATGTGATGATGTTTCTACTGGTTTTCTTTGTCCTGATTAGCCTGAATGTGATCCCGGCTCTGGGCTTGAAAACGCAGCTGCCGTCGGCCGGCAGCGCCCAACAGCTTAAACCGCAAAAAAAAGCCATTATCACCCTCGGCGCCGGCGACCAGCTGCAGCTTGATGGCCAGCCGCTGCCCCTGAATGCGCTGGTCAATACCCTGAAGCAACAGCAGCAGGAAAACCAAACCACCACCATTATCGTGAACAGCGATAAAGAGGTTGCGGTGGAACGCCTGATCGCCGTGATGGATACCCTGCGTCAGGGTGGTTTCTTCTCCATTTCCATTGCCACACGGAAGCAGTGATATGTATCTGCTTTATCGCTCACGTCACGTTGTTAGCTGGCTACCCGCCCTTGTCGTCGCCGGATGTTTACTGTTTGTCAGCCAGCAGGCAGTGCTGCAGGTCAAACCGCATTACGACGATACGGTCATGGAACTGTCGCTGGCTGAACCCGAACCGCCGCAGCCGGAGCCTGTCCCGGAACCGCAGCCGGAAATACCGCCGCAAATTCAACCTGAGCCGGAACCGGAGGCGGTCGCTGAACCCGTCGTTTCTGCGCCAGAACCCATTATCCAGGCCAAACCGGTTGTTAAACCGAAAGCCAAACCCAGGCCCAAACCGGTTGTGAAGGAAAAAGCGCCGAAACCGCAGGCGATCGCGGCTCCGCAGCCCGCCGCCGTTCGTAGTCCGGTGAGTAAACCGGCCCCGCCGCCTTCTCCCCCGGCGCCGAAGGCGAACGCGCAGGCGGTGGAAAACGGCTATCTGCAGGCGCTGCGCCGGGAGCTGGAGCAGCGCAAGCGCTACCCGAGCGGCCGTCAGGCTTCGCTGGAACGTCCGCAGGGCAACGTGGAGGTCTGGCTGGAGGTTGACCGCAGCGGCAGAGTGCTGGCTTCCGGTATTGCCAGCAGGGCGCCGAACATGCTGCTCAATCGCGCTGCGCTTAGTTCCCTGCAAAGCATCAGCCAGCTGAAGCCCTTTCCTGAAGAGGCTTTTGCCGGACAAAGCAGCAAAAAATTTACCGCGACGTTTAATTACCAGGCGCCATAAGCCTAATTAATCATTTGTTTTTACAGGAAAAGAAATGAAAAACTTTAATTATTCTGGGATTGCGTTAGCCGTGGTGTCGGCCCTGTTATCGGGGGCCTCACTGGCGGCGGAAAGCAGCGACGTGGGGGAGATTAACGTTAAGGGGCAATCGCTCGGCGGCGGTCTGATGGTGCAGGAAGACAGCGGCAAAGCGCGTTCCACCCTGACCAAAGAGGCGATGGAAAAAGCCCCCGGCGCCAGCAACGCTATCGACATGCTGAAATATACGCCGGGAATGAACGTCAACAGCAATGACGCCAGCGGCCTGAGCGGTATCGACTACACCATGCGCGGGATGAACTCGGATCAGATCGGCCTGTCGATGGACGGCATCCCGATTAACGACTCGGGCAACTATGCGGTCTACCCCAACCTGCTGGGCGACGCGGAAAACCTTGAGCAGATCTTTGTCACCCAGGGCTCTTCCGAGGCTGACGGCCCGCATATTGGTTCCAGCGGCGGTAATATTGGCCTTGTGACAAAGCGTCCCTCAAAGGAGTTTGGCGGCTTCGTCAAACAAACGCTCGGCAGCCATAACCTCAGCAAAACTTTCGCTCGTCTGGAGACCGGGGAGTACAACGGTTTTAGCAACTGGCTCTCGTACTCGCATACTGAAGCCAAAAAATGGCGCGGGGAGGGGCGTAATTATTCCGATAAGTTCGAAATGAACTCGCTGTACGAGGATGGCAACGGCAACAGCAGCAACCTGATCATGAAGTATAACCGTCAGGATAACAGCAACTATAACACCCTGAGTAAAGCGCAGTTCGAAGAAGACCCGCGTCAGGACTACTCGACCACCCCGGTCTACAACAGCAAAGGTCAACTGAGCAAATATTACAAGCTGAACCGTAATCCGTTTGAAACCTTCACCCTCTCTTTTGCCCAGCGCTTACAGCTGCGCGATAACCTCGCGTTGACCGTTCAGCCCTATTACTACTGGGGTAACGGCGGCAGCTTTACCGGACAAACGGCCTCGGTGCTGTCCAATACGTCTGATACCGCCGGACAGTACGATCTCAGCAACCTGACTTCTAATACCTATTACCGGCCTTCGTGGACCCAGACCTGGCGGCCGGGCGTTACCACGAAATTGAAGTGGGATATTAACGACGAACACAGCCTGGATATTGGCTACTGGTACGAGCGCGCGCGTCAGTCGCAGACCCAGCCGTTTATTAGCATTCAGGACGATGGCAACCCGGCGAACGTTTCCGGCAAACCGGGCGGTTCCGATCAGGTTAAAGATGCGAACGGCAATACGGTACAGGGGCGTAACCAGTACACGGTGACTCCTGCGCACAAAGTATGGCTTCAGGACAGCTGGTTCGTGACGCCGGACTGGACGCTGGTGGGCGGGCTGGCTTATCAGTATGTTGAACGTAAAGGCGATAATAAAGGCAGCCTGTATAGCGCTGCGGAAAAACGCCAGGCGACCTACCATGAATTCCTGCCGAACTTTAGCATCAGCTATAAGCCGGATAGCGAAAATCAGCTGTTCTATAACCTGACGCGCAACATGCGTACGCCACCCAACTACGTACTCTACAACGTCGGCGATTCGATCAGCACCAAACCTGAGCTGAGCTGGAACCACGAGCTGGGCTGGCGTTTTCAGCGCGAAGATATGCTGCTGAGCGCGACGCTCTTCTATATGCGCTATACCGACCGGCAGATTTCGACCACCAATGCGGATGGTGACTACGAAATGATGAACATCGGCAGCGTGGAGAGTAAAGGTCTGGAGCTGGAGTGGAGCGGTAAGCTGCCGTACAACTTCAACTACTACACCTCTTATACCTACACCCATTCCGAACAAAAAGACGACATTGTGAGCAACGGCGGACATCCGCTGCCAACGGCGGGCAAAACGGTGCCAAACGTACCGAAAAACATGCTTAACGCGTCGCTGGGCTATGACGATGGTCTCTACTACGGCAGCTTCGGCGGCAAATACGTCAGTTCGTTCTACGGCGATTTGACCAACGACGAAAAAATCGGCGGGCGCACGGTCTTTGATGTCGCCGCGGGCGTGCATCTGCCGGTGGATAAAAAGATTGTCAAAAGCGCCACCCTGCGCTTTGGCATCGATAACCTGTTCGATAAACAGTACCTGACCTCCGTCCGCTCGACGACTTTTAACGCGGCGGCTTACGACGGCGTGAAGGCCAGTACCCCGTACTACAACGTTGGCGAAGAGCGCACCTTTAGCGTCTCGCTGGAAGCAACCTTTTAATTAACCGGAGGGCACTCTGATGGATGCCAATCTGATTCACGATATTATTTTCTACGTTATGTACGCCGCGCTGGCGATCGCCGTGGTGATACTGGTTGAACGCGGCCTCTATTTTTCGTGGGCCCAGCGTCAGGCTTTGCGCTTTGAAAAGGCGCTGACGCCGGACGTTCGCCGCGCGTCGGATCTGCCGGAATCGCTGACCGGCCGCAGTAGCCTCCCGCTGACCCTCATTCTGCCGGTGCTGGAGAAAAAGCAGACGGCGGAAGACCGTGAGGCGATGAGCGATCTGATCGACGCTCAGTATCTGCTCAGCAAACCGCAGATGTCGCGTGGGCTGTGGATGCTTGAAACCGTTGTCACCGCCGCGCCGCTGCTGGGCCTGCTGGGGACGATCCTCGGTATTATGGATACCTTTAAGGCCCTTTCCGCCTCAGGCGTCTCCGATGCCAGCATGGTTTCTGCGGGTATGGGGACCGCCCTGTATGCCACCGGCCTGGGCATTGCTATTGCGCTGCTGTGCCTGGTGGGCAATAACTATTTGCAAAGCCGCATGGAGCGAATCAACGAACTGCTGAAGGTGCTGCTGATCCGCGCCGGCAGCCCGGTCAGCCGTCCGGAGCAGGGCGGCAAACGCTGGGAAGGCCACGAGGCGCAGCGCTATGCCTGAACATGGTCAATGCGGGTGGCCGGCAGGCCGCCTGATGAGCGCACTGGCGGGGAGCTGGATGCTGTTAAGCCAGCCGGTATGGGCGGCGTTCTCTATACCCGGCTACGAGCTGGTGTATAACGCGCCGCAGGAAACCACCTTACAGGATAACGATTTACGTCATGCCGCCGAAGTCTGGCAGCAGATGTTCGATGCGGCGCGCAGCCATATCGATCTGGCGCAGTTTTACGTGGCGAATGAAAAAGGCTCTCTGCTGGATGGGGTTCTGGCACGTCTGCGGGCCGCCGGGGAGCGTGGAGTAAAAATTCGTTTTCTGATGGAGGAGAAGGGCGTGGGCCTTTCAACGCCGGAAACGCTGACGGCCCTGAAAGCTATCCCCAACCTGGAGCTGCGGGTGATTCCGTTCCATCGGCTGACCGGCGGTATTGTTCACGCCAAGTATCTGCTGGTGGATGGCAAAGAGGCTTTTGTCGGTAGCCAGAATTTTGACTGGCGCGCGCTGGAACAGATCCAGGAGACCGGTCTGCGCATCAGCGATCCGCAAACGGTGCAGCAGATTCAGGCTATTTTCGATCAGGACTGGCAGGCGCAAGCTCTGCTGGCGGAGAGTAAGCCGGTACCGAAGCCGGCGAGGCAGGCGGTAGCGTCGGCCCCGCAGGGCAATTATCTGGTTGCCAGCCCGCGCGATTATAACCCGGGCGGGGTGATTGATTCGCAGGTGGCGCTGCCGCGGCTGCTGGCGAGCGCCAAATCGCGGATCCGGGTGCAGGTGATGGACTATGCGCCGCTGGCGTGGGGAGAAAAGGGGAGCCGGCCCTTTTATGCGCCCATTGATAACGCCCTGCGCAGCGCGGCGGCCCGCGGCGTACAGGTGGAGCTGATGGTGGCGAACTGGAACCTGAAAAAGCCGGAGGTATTCTGGCTGAAGAGTCTCTCTCTGGTGCCAAACGTTCAGCTAAAAGTGGTGACCATACCTCCCGCCAGCCGAGGGTTTATCCCCTTTGCCAGGGTGGTACACAGTAAGCTGATGACCATCGATGGTACGACGGCGTGGGTCGGAACCAGCAACTGGAGCGGAGGCTATTTCGATAACTCACGCAACCTTGAGCTGGTGCTGAATAATGCGTCGATGGCCGCGCGCGTGGACGCGCTTTACAGCCAGCTGTGGAATAGCCGCTATGCGGCGCCGATCAAGGTTGATTTTGATTATCCGGTTCCGCATCCTGGCCGCGAGTTCGAATAGATAAATCGGCTGAGGCTTCCCCTCTCCCGAAGGGGGCGAGGGGAAGCCTGTTTTCGCCCTCGCCAGAGGCTGCCTTATGCTTTGGGCTTATAGCGCAGCAGGCGGTTGGCGTTGCTCACAACGGTAATCGAAGAGAGCGCCATGGCCGCGCCCGCCACCACCGGGTTGAGCAGCGTGCCGGTCAGCGGCCACAGGATCCCGGCGGCAATCGGAATGCCCAGCGAGTTATAAACAAATGCCCCCAGCAGGTTCTGCTTCATATTACGCAGCGTGGCTTTGGCGATGTCCAGCGCATCGGCAACGCCGTTCAGGCTATGGCGCATCAGGGTAATCGCCGCCGTCTCAATGGCGACATCGCTGCCGCCGCCCATGGCGATCCCCACATCGGCCTGCGCCAGCGCGGGCGCATCGTTGATACCGTCGCCGATCATCGCCACCTGATGCCCTTCGCTTTGCAGGCGCTTAATCGCATCGGCTTTCCCGTCCGGCAGCACCCCGGCAATCACCTCATCAATGCCCGCCTCTTTGGCGATAGCTTTGGCGGTGGTGGGGTTATCTCCGGTCAGCATCACCAGACGATAGCCCTGGCGGTGCAGCCTGGCTAATGCCGCCACGCTATCTTCGCGCAGCGGATCGCGGATGGCGAACAGCGCCGCCGCCTGACCATCTACCGCCAGCAGCACCGGCGTGGCACCCTGTGACGCCTGGGCGGTCATGTCGTCTTCTATTTCAGCCGTTGCAATCTTGTGCTCATTAAGCAGCGCCTGGTTGCCGAGCAGCAGACGGCGGCCTTCGGCTTCGCCGCTGACCCCCAGCCCGCGCAGCGTGCGGAAGTTTTCTACCGCAGGCAGGCGTTGGTCCGCGGCTTTGTCGAGAATGGCGCGCGCCAGCGGGTGGCTGGAACCTTGCTCCAGAGACGCCGCCAGACGCAGAGCGGTGGACTCATCCATGGCGGTAAAGGTTTTTATCGCCACCACCTGCGGTTTACCCTCGGTCAGGGTACCGGTTTTATCAAAGACCAGCGTATCGAGAGTGCTGGCGCGCTGCAGCGCATCGGCGTCGCGCACCAGTACGCCGTACTCCGCCGCGCGGCCCACGCCGGAGATAATCGACATCGGCGTTGCCAGCCCCAGGGCGCACGGACAGGCGATAATCAGCACCGTGGTGGCGATCACCAGGGTATAGACAATTTGCGGCGCCGGGCCAAAAAAGTACCAGATCGCGGCGCTGAACAGGGCTATCGCCACAACCGCCGGGACGAACACGGCGGAGATTTTGTCCGCCAGCTGGCCGATTTCAGGTTTACTGCTCTGCGCCTGGCGCACCATGCGGATAATGCGCGCCAGGGTGGTTTGACTGCCGACGGCGCTGGCGGTAAACAGTACGCTGCCGTCCTGCACTACGGTCCCGGCATGAACGGCGTCACCGTCGCCTTTTTGCTGCGGCACCGGCTCGCCGGTGAGCATCGCTTCATCGAACCAGGCTTCGCCCTGGCTAATGACGCCGTCGACCGGTACGCGATCTCCGGTGGTCAGACGCAGGACCATTCCCGCCTGAACCTCAGCCAGCGGCAGATCTTTTTCGCCTTCCTCGGTGACCACCCTCGCTGACGGCGGGGTTAAATCGAGCAGTTTTTCCAGCGCTTTCGAAGAGCGCTGGCGCGCGCGGGCTTCCAGCATATGGCCGAGGTTAATCAGACCGATAATCATCGCGCTGGCTTCATAATAAAGGTGGCGGGCTTCCATCGGAAACCACTGCGGCCACAGGTTGACGCTCATTGAATAGAGCCAGGCGACGCCGGTACCCAGCGCCACCAGAGTATCCATGGTCGCGGTGCCGTTTTTCAGGCTTTTCCACGCGCTGCGGTAGAAATGGCCGCCGGCAAAGACCATCACCGCCAGGGTGACAACACCGATAGCCAGCCACAGGGCGCGGTTATCATCGCTGACCATCATATTGTCGCCGATCATTCCCCAGCCCATGACCGGGATACCTACCAGCAGGGCGACGATAGCCTGCCAGCGGAAGCGCTTCATTGTGGCGACGGCGGTTTCCTGCTGGCGCTCGCGGCGTTCGAGGTCGTCTTCGATAGCTTCCGCGCCGTAGCCCGCTTTCTCTACGGCCTGGACTAATTCTGCGGCGGACGCGCTGCCCATCACCAGCGCAGTGCGTTCCGCCAGGTTGACCCGCGCCTGCGAGACGCCCGGCACCGCGGCGAGCGCGTGTTGTACCCGGGATACGCAGCTGGCGCAGCTCATGCCGTTGATTAACAGCTGCTGGCTGTCATCTTCGTCACGGGCTGCCGGAAGCTCAGAGGTGGCCGCTGTCAGCGCTTCCGGCGGGATTGATGATTCTGCCAGCGGTTTAGCCTTTGGGTGGCTGAGCTCCGCGCCGTATCCGGCTTGTTTAATGGTCTCAATCAGCGCTTCCGCGCTGGCGCTGCCCGTGACGTGGGCTTCGGTAACGGTAACTTCCGCCTGCTCAACGTCGGGACGCTGCTCCAGGCTCTCTTTCACCCGTTTAACGCAGTGGCCGCAGGAGAGGCCATCAAGCGCGAGGTCGATAGTGGTAGACATACATAACTCCTGAATAAATTTCCGGTTAATGATTGACCGAACACACTCTTTCATCGAGTATTAACAAGGTTAAACCTTCCAGCAAGGGGAAGGTCAAGGGGGAAAGATGAATATTAGCGATGTGGCGAAAAAGACCGGCTTAACCAGCAAAGCGATCCGTTTTTACGAGGAGAAGGGGCTGGTGACGCCGCCGCTGCGTAGCGAAAACGGCTACCGCAGCTACAGCCAGCAGCATCTGGATGAACTGACCCTGCTGCGCCAGGCGCGCCAGGTGGGGTTTAATCTGGAAGAGTGTCGCGAGCTGATATTCCTGTTCAACGATCCCTCGCGGCACAGCGCCGACGTGAAACGCCGGACGCTGGAGAAAGTCGCGGAGATTGAGCGCCACATCAGCGAGCTGCAGGGCATGCGTGCACAGCTGCTGGCGCTGGCGGACTCCTGTCCCGGCGATGACAGCGCGGACTGCCCGATCATCGATAATCTCTCGGGCTGCTGTCACCGCAAGGTGCAGGCCTAGCGGCCGTTAGGGAGCTCCCTGATCCGCAGCGTAATCCCCTCGACGGAGACCACTTCAACCTTGCTGCCCGCCGCGAGGTCGTCATCGGCAATAACCGGCCATGAACTGTCGCCCACGCGGACGTGTCCGCGGCCGTTAACCAGCGCCGTTTCCAGCGTAAAGCGGCGGCCAAGCAGCTGCTGCCCGCGCTGATTAAGCTGAGCGTCCGCCGGCTTCTGGCGCTTAACGCGGTTACGCAGCCAGCGCGACCACAGCCAGGCCGCCAGCAGAGTCAGGACGGCAAACAGCGTACCCTGCCACTCCCAGCTCAACGGCAGCATCCAGACCAGCAGCCCGGTTACGACGCCGGCAATGCCGCTCCACAGCAGATAACCGTTGCCGCCGAGCATTTCCGCCGCCAGCAGCAGCCCGCCGAGGCTGAGCCAGAAAATATGCGGGTGGGCGAGAATCAGCGCGATCATGATTTTTTCTGCGCGCCAGCGCCTTCTTTAAGCAGCTCGCCGATCCCGGCGATGGAGCCCATCAGGCTGCTGGCATCGAGCGGCATCAGCACCACTTTGCTGTTATTGGCCGCGCCAATTTGCTGCAGCGCATCGGTATATTTCTGCGCGACAAAGTAGTTGATGGCCTGAATGTCGCCGGAAGCGATAGCGGATGAGACCATCTGCGTAGCGCGCGCTTCCGCTTCCGCGGAACGTTCGCGCGCCTCTGCCTGTAAAAACGCCGACTGACGCTCGCCTTCGGCTTTGAGGATCTGCGACTGCTTCTCGCCCTCGGCTTTTAAAATTTCCGCCTGACGTATCCCTTCGGCCTCAAGAATATAGGCGCGCTTGGTGCGCTCGGCTTTCATCTGGGCGTTCATTGAGGCGATAAGCTCCGCCGGCGGGCGTACGTCGCGGATCTCAACGCGGGTGATTTTGATGCCCCACGGGTTGGTCGCTTCATCGACAATATGCAGCAGGCGGGTGTTGATGCTGTCGCGCTGGGAGAGCATTTCGTCCAGCTCCATGGAGCCCAGCACGGTACGAATGTTGGTCATGGTCAGGTTGATAATCGCCAGCTCGAGGTTGCTGACTTCATAGGCGGCTTTCGGCGCGTCGATAACCTGAATAAAGCACACCGCATCAATGGTGACGTTGGCGTTATCGCGCGAAATCACCTCCTGCGAAGGGATATCGAGCACCTGCTCCATCATATTAATTTTGCGCCCGATACGATCCATAAAGGGCACCACCAGGCTCATCCCCGGCTGCAGCGTTTGCGTATAGCGGCCAAAGCGCTCTACCGTCCACTGGTAGCCCTGAGGAACGATTTTTACCGCCGCTCCGACGATAACCAGCGCGACGAAAATAAGAATGGGGATAAAAATCAGCATCAAAAACCTCCTGTCTTGTTGCCTGTTGATGCGCCGGGAGAGTGGCGCGCGTTTAACCAGAGTATATCTTTCCGCGCATCCGGGTGAAAGAAAAGTGGAGTAAACTAGAGGCGTTGTCGAAAAACTGGGAATAATAATGACCGAAAGTAACGCTATTTTGCGCCTGGACAATGTGGGTTTTCAGGCCGATGGAGTGACCATCCTTAATGAGATGAGTTTTCAGCTCAGGGCAGGGGAATTTAAGCTGATTACCGGCCCTTCCGGCTGCGGAAAAAGCACGTTATTAAAAATAATCGCTTCGCTGCTGAGCCCCACCGCGGGAAGCATTTTCTTCGCCGGTAAAAACATTAATGACTTAACGCCGGAAACCTATCGTCAGCAGGTTTCCTACTGCGCGCAAACCCCGGCGCTGTTCGGCGATTCAGTGTATGACAACCTGGTCTTCCCGTGGCAGATCCGTCATCAACAGCCGGATCCCAACGCGCTGGTCGCCGATCTGCTGCGCTTCGGGCTGGCGGAGAATACGCTGGAAAAGTCAATCAATGAACTTTCGGGCGGGGAAAAGCAGCGCGTTTCGTTGATTCGCAATCTGCAGTTTTTACCGCAGGTGCTGCTGCTCGATGAAATTACCAGCGCGCTGGACGAGAGCAATAAAAAAAACGTGAATGAGATTATCCATCGCTACACAACCGAAAAAAATATCGCCGTTCTGTGGGTCACTCACGATAGCAATGAAATTGCCCATGCGGATGAAGTGATTACCCTAAAGCCTGCCGGCGGAAAAGCGCAGGAGGAGAAAAAAAATGAACGGGCATAATATTACTAACGAATCGCTGGCGCTCTCCATGGTTCTGGTGCTGGTGGCGATCGTGGTCAGCTACCGGGAAAAGCTGGCGCTGGAAAAAGATATTATCTGGAGTATCTGCCGGGCGATTGTGCAACTGATTATCGTCGGCTATGTGCTGAAATATATCTTTAACGTTAATCACGCCGTGCTGACGCTGCTGATGGTGCTGTTTATCTGCTTTAACGCGGCGTGGAATGCGAAAAAGCGCAGCAAATATATCGATAAAGCCTTTGTTTCTTCGTTTATCGCGATAACCACCGGCGCTGGGTTAACCCTGGCGGTACTGGTTTTTTCCGGATCGATTGCGTTTGTGCCGATGCAGGTGATTCCGATTGCCGGGATGGTGGCCGGTAACGCGATGGTGGCGGTCGGGCTGTGCTACAACAACATGGGGCAGCGTTTCAGCAGCGAGCAGCAGCAGATCCAGGAGAAGCTGAGCCTGGGCGCGACGCCGAAGATGGCTTCCGCAAGGCTTATCCGCGATAGCATTCGCGCCGCGCTGATCCCGACGGTAGATTCGGCGAAAACGGTGGGGCTGGTGAGCCTGCCGGGGATGATGTCGGGGCTGATTTTCGCCGGGATTGATCCGGTAAAAGCGATTAAGTATCAGATTATGGTGACGTTTATGCTGCTGTCGACCGCCAGCCTGTCAACGATTATCGCCGGGTATCTGACCTACCTGAAGTTCTTTAATGCTCGCCATCAGCTGGTGGTGACGCAGCTGAAAAAACGCGCGTAAGTTTTTTCCCCGGAGGCGGCGCTGAACGCGCCTGTCCGGGCTACCGTCCCGCAGACGGCGGGGAATCTGTAGCCCGGCTAAGCGCAGCGCGAGCCGGGTTTTTTACGATTAATAAAGCAGAGAGTAGAGCTGGCGGCGGTACTTCGCGGCCAGCGCGTCGCCGGTGCCGAGGGCGGAGAGGATCTCCTGCAGCAGCTTGCGAACCTCGCCGTTTCCGGCGCCTAAATCTTTTTGCAGATGGCTGAACAGCAGCGCCAGCGCCTCTTCGTTACGCCCAACCTGATGCAGCTGTAATGCCAGCTGGGAGGCCAGCGCCGCGTCTTCCGGGTTCTGCTCTACCTGCTGCTGCAGCTGCTGAATTTCCGGCGTGTCGGCGGCTTTTTTCAGCAGCTCGATCTGCGCCACCAGTCCCTGATAGCGGGTATCCTGATCCTGCAGCGGCACGGTTTTCAGCACCGTTTCCGCTTCATCGGAACGGTGGAGGGCAATCAGCGTTTCCGCCAGCAGCAGGCCAATCTGGCTCTCCTGGTTCGACAGCTGCCAGGCGTCTTTCAGCAGCGGCAGCGCTTCGGCGTAGTTCTCTTCCTCCATCAGCGCCAGCGCCTGCTGCGCTTTGAGCTCCTCTTCGCGCGGCAGGAACTTATCCAGCAGCGCGCGCACCGCTTCTTCCGGCTGCGGGCCTTCAAAGCCGTCGACCGGCTGACCGTTCTGGAACAGGTAAACCGTAGGGATTGCGCGCAGGCCAAACTGCGAAGCCAGCATTTGTTCGGCATCGCAGTCAACTTTAGCGAGGGTAAACAGGCCGTTGTACTGGGCGGCGAGGCTCTCCAGCACCGGCGTCAGCTGCTCGCAATGTTGGCTGCGCGCGGACCAGAAATAGAACAGCACCGGCGTTGTCGCGGACTGCTGTAGCGTCTGGTGTAGGTTAGCTTCGGTAATATTGACAATATTCTGTGCGGACATGAGCAAGTCTCTTTAATCGATATTTGTATAGATATATGGGGGCGACGGCAGGCGCTTCAACTTAGCCCTGGATAATTTTGTCCATCGCGCGGGTCGGCAGCAGGCGTTTCAGCAGGGCGACCGCATGCGCCACCAGAGTGACCCGGTAGCGCAGCTTCGGTTTATCGCTGACAAAAGCATGGCGCACTTTTTCCACCACCGCTTCCGGCCCGAGAGTAAAGCGGGCGGCGATGCCGGGGTTTTCCACCGGCTTATCGGTCTGGGTCTGGTTGACGTTGTTGGTGAAGCGGGTGTGGATCGGGCCCGGCTCAATCAGGATGACCTTAATTCCGCTGTGGCGCAGCTCCATGCGCAGCGCGTCTGACCAGGCTTCCAGCGCGAATTTGCTGGCGGCATAGGCGCCGCGGCCGGGGCTGGAGATAATTCCCATCACCGATGAGGTCATCACAATACGCCCTTCGCCGTGCGGCTCCATTGCCGGAAGCAGCAGCATCGTTAGCTGATGGACGCCGAAAAAGTTGGCGGAAAACTGCTGCTCCATCTGCTGGCGGCTGATGGTCGGCAGCGGGCCGTAGACGCCGTAGCCCGCGTTGTTAAACAGGCCGTACAGGCGGTTGTCGGTCAGGGCAATCACCTCGGCGGCGGCGCGTTCAACGCTCTGCGGATCGTCAAGATCCAGCAACACACCGGTCAGCCCCAGCTCCTGCATCCGTGCGACATCTTCCGCTTTGCGGCAGGCGGCCAGCACGTTAAAGCCCTGGCGCTTTAAATCAAGGGCGCTTTCAAGACCAATTCCGCTGGAACATCCTGTAACTAAAACCGATTTTTGCATAACTTTACCTGCAAATGACTCGCTGTTATCAGGAGTCATGATTAACTAAGGGAGCCAAACGCGTCGCCATCCAGTCGGCGATAAACGGCTGGGCGTCGCGATTAGGGTGAATTCCATCGTCCTGCATCCACTGCGGTTTCAGATAAACCTCTTCCATAAAAAAGGGCAGCAGAGGAATATCAAACTCTTTGGCCAGTGCCGGATAAATTGCGCTAAAGGCTTCATTATAACGGCGGCCATAGTTGGCGGGCAGGCGAATTTGCATCAGCAGCGGCTGGGCGTTCGCCGCTTTGATATGCTCAATAATGGTACGCAGCGCCTGCTCCGTCTGCTGCGGCGGGAAACCGCGCAGCCCGTCGTTACCGCCCAGCTCTACCAGCACCCAGCGCGGCTGATGCTGCTTAAGCAGAGCCGGCAGCCTTGCCAGCCCCTGCTGCGAGGTATCGCCGCTGATGCTGGCGTTAACCACCGGCGTTTTGGTCTGCCACTTATCGTTAAGCAGCGCAGGCCAGGCGGTATTGCCCGCCATGCGATAACCGGCGCTCAGACTGTCGCCGAGAACCAACAGCGTGTCGGCCGCCATCGCGCGGCAGGTAAACAGGACCAGAAACAGGAAAGGCAAATGCCAGCGGAAAACATACTTGAAGTTCATCATCTTAAGAAATCCGTCGGTCAGGGTGAGCATCAGCTTTCCATCCTTACCGGAGTTGAGCTGGTTGTCAAACAGGGGCAGACCATCGCCCTGATTGGCGAGTCGGGGTCCGGTAAATCAACGCTGCTGGCGATCCTCGCCGGGCTGGACGACGGCAGCAGCGGGGAGGTTTTGCTGCTCGGACAGCCGCTGCACCAGATGGACGAAGAGGCGCGGGCGAAGCTGCGCGCTAAGCACGTCGGCTTTGTGTTTCAATCTTTTATGCTGATACCCACCCTCAATGCGCTGGAAAACGTTGAGCTTCCGGCGCTGCTGCGCGGCGAAAGCGATAGCCAGAGCCGCGGCAGCGCCCGGGCGCTGCTGGAGCAGCTGGGGCTGGGCAAACGCCTGCATCACCTGCCGGTACAGCTCTCCGGCGGCGAGCAGCAGCGGGTCGCGCTGGCGCGCGCGTTTAACGGCCGCCCGGAGCTGCTGTTCGCCGATGAACCCACCGGCAACCTCGACCGTCACACCGGGGATAAAATCGCCGACCTGCTGTTCTCGCTGAACCGCGAGCACGGCACCACGCTGATCCTCGTCACCCACGACCCGCTGCTGGCGGCGCGCTGCGACCGACGGCTGAGGCTGGTGGATGGCCAACTGCGGGAGGAAGCATGATCGCCCGCTGGTTCTGGCGCGAATGGCGCTCGCCGTCGCTGCTGATCGTCTGGCTGGCGCTGAGCCTGGCGGTGGCCTGCGTGCTGGCGCTGGGCTCGATAAGTGACCGCATGGAGAAAGGACTCAGCCAGCAGAGCCGGGAATTTATGGCCGGCGACCGCACGCTGCGCAGCTCGCGCGAAGTCCCAGGCGCATGGATTGACGAAGCGCGTCGCCTTGGTTTAACCGTCGGCGAACAGCTGAGCTTCGCCACTATGACGTTTTCCGGCGATACGCCGCAGCTGGCGGACGTCAAAGCGGTTGACGACACCTATCCGCTATATGGTCAGCTGCAGACCCAGCCGCCGGGGCTGAAGCCGCACGCCGGCACCGTGCTGCTGGCGCCGCGATTAATGGCGCTGCTGAATCTGAAAACCGGCGACACCATCGACGTGGGCGACGCCACGCTGCGCATTGCCGGCGAGGTGATACAGGAGCCGGATGCCGGATTTAACCCCTTCCAGATGGCGCCGCGGCTGATGATGAATACCGCAGACGTGGCGAAAACCGGCGCGGTGCAGCCCGGCAGCCGCGTCTCCTGGCGCTATAAATATGCCGGAACCCCGCAGCAGCTGGCGGACTACGAAAAGTGGCTGCTGCCGAAGCTGGGGCCTGAACATCGCTGGATCGGCCTGGAGCAGGACGACAGCGCGCTGGGTAAATCGCTGCAACGTTCGCAGCAGTTTTTGCTGCTGTCGGCGCTGTTAACGCTGCTGCTGGCGGTCGCCGCGGTGGCGGTGGCGATGAGTCATTACTGCCGCAGTCGTTACGATCTGGTGGCGATCCTTAAAACCCTCGGCGCCGGGCGGGCGCAGCTGCGCAAGCTGATTGTCGGCCAGTGGCTGATGCTGCTGGCGCTGGCGGTGGTTGCCGGCGGGGCGATGGGCGTCGGGCTGGAGCATATTCTGCTGCTGATGCTTAAGCCGGTGCTCCCGGCGGCGCTGCCGGCGGCGAGCGGCTGGCCGTGGCTGTGGGCGATCGGCGCGATGGTGGTGATTTCCCTGCTGGTCGGGCTGCGTCCTTATAGACTGCTGCTGGCGACGCTGCCGCTGCGGGTGCTGCGCCAGGATGTCGTCGCCAACGTCTGGCCGCTGACGTTCTATATTCCAGTGGTGTGCGCGGTGGTGGTAGCCCTGCTGGCGCTGCTGATGGGCGGCAGCCCCCTGCTATGGGCGGTGCTGGCGGGCGCCGTGGTGCTGGCGCTGCTGTGCGGCCTGGCGGGATGGGGCGTTCTGTGGCTACTGAAGCGTTTGACGTTAAAAGCGCTGCCGCTGCGCCTGGCGGTGAACCGTCTGCTGCGCCAGCCGTGGTCGACCCTGAGCCAACTGGCGGCCTTTTCGCTGTCGTTTATGCTGCTGGCGCTGCTGCTGGTGCTGCGCGGCGATCTGCTTGACCGCTGGCAGCAGCAGCTGCCGCCGGAAAGTCCTAACTATTTCCTGATTAACATTGCGCCGGAGCAGGTGGTACCGGTGAAAACCTTCCTCGCCGAACATCAGACCCGCGCCACCGAGTTCTACCCCATCGTGCGCGCCCGTCTGACGCAAATTAACGGTCAGGTGACGGAGGGCAATAAAGATGAAGCCCTGAACCGGGAGCTTAACCTCACCTGGAGCCGCGAGCGTCCGGATCATAATCCGCTGGTTGCCGGTAGCTGGCCGCCGAAGGCGGGCGAGGTGTCGATTGAAGAGGGGCTGGCGCAGCGTCTGGGCGTCAAGCTCGGCGATAGCGTGACCTTTACCGGGGATACTCAGGACTTTAGCGCGAAGGTGTCCAGCGTGCGTAAAGTCGACTGGGAGAGCCTGCGGCCGAACTTCTTCTTTATCTTCCCGCAGGGGGCGCTCGACGGCCAGCCGCAAAGCTGGCTGACCAGCTTCCGCTGGGATAACGGCAACGGGATGCTGACGCAGCTCAACCGCGAATTCCCCACCGTCAGCCTGCTGGATATCGGCGCGATTTTGCAGCAGATTGGCCAGGTGCTGACCCAGGTAAGCCGCGCGCTTGAGGTAATGGTGATTCTGGTCACCGCCTGCGGCGTTTTGCTGCTGCTGGCGCAGGTACAGGTCGGGATGCGTCAGCGTTATCAGGAGCTGGTGGTCTGGCGCACGCTGGGGGCCGGGAAGTCTCTGCTGCGCACCACGCTGTGGGCGGAGTTCGCGCTGCTGGGCGTGGTGTCCGGCGTCGTGGCGGCGATTGGCGCTGAGGTGGCGCTGGCGCTGCTGCAAAGCAAAATCTTTGACTTCCCGTGGTCTCCGGACTGGCGGCTGTGGGTGATGCTGCCGCTGTGCGGGGCGATACTGCTGTCGCTGTGCGGCGGCTGGCTGGGGCTGCGTCTGCTGAAAGGTAAGGCGCTGTTCCGCCAGTTTAGTCAGGGATAGGGTTAGCTATGTAGCCCGGGTAAGGCGTTATCCGCCACCCGGGGGTTTCACTGTATGCGGGAAAGTAGCCCGGGTAAGGCGTCAGCCGCAACCCGGGGGGTTACCCGGTACGGATGCGCGTTGCTATTGCAGATGACCGTGGTTCAGCGCGGTGAGCGGCTCATTAACATCGAAAATTTTGCAGATAACCTCGTTTACGCCGAGAGATTTCAGACGCGCGGTGTGCTTGTTGAGATAAGCGAGCGCGGTTTCTTCATTCGCAAAAAGATAGATCCCGCCCGCCTCCTGATTTTTTTCGCTTTCCGTCCAGACCTTCCAGATAAACCCCGGCTCCTGATTGATGGACTCGGCCAGCTCCACGAGCTGACGGGACATCTCGCTGCCGAAGGGACCGTTAAAGGCAAAGTGCAACTGCAGTAGTTTTTTCGACATACTTCCTCCATGGATGATGTTTGCGCGGTAATAGACCATTTTAATGACATGGCGATGAAAAGATAACCACAGTTTTTTTAACGGCACAAAATGGTAAGTCACTGATTTTTAACCGCACGAAACATTAAAAACTCAACAACACGCCATACTCGATCGCAGTTAATATTCAACTGGCAAATATAAGGTTGCTTATTAATCAAGGAAAAAGTATGGCACATAAAATAAAAGCGCTGGCGATAACGATCGGCGCAGCCCTGGCGTTAACCTCTTTTGCATCCCAGGCGGAAATTACGCTTTTAAAACAAGATCCGCAGGCGGGCGATCCGTTAAGCCGGCTTAATTTCACCGTCGGCGGGAGCATCCGTCCCCAGTTCAACATGATGTCCGGCGACGGAGACAAAGGCTCTTATAAACGTAACGGCTTCGATGGCGGCACCCGTTTCCGCTTCGCCGCCGACTACTATCTGTTCGATGATATTAGCTGGATCAGCTACTACGAGCTGGGCGTCAATATTCCGGCGCTTTTCGACTGGGATAACCACTACGCCGAAGGCGCGAATAACACCAGCCGCCGTATGCTCTATACCGGCCTGAAAAGCGATACCTGGGGGACGTTAACCTACGGTCAGCAGAACAGCGTTTATTACGACGTGGTCGGGGTAAAAACCGATATCTGGGATTACGACATGATAGGCCAGGCGCCTGGTAACGGCATCAACGGCGACTACGATGGCTCCTACCGCTCACGCAATATGCTGAAATATAAGAAAACCGTTGGCGATGTCGATCTTTACGCCTCTTATCTGTTTGAGGACAGCGAATATCTGCCGGGCAACGGCCTGCGCTACAAGCGTAAAGGCGGCGGCTCCATCGGCGCCGATTACCACATCATGAAGGATTTGACCTGGGGCGCAGCGTGGAACTATACCCGCGCCGATATGCGTAACCCCTCCAGTTCAGACAGCAAATCATACGATCAGAATATCGTCGGTACCGCGCTAAGCTGGACGCCGGATAACTGGACCTTCTCCTTTGGCGGCGGCTGGTATCAGAACTTCCTGACCACCAAAAAAACCGATGTTCATAACTACTTCGCGGGCGATGCCTGGGGTATTGAGTACTTTGCCGGTTATAAATTCCCGATTGGTCAGTATGCGGTGAAATCTATTCAGCCGTACTTTATGGGCGACCGCCTGCAGTACGTGAACGGCCGCAACTATCAGCGGATTGATAACGGCGTCGGCGTGAGCTTCCAGCTGGATTATGGTTTCCGCGTTGACTATGAACACGTCTTCACGTCGAGCACCGACAACCTGGGCGATATGAACCTGGTGCGTCTGCGCTACGACTTCTAAGCGCTGACACTTCCCCGGTGACGCTGCGCTTACCGGGGCTACAGGTTCACCGCCGTCTGCGGACCCGTAGCCCGGCTAAGGCGTTTACGCCGCAAGCCGGGACAGGAGAGGATGTGATTACTCCGCCAGCCAGGCGGCGACGTCCTGCCAGCTGCCGCGAAAAATAATCTTCTCCGCTTTTTTGCCGAGCTGGTAGCGGTACATCGGATCGTAATACTCGTTCAGCAGGGGAACCAGCCAGCTGAAGTGGGCTTCGGTGCTGGTGGTTCGCTGCTGCTCAAGCAGGGCTTCATCAAGCCGGGCGGTGAGCTGGGCAAAACGCTGTAACCCGAGGCGGCGGCGGATCGCGAACAGACCATGATGCAGATATTCGCTATACGCCTGCCAGCCTTGCTCTTCGCCGTAGGCCGCCAGGAAATCATGATGCATGCGCGCAAAATACTCTTCCCGCAGCCGTTCAAGACGGACAGCGAACGGATCTTCCACCACCGCCAGCGGCGACTGCGCCATGCGAAGGCGCATGCACTCCGGCAGGTGATTGGCGCCAATCATATGCCCCTCATCCTCCAGCACCCAGCGCGTCTGCTGCCCTGACTTTTTGAGCATTGCCACGGCCAGGTGATTTTCAAAGGTTGCCTGCTGATGCTGCTCCTGCAGGGTTCGGCCAAATGAAGAGCCGCGGTGATGGGCGAGCCCTTCGAGATCGATACCGTCCGGTTGAGCGCCGACCAGCTGGGTTTTACCGTTACCGGTACAGCCGCCGATCAGCACGATAGGGCGCTGCACCAGCTCTTCGGTAAGCTGTATCGCCGCCTGGCGCAGCGCTTTGTAGCCGCCGACGATCAGCGGGTAATCCACGCCCGCTTCCTTCAGCCACTGCTGGACGATATGTGAACGCTGGCCGCCGCGAGCGCAGCACAGGTAGCCCTCGGGATAGCGCGCGCAGGCCTCTTTCCAGGCGGCGAGGCGGCGGGCGCGAATCTCGCCGTTGACCAGCTGATGACCCAGCGCGAGGGCGGCGTCCGGCCCCTGACGCTTATAGCAGGTGCCGACGGCGGCGCGCTCGTCATCCTTCATCAGCGGCAGGTTGATCGCCGCGGGCATGGCGCTTTGCCTGAATTCAACCGGGGCGCGTACGTCAATCAGCGGCGTATCGCTGGCGAGAATCTGCCGAATATTCTGTGGTACTAATTCCATCATTTAAACCGTTAAGCCATTCAGACGCGTCGCTCGACGCGATAATTCCTCTATTGTACGCGGTGAGCGCCCTGCTGAATTGATTTTTCACGGTGTATCGCTGAATAGCGTCAGGAATGGCTGGATTTAAGCATCCGTGGGGCTGGCAAGTTGGGTAGCCCGGCTAAGGCGCAGCGCGCCGCAAGCCGGGATAAAGGAGAGAGATTACGCCAGCTGCGCCTGCGCCCAGAAGATACCGCTGGCATATTCCGGCGGCAGCAGCGGCTTCAGCGCTTCCAGCGTCGCGCTCAGGCGGTCGGTATCGCTGTCGGTCAGGTTCAGGTGGCCGACTTTACGACCCGGACGTACCTCTTTGTCGTACCAGTGCAGATGCACCAGCGGCAGCTTCAGCCAGTCATAGTTCAGATCGGTACCGATCAGGTTGATCATCACCGACGGGCTGTTTACCACCGGCGGCGGCAGCGGCAGATCGGTAATCGCCCGCAGATGCAGCTCGAACTGGCTAATGGAGGCGCCGTTTTGCGTCCAGTGGCCGCTGTTGTGCACGCGCGGCGCCAGTTCGTTAATCAGCAGGCCATCAGCGGTGACGAAACATTCCATCGCCATCACGCCAACGTAGCCCAGCTCATGCATGATCGCCGACAGCATCTGCTCCGCCTGCGCCTGCTGGCGGGCATTGGCCTGCGGAAAGGCGACGCTGGCGCGTAAAATACCGTCCTGATGCAGGTTGCGGGTCAGAGGATAGAAGACCGTGCTGCCGTCCCGGGCGCGAGCGCCGACCAGCGATACCTCGGCGGAGAAGTTAATGCCCTGCTCAACGATACACTCGCCGTAGTTATCCTCCGGCAGCTGCGCGGTTTCATTTTCCCGCAAACGCCACTGGCCGCGGCCATCGTAGCCGCCGACGCGGCGCTTAACGATAGCCAGCTCCCCGAGGCGGGCGAATACCGCAGGCCATTCGCTTTTATCCGCCAGAAGCTGCCACGGCGCGGTGGCGAGCGCTAGCTTATCGAACAGCTGCTTTTGCGTCAGGCGGTCGGCGATTATCGGGAAAACGTCGCGGTTAACGAAGGCGGAATGACGCGCCAGCTCGCGGGTCAGCGCTGTTTCCGGCCAGCGTTCAATCTCTGCGGTAATCACGCTTTGCTGTACCGGCACCGCTTCCGGGTCGGCTTCCAGACCGACCGGCCAGACCGCAATACCCAGCGGCTCGCCGGCCTGGCGCAGCATCCGGCCTAGCTGACCGTTGCCGAGAACGCAAACCTGCTTCATGCCGCACCCCGCGGATCCGGGTTATCCAGCACTTCATCGGTTTGCGCCTGACGCCAGGCGCTGAGGCGCTGGTGCAGTTCCGCATCGTGCTGGGCGAGGATCTGCGCCGCCAGCAGGGCGGCGTTGGCGGCCCCGGCTTTGCCGATGGCCAGCGTACCCACCGGGATGCCGCGCGGCATCTGGACGATGGAGTAGAGGCTGTCTACGCCGCTCAGTGCCGCGCTCTGAACCGGCACGCCTAACACCGGCACCAGCGTTTTCGCCGCAATCATGCCCGGCAGGTGAGCCGCGCCGCCGGCACCGGCAATAATCACCTGAAAACCGTTTTCTTCCGCGCCTTCGGCGAAGCTGAACAGTTTATCGGGCGTGCGGTGGGCGGAGACCACTTCGACATGGTACGGAACGTTCAGGGCATCAAGGATTTCTGCGGTAAACTGCATGGTAGCCCAGTCGCTTTTGGACCCCATCACGATGGCGATACGCGCCGAATTATTGCGGGAAGACATGCGTCTTAAAACTCCTGTGGGTGTGTTTCACACTGCTTTAGAGGCCACAGAGAATAGCATGAACTACCGGCAAGGAAAACGGTTGCGTGCGCATGGCCAGCCGCCTTTGTGTTGTCGGTATTCGATGAAACGCTCCGGTTATGAGCGGGCAAAAAGTAAAACCAGCCCCCGTCCCCGGGTCAGCATAAGAATGCCCATCACCAGCAGGTAGATTTGCACAACGCGCTCATCGTGCGGCCCGGATAAATCGCGGAAAATAAAGAATCAGCCCTTGCCGGGGGCTAGAAAGGAAAATGAATCAGCTCAACGTCTTCTGGCGTCACTTTGACCATAGAGCCCTGGCTATGCCAGGCGCCGAGCACCACGCGGTACGCGGATTGACCGTTGGCTTCTAGCGGGTGGACGGCGGGGCGGTGCGTATGCCCGTGAATCAGCCACTGAACGCGATGTTTCTCCATGACGTCAACGACCGCCTGGGGATTCACATCCATAATTTCCATCGACTTGCTGCTGTTGGCCGCTTTGCTGTCGGCGCGCATTCTGGCGGCGATACGGCGGCGGATAAACAGCGGCAGGGCCAGAAACAGGCGCTGGATCCAGGGATTGTGAACTTTCGCGCGAAACGCCAGATAGCCTGCATCGTCGGTGCAGAGGGTGTCGCCGTGCATAATCAGCACCTTGCGCCCGTAGAGGTCGAGAAGCTTCTCTTCCGGCAGCAGGGTCATCGCGCTTTCGTGGGCAAAGCGCTTGCCGACGAGAAAGTCGCGGTTGCCGTGAAGGAAGTAGCAGGGGACGCCGGAATCGGCCAGCGCTTTGAGCGCTGAGGCGATTTGCCGATGCAGCGGGTTAGGATCGTCATCGCCGATCCAGGCTTCAAAGAGATCGCCGAGGATATACAGGGCGTCCGCCCTGCGGGCTTCCCCCTGTAAAAAGCGCAGAAAACCGGCGGTAATCGCCGGTTCTTCCGTTTGCAGATGCAAATCCGCAATAAAAAGTGTCGCCACGAATTATTCGCTAACGGTGACGCTTTTGATCACAACATCTTCTTTCGGCACATCCTGATGCATGCCGCTGCGGCCGGTGGCGACCGCTTTGATTTTGTCGACCACGTCCATCCCTTCAACGACTTCTGCGAATACGCAGTAGCCCCAACCCTGCAGGCTTTCGCCGGAGAAGTTCAGGAAGTCGTTATCGGCGACGTTGATGAAGAACTGCGCGGTGGCGGAGTGGGGCGCCTGAGTACGGGCCATCGCCAGCGTACCGCGGGTGTTTTTCAGACCGTTGTTCGCTTCGTTCTGAATAGGAGATTTGGTGGTTTTCTGATTCATGCCCGGCTCAAAACCGCCGCCCTGAATCATAAAGCCGTTGATTACACGGTGGAAAATAGTGTTGTCGTAGAAACCTTCACGACAGTAGTCCAGGAAGTTTTTAACTGTTTCCGGCGCTTTGTCGTCAAACGTCTTGATTACGATATCGCCATGATTGGTGTGGAAAGTAACCATTTTTGCATCCTGTTCCGATGATTGTGGTGCCTGCACCCGGAGTCGGGTGAGATATAGGGGGCTGTTATAGCATAACCGCGGGGTTGGATCACCTTGCAATGTGTGCTGCTTCGGGGTTGAATTAAGGTTAGAATACGCGACTTATATCCACACACGTCTACACGGAATCTTCGATGTTAAAAATTTTTAATACACTGACGCGCCAAAAAGAAGAATTTAAACCTATCCATGCCGGGGAAGTTGGCATGTACGTGTGTGGTATTACCGTTTATGACCTCTGTCACATCGGCCATGGCCGTACCTTCGTCTCATTCGATGTGGTCGCGCGCTACCTGCGTTTCCTGGGCTATAAGCTAAAGTACGTGCGCAATATCACCGATATCGACGACAAAATCATTAAGCGTGCTAATGAAAACGGCGAAAGCTTTGTTGCGCTGGTGGATCGCATGATTGCCGAGATGCACAAAGACTTCGACGCGCTGAATATCCTGCGCCCGGATATGGAGCCGCGGGCCACCCACCATATCGCGGAAATCATTGAGATTACCGAGCAGCTGCTCGCCAAAGGCCACGCGTATGTCGCCGACAACGGCGACGTGATGTTCGATGTGCCGACCGACCCGAACTACGGTCAGCTGTCGCGTCAGGATCTCGATCAGCTGCAGGCCGGCGCGCGAGTTGATGTCGTTGACGTCAAGCATAACCCGATGGACTTTGTGCTGTGGAAGATGTCGAAAGAGGGCGAGCCAAGCTGGCCGTCGCCGTGGGGCGCGGGCCGTCCAGGCTGGCACATTGAGTGTTCAGCGATGAACTGCAAACAGCTGGGCAACCATTTTGATATTCACGGCGGCGGTTCGGATCTGATGTTCCCGCACCATGAAAACGAAATCGCCCAGTCCACCTGCGCCCACGACGGCGAGTACGTCAATTACTGGATGCACTCCGGGATGGTGATGGTTGACCGCGAGAAGATGTCAAAATCGCTGGGCAACTTCTTTACCGTGCGCGACGTGCTGAAGTTCTACGACGCGGAAACCATTCGCTACTTCCTGATGTCCGGCCACTATCGCAGCCAGCTGAACTACAGCGAAGAGAACTTAAAGCAGGCGCGTTCCGCGCTGGAGCGTCTGTATACCGCGCTGCGCGGAACCGACAAAACCGCAGAGCCGGCCGGCGGCGAGGCGTTTGAGGCGCGCTTTATCGAAGCGATGGACGACGATTTTAATACTCCGGAAGCCTATTCCGTGCTGTTCGATATGGCGCGTGAGGTTAACCGCCTGAAAACCGAAGATGCCGCCGCGGCCAACGCGATGGCGGCGCATATGCGCAAGCTCTCTTCGGTGCTGGGGCTGCTGGAACAGGAGCCGGATGCCTTCCTGCAGAGCGGCGCGCAGGCGGACGACGGGGAAGTGGCGGAAATTGAGTCGTTGATCCAGCAGCGTCTGGACGCGCGTAAAGCGAAAGACTGGGCGGCGGCGGATGCCGCGCGTGACCGTCTCAACGAGATGGGCATCGTGCTGGAAGATGGCCCGCAGGGCACCACCTGGCGCCGTAAGTAGTCTCATTCTCTCTTTTTAGCCGGGGCCATCCCCGGCATTTTTTTGCCCCGACTCAGGCTAAGAAACGAAGCGCGGTCCTGATTTCGCCTTCGTACGTTCCCGGCCAGCGGCTGCAGCGTTCGTTGGGAAGAAGAGGTATCAGGCGGAAGTGCAGGTTGCCGGAGGCAGCCAGGGGAGCGGCTGTGCTACACAGGACGTGATATCGGAAGATGGTGGCGCTGACTGAAGTGCAGAAAAACGAGAGATCATCTGTCGGGGTGGGGGGACAGGCGCCGGTTGCGGCGCCTGAACGTTTTACTCGGTAACGGTAACGCTCTGACCTTCAAAGCTCACCGTTTGACCGGCGACGATTTTGCAGCGCTTGCGGGTTTCCACCACGCCGTCAACGTTGACCAGGCCGTCGGCAATAGCGATTTTCGCCTGCGCGCCGCTTTCGCTCCAGCCTTCAAGCTTCAGCAGGTCGCACAGTTCAACGTGCGGGTGTTTGCCTAAAGAAAAATTCGCCATCTCAGGCCTCCTGAATATCGTGATACTCTTCGCACGCCTGCAGCGTGTTCTGAATGAGGGTGGCTACGGTCATCGGGCCGACGCCGCCGGGAACCGGCGTGATGTACGACGCGCGCGCGGCGGCATCTTCATAGACCACATCGCCGACCACTTTGCCGCTTTCCAGGCGGTTAATGCCGACATCGATCACGATCGCGCCTTCTTTAATCCATTCGCCCGGAATAAAGCCCGGTTTACCTACGGCCACGATCAGCAGGTCGGCGTTTTCGACGTGATGACGCAGGTTTTTGGTAAAACGGTGGGTGACGGTGGTGGTGCAGCCTGCCAGCAGCAGCTCCATGCTCATCGGGCGTCCGACAATATTGGAGGCGCCAATAACCACCGCGTTCAGGCCGTAGGTATCAATGTTGTAACGCTCAAGCAGCGTGACGATCCCACGCGGCGTGCACGGACGCAGACGCGGCGCGCGCTGGCACAGACGGCCCACGTTATACGGGTGGAAACCGTCAACGTCTTTGTCCGGCGAAATGCGCTCCAGCACTTTGACATTATCAATGCCGGCGGGCAGCGGCAGCTGGACCAGAATGCCGTCGATGGCGCTATCCGCATTCAGGGTGTCGATGAGTTCCAGCAGCTCCGCTTCGCTGGTGGTTTCCGGGAGATCGTACGAGCGGGAGACGAAGCCTACCTCTTCACACGCTTTGCGCTTGCTGCCGACATAAATCTGCGACGCCGGGTTGCTGCCGACCAGCACGACGGCTAACCCTGGAGCACGAAATCCGGCCGCAACGCGCGCCTTCACTTTTTCCGCAACCTCAGAGCGTACCTGCTGCGCAATCGTTTTACCGTCAATAATTTTTGCTGCCATCAGAGAGAGGATTCCATCTGTATCTTTACGAAAGGGGGATGGCGATATTTTGTCAGAAGCCAGCCCCGCTGTCAGTCTTCGTTTAAGATTTTATCTTTCTTTGGCGTTACGGTGGCTGAAAAACGGGCCTGACCGCGCCGCGAATGGCGCAAAAAGGAGCCCGGGAGCCGAAGAAAAGTTAACGTGCAGAAACATAAGGTTGGATAAACTTTATACTGCTTTTGCGGCATAAGCCGCCAGCCTGCACAGGCAAGCGCAGTTTCGCGGCAAAATACATTGACTCATCAGGCGTGGACCGTATAATTCCGGCGATTGCACATCATGAAGCTCGCTTCTCAATGCGCCCTTAGCTCAGCTGGATAGAGCAACGGCCTTCTAAGCCGTAGGTCACAGGTTCGAACCCTGTAGGGCGTACCATTTTTTTGTTAAGAATCCTCTGCCAAATCCTCTTCCCTTACCTTTTACTCCCTGGAATGAGTCTTTTTCTATGACTGGCTTTATCGAAGCCTACGCAGGTGTAAACGAATCAGGGCGGCGCAGAAGACTTTTACGGGCTTATTTCATTCAGGCGAATAGGGGCGCCCTCAATCCACCAATAAAAGGAACGGCAGAGCCAAATGAGAGATAATACCAACTCATTAATGGTGGCGAATTGCATCGGTTGGTTACAGCAGTAGGTCTTTCGTTGATTGAGGGATGCGTAGTAATATAGGCAGATACAGTCTAAAATATTTGAGTTAGTATATTCGCCATTGAATCACATAATATGCCGGGTCGGATGAAATATATGAAACTATGAGGATGCTATAGCATTCAATCATGGAACATGCCGCTAAGGACAGTATATGAATATAACTGAAGATAATCTCAATGAAACAATTGATTTGCTGAATGATTTAATTTGCGATGAAAATTTGTTAACACGCACGGAACGCCTTGATTTGGTCCGGGCTGTTGCCGCCATCGGGGCGATGAAAGCACGTGTTGCTATACTGTCTTCACAAAAATCTTCGTCGGTAAAAAAGAGTGGAGAAAAGAAAGAAAAGGTTATCGATCCACGGTTTCCAAACGCTGGCATACCCTGGAATGATAATGATGAGTCCATGCTACGGGAAGTATTAGAGCCTATTCCGGAGGAGGAGATAGGAGAGCATCTCTTCTGGCTGGCTGAAAAGCTTGGGCGCACTCCTTATAGCGTAGCTTGTAAGATAGCTCAGATAAAAAAATTACCTGCAGAATGGAAAGATAGCTTCCGTAAAATTTCCGATCGGATTCGCGATTCGAAAATGACGATTAGCGAATATATTCAAGCTAAAGGCCATGAATAGGCGCGGAATAAGATTCGAGCCCACATGGCTTTGAGGCACTTTTTAGTACAGGATCTGCGTGCAAGCTGCAGGCAGATCGACTGTATAACGATTTCTTGTGACGTTACCAAAAAATATTTTCAGAGATATTCGGCACTATTGAGAAAGATCAATATGCTGTTTCTTGCTGCCGCGTAATTTGAGTTGTCCTCTCTCACAAGAGCAATCATTATGGCCGTTAAACGACCCGTTACCGCCGTGTTAGTGTTGCTGTGCACTTTTATCGTCGGCGCTGCTGCTGCTAAAACACCGCAATTAACTGATGATCAAGTTAAGCAGCAAATTATTGAGGCTTCTATCGCTTCTTACCCCGGCGTTTGCGCTTGTCCGTTTAATCGGGCGAGAAACGGCAGTGCCTGCGGCAGGCGCAGTGCCTGGAGTAAAGCAGGAGGCTATGCGCCAGTTTGTTATAAGAAAGAAGTCACTCAAGAGATGATTAAACGCTGGCGTCAATCTCAACAAATATAAATATTTATCTCCGCTGGAAACTCAACGATAGTTTGCGCTGGAACCTGGTTTCAGAGAGTCCAGCAACACGCAGACTCTCTGGAAAAAGGGCAGAGGCACGCTCGTTTTCCTGGCCTCAGGCGCCGGTTTCATTTTTTATTCGCCTGTTAATGTATTCCACGGCCTGAGAGACATCCATAATCCCATTTATCGCGTTCGTCACGCCCTGGCCGATAATAATTTCTGCCTGGCGCAGGTTGAAGGGCTTACCCTGCGTACCCTGCAACTCTCTTATCCCGACCATGCCCTTTTCATTCAATAAATTAAACCATGGATAGAGGTTCAGGACGTTCTGATCGTGACAAACCCCTGACCAGGCGCAGTTTCCTCCGAGCAGAACCAGATGACGCGCAATTTCATCGGAATAAAGCCAGTTGAAGAACTGTTCAACCTGCTTTTTCTTTTTGCTGTAGCGGGACATCCCAATGGATCCCCCTCCCAACTGTGGAAGCTGTCCCGGGACTGAAGCATAGCCGATAGTGGGAGCGATAGGGCTATGCGCGACGTCGTTGAACAAATTGAGATACATGATCAACATGGCGAGGTTGCCGCGCTCAAACTGCTTAACGGCGTCACTCCACCATTCTCCTGAGAGATTCACGGCGACGGAGAGCTGTTGCAGGTATTGTTCAAGCGCCGTAGCGGCAAGCGAAGTCTCCAGTTGAACTGGTTCGCCTTCGCGAACCAGACGTCCGCCGAGCGCGTAGTAACGCAGCAGATATTCCGTGGCGATAAGCCCTGAGCTGCCTAAGGTCACCGCCGTGCCCATCGGGCGCAGCCTGTTATCCGGCTGATGCTGGCGACTGAAGAAAGTCGCTAACTCATCAAATTGCGCAAAGTTTTCGGGTAGCGTTAACTCTTTGCCCGTCGTTTCGTAGAACATCCGTTTTATCGTCGCATCTTCAAAGAGATCGCGTCGGTAAAACAGGAGCTGCATACTGGCATCAAAGGGGATGGCCCACGCGGTGCCATTCACCATGCTGAAGTGCTGTTGAATCTGGTCAGAAAAATGAGTCAGCAGCTGCGGCAGCGCAGGGGAAATCGACTCCAGCGGCAATAACGCTTTTTCTGCAAACCAGGGAAAACAGGCCATATCGATGCGCAGGAGATCGTAATAGGGATGCAGATGAAGATGGGAAAGAATTTCAAACACTTCATCATAAGGATAAACCGCAAGATTTACCTTGATACCGGTCTGACGATAAAAGTGAGGTAACAGCTTTTTCAGCGCATCGGTTGAGGGGCTGGGTAAAATTAACATATTCAACGTCGCCTCAGTCTCAGGCGGCTGGACGGATTGGCCATCTAATGAAAATCCGCTATTTGTCAGAATTCGATGCGTTACCTGTTTTTTAGGCTGGCGAATATGGGAAGCGATGGCGGTACCCAGGCGACCATAGTCCATCTGGTAGTTTGTGACGCCGTCGAAGGCTGCCGGAAGATTATCACTCAACTGCAGTATCTGCGGACAGGACTGCACGCTACCAAACCAGGCTGCCTGCGTCACGGCTCGCGTTTTATCACTATCCTGAGTGATGAAAATATCGGGGGGAACGCCGCGGAAAAAATCAAACGCTACGGTGTTAGACTCGCCCGCCTGCGAGGATAAAACGGTGAGCTTAGTCTGCGGACTTACTGTCCGGCAGGTCTCCTGTATCGCCTGCATAAAACATGCGCTATGAGCATATTCAAGTGGTTCGCAGAAGATACCGATATGGCCCGGCCGCTGCGCGAGCGCTCTTCTCGCAAGGTGTTCACCCGCAGTGACGTAATCGAGGCTGAAATAGTTGTCAGCTCCGGCAGGTTGCCGGTACGCAAAAAGGATCTGTTCCGCGGGCAGCTTAAGCATTTCATAATAAGGTTGGCTATTGCTCAGGCAGCTGACGGTAACAATGGTCTGGTAAGATTTTGCCGCCAGCATTTGCAGAATCTCCAGTTCCAGGCTGGGCAGATCGTTGGTCAGGTAAAGATCCAGCGGTTCGCTTAATGATGGCTGACAGACCTGATGTAAGCCCCGGTAAAGCTGGTAATACTGCTCCGCATTAATGTCTGGCAGCAGTAGCGCCACCCCCTGGCTTTTACTGGCTCTTAACGATTGCGCCTGCGCATTTAACTGATAGCCCACTTCCTTAGCCGCTCGTTGAACCGCTTCAATCTTCTCAACGCTGACATTACCTCTGCCATTAAGTACGTTCGAGACAGTGCCGTGTGACACACCGGCTAGCTTTGCTATGTCTTTGATTGTCGGCATATTTTAATCCTTACCCTCATGCGTTGATGCTAGCACGGCCTACCTCTGAAAACTATCGTTGCCGGTGTTATTTGAACGTTACAAAATAAATTTGTGTGATTTATAGACATTAAAAATATTAATCTTTTCCGGCTTGAGACGAGTAACCATGTAGTAAAGATTACAATTTGTTGAAATTTAACATAAATAAAATAAGTTTTTGAAGGTGATCACTTCTGGGATAAAAGATCATTGTTCCTGTTAAACGGCAGAACCATAATTGACACGTTCCAATTACTTTTGATTACATTTCTGATGATAAAAACAGCAACCTGTTAGTGATAAGAGGAAATCATGAAGATCCATTTTCTGGGAACGGCAGCGTCTGAAGGAATACCTAACCCGTTTTGCCGCTGCGAGCACTGTCAGCAAGCCCGTATACGTAAGGGAAAAGACATTCGTACACACTCTTCCGCGATTATTGATGATGAACTGTTGATTGACGTCGCACCGGAATTTAGCCAGCAGCTGCTGCGCGACGGCATGGACGCAACTGAAATCAGGTCGCTTCTGTTTACCCATACTCATCCCGATCATTTCAACGTCGGCGATCTTTTCAGCCGAATGGAGGGTTACGGATTTGAGATTACCCATCCGCTGAATATCTTTGGGAACGATCGTGCGATTAACGGTGCGGCAGAGGTTTTGCCGGGCTATAGCGCAGAGCGCTTTGCCTTTCATTGCCTGGTGCCCTTCGTCACCGTAGAAACCCGTGGTTATCGGATAACTCCGCTGCTGGCTAACCATGCTAAATGGGAGCTTTGTTATACCTGGTTTATCGAAAAAGAGGGCCAGTCAATATTTTACGGTCATGACTCTGGCTGGTTTCCTGAGCTCACCTGGCAGTGGCTGGAAGGAAAAAAAATCGATCTGGCCGTTCTGGAGTGTACCTACGGCTTTAATGGAGAAAATCGTACCAATAACCATATGAGTCTGGAAACGGTGTTCGCTGCCAGAGACAGACTGGCGGAACTGGGCTGCCTGAAGAAAACAAGTCAGCTTGTCGTCTCGCATATTTCACACAGCGGCGGTCTTCTGCACGATGAGCTAGTAGCAGCATGCGATAAAGAGAACATTCTTGTTGCCTGGGACGGGCTTAACCTGAGCATTAACCAATAAAGGATATGCAATATGGACCTTAATAAAACACCACGCCTGTTAATTATGATGTTCATACAGTACTTTATGCAGGGTGCCTGGAATATGACCATGGGGCTGGTATTAAGTACCTATGGAATGGCGACCATAATCGGCTCATCCTATGCCTTGCTCGGATTAGCGACAATTATTTCACCGTTATTTATTGGTATGGTGGCCGATCGCTTCTTTGCATCACAAAAGGTCATGGCGATCCTGCACTTAATCAATGCTGGCGTTCTGCTGTTTGTTCCGCAATTTATTGAAGCACAAAATACCGGCATGACGCTGACCATGATTTTCCTCGTTGGTCTGCTGTTTTATCCGACAACTGCGCTGGCTAACAGTATCAGTTTTAGCCATATCAATGGGGTTAAATATTTCCCATTCATCCGCGTTTTTGGCACCTTCGGCTTTATGGCAATCGGCTTTATCATTGGTGAAATGGGATATTCCGGCAACACGGTTACCTGGTATATTTCGGCAGCTTCCGGCGTCGTCCTGGGCTTATATTGCTTCACATTGCCGAATACGCCGCCAAAAGCAAAAGGAAACGCTTTTGCGCTGCGCGATCTGTTATGTCTCGATGCTCTGGCACTCTTCAAAGATCGTAGCTTCAGCGTGCTGATGCTGAGTATCTTTGTCTTAATGATCCCCAAAACCGCATATTCCGCCTATATTCCGGTCTTTTTGAAAGCGCTGGGGTTCGATAATGCCGCATCAATGATGCAGATCGGGATTGCCTGCGAAGTGATTTTCATGTTCCTGCTGTCGTTCTTCTTACTAAAAGCCGGCTTTAAAATCACGCTGATGCTGGGGGCCGTTTGCTGGATCATCCGCACGCTATTGTTTGCTCATGCCTCGCTGGATGCCAACATGATGTTTGTGCTGATTGGCCTGATGTTACAGGGATTCTGCTGGGACTTTTTCTTTACCGTCGGCGATATTTATGTCGACCGCAAAGCCGCGCCAGAGATCAAAGCGCAGGCGCAAAGCTTGAGGTTTATCGTCTCCAACGGCGTCGGGCTGCTGTTTGCTTCTACCGTTTGCGGGCAGATTTTTAACAATACCGTGACAGAGCAAGGGCCGGAAGCATTACCGCAATGGGAAACATTCTGGTTAGTTTCAGCCGGTGTGGCCGCGGTAGTGAGCGTCTTCTTCCTGATTTTCTTCCGCGACGATCTGTCAAAACGCAAAACGGATCTCGCATTGAAGAAAGCGAATTCCTGATTGATAACGGATCTTTCATTAAGGTAATAATATGAATAATCTGGCCGCCACGATCGTCGATCACGGATGGTTTCCGTTATTGACCATCGTCAAAATCAGCATTGCGTTTATTCTGGGAGGCATCATTGGTCTGGAAAGAGAATCGAAAGGGAAACCTGTCGGATTCAAAACCTGCGTCATTTTGTCTGTCGCCAGCTGTGTGTTAACCATCGTTTCAATACAGTCGGCGGAATACTATGCTGAAATTTCGATGAACATTCGTAGCGATCCGATGCGCCTGGCGGCCCAGATTATCAGCGGCGTCGGTTTTCTGGGGGCGGGAGTGATTCTGCATCGACACGACGATGCTATTTCAGGCCTGACGACGGCGGCCATTGTCTGGGCATCTGCCGGGGTTGGAATTACCTGCGGCGCCGGTTTTTATTTTCATGCTTTTTTCGCCACGGGTTTGTTCTTATTGGCGATAAAATTAAGCCCGTTCATTATATTCCTGCAAACTAAAAATCAGTTCCCCGGAAAAGTGAAAGTACGGGTGGTTCTTGATGAACGAGGGGCCCTTGAAAAGCTGATAAGCCGTATTCATCAGCAAAAAAATATTATTGAGAATATTACGATTAGAGATCTTAAAAAGGGAAAGATTGAGGTTAATTTGAAAATGGTTATTCGCCAGAAAATGACCTTACCTGACTTATACCACGATCTGTCTCATGTTGATCATGTCTGCGCGCTCGCTCTTGAACACTAAGCTGGCGAGCACATTTGGGATGTAATGGAATTATATCGTCCGGGGAACGCTGAATACGCCGGTTATGACCTGCGTCTTTACTTTGGACCACTGAGCGACAGATATCTGTCGAGGCCAGAAGCGCTGATAAAACCCGGCGACTTACGCCGCCGGGAACGCCATTACTTCATTGCCCCCTCAAGGATAAGTTTGTCCTTTTCTCCGCGGGTGATGCTCTGCTGATGCAGACTGTCAGCGAGCGTCACGTCATTGACGGCGAAAAAAGCCCAGGCCTGCGGCGTATTGGCGAACGTCACCTCATCAAACTGACTGTCGTGCAGGAAGGAGATACTGGTCGCTTTGGTGTTACGGAAGCTGACGTTGGAAAAACGCAGATTCTGGTGATAGGCATCGCGAGAATAGGTAATACCAAACGACTCCGCCATTTCGGCTACCGTCATGCCGTCAATCAGGATGCTGTGCTTAGCCGAAGTACCATCGACGGTGACGTCCTGCACCTGAACGTCGCGGAACTGAGCGGGCTCGTCGGCAGGGGTCGTATCATTCACGTCGGCGCTGTATTTGATAGTAAAAACGAACGGCTCTTTGGCGATATCTTTCATCGCATTATGACGGAACAACACATCCCGCACCCCACCGCCATAGTAGGGGCGGCTTTTCATGCGCAGGCCGACATCGGTCATATACATGACGTTATCCTCGGCGCGGACGTTTTCGATCCACGCGCCGGTGTGGCTACCGGTCACCACGGCGCCGTGGCCTTTGCGGAAATAGTTATTAAAGATCCACGCCCCGCTTTGCGGCTGTTGATGAAAAGTTTCCGCGCCTTTACCAAACCCGGCGGCGAAATTGACGCAATCATCTCCGGTATCGAAGAAGTTGTTGAAGACCAGCGCATTCTGGCTATTGCCGAACTCGACGCCGTCGGCGTTATTGCCGTCAAAGGTCTGGTGGACCAGGCCATTCAGGGTGATATTTTTTGACTCCAGCGCCATTACCCCGTGGAACGCGGGGTTGCGGATTGTCAGCCCGGCAAGATAGAGGTTCTGCACACCGCGCAGGGTCATCAGGCTGGAGCGGCGATTTTTATAGGCGCTATTGCTTTCGATGCCTTCCGCAATAGCCGCTTCGGTCTGATGCTTTGCCAGAATGCCGTCCGCGCTGACTTTTGCCGCACTGCTGGCCCGGTATTGCGGCAGCGCGTTCCCCATTTCGTCGATGATGGTGGCCTCGCCGCCGCTTTTGACGCCCCGGGTCCAGCCGTTGCCGTCAATCGTGCCTTGACCGACGATGCGAATATTGCGAAACGTTCCGGCCGGAGACTCGCCCTTATCGTCCGCTTCCAGCACGTTAATTAATGACGGCGGGCGGCGGGGCTGCGGATGATCGCTGTAGGGATAGAGGTAATAGCCTTTTTCCAGCGGATACTGGGCCGGATCGTCCGAACCCAGCAGGGTGGCGCCAGCGGCAATCTCCAGGGTCATATCGCTGTGCAGAAACAGCGCGCCGGTTTTGAATTCGCCGTCGGAAATCAGCACCTTACAGCCCTGAGGATAGTGCGCGACGGTGCAGCTATCGATCGCCTGCTGCAGCGCCTGGGTATTCAGCGTGGTGCCGTCACCCTTCGCGCCAAAGGTTCTGGCTTCGATGATGTGCGGCGTTTTGCTGGTCCGCGCTTTAATCACCGCGCTATCCGGCGACTCTTTGCCATTGGCGTAGACCGCACGTACCGTAAATGCGTATTCCGTATCCGGCTCCAGGTGGGTGACCGTAAAGGTACGCAAGTCGATTGGCTGCTGCCAGCCGTCGCTGGCGACCCGCTGATAGAAGTTATCAATATAGGGTTTGGCCGGTGAAAAATGGTTTTGATTTTCGCGCGCCAGACCCAGCCGCTCGCCCTGACGGTAAATCGCGTAGTCCACCACCTGCTGCGTCTCTGATTCCGGCTTTTCCCAAACCAGCACCAGGCTATTTTCATCGGCAGAAAGCGCGGGAACGAAGACATTCTGCGGCGCGGAGGCGGGCGCATCCTGCTGATTGTCGCGTGGGGCGCCGCTGTCATTACAGCCGCCCGCGAGGCCAGCCAGCGCGATAGCCAGCGCCAGCATACTGCGTGAAGGTCCAAAGGTATTGCACATAAATTTCCCTTAATGTCATATCGCTTGTAAAAAACAAAATGCATATTCATTTAAAATAAAATGATATTTTATATTTATGGCAAAAAATAAACGCGAGTCAGTTCAATCTTTCAGCAGGTGAAAAATAAAGCGTTGTTGGATAAGAAAAGGCGGCCAGGGCGTTAACCTCCGGCCCGCTTTCTCTTTACGGCGCGGAATATTGAATACGATAGCCGTGCGAGGTCGGTACGATATGCGCAAATCCCGACCCGCCAAGGTGCATACCGGCAATCAGCAGGTTTTCGCTGACGGCCTGGGCGAGGATCGCTTCCCGCGTCGCTCTGGCCTGCGCGGGATCGCAATCAAAAGCAACGGCGGCGGCGGGTCGGGCGGTCTGAATATGCGGAAAATGGACGATGTCGCCCCAAATCAGCAGGCTTTGCGCCGCGGCGTCGATGCGAAACCCAATATGGCCTGGCGTGTGCCCGGGTAGCCATAGCGGGCGGATACCCGCGACGGCCTCGCGCTCATCCAGAAAACCGAGGCTGCGGGAATAGGCGTCCAGGGCGCGGCGGGCGAGCGTGAAGTTGCGCTGCCCCCGCGCATTGGCCCGGTTTAGCATGGCGTCGTCCTGCCAGTACTCGGCTTCCAGAGGGTGCAGATAAAGACGGGCGTGGCGATAGCGCGGCGCGCCGTTGGCATCCAGCAGGCCGCCGATATGATCCGGGTGAGCGTGGGTCAGCAGGACAGTATCCACGTCGTCTGGCGCACTCCCCGCCGCTCGCAGACTGGTTTCCAGCACGCCGCCTCCCGTACCCGCGTCGACCAGAATCGTTCTTCCCCGACCGCGAATAAGATAGCCACTAATGTCGATATTGCCGGGGTCAATGACGCCCGCGCTGCGCTGAATGTCTGCGGCATCGTCGATATTAATACCCGACAGCAGCGCCAGGCCAGCGGCCATGCTGCCGTCGCTGAGGGGCGCCACCTGAAAATCGCCAATCTGGCGGGAGAGAAAAGCGGGTTTGTGCATATCAACCTCTTAGCGTGATGGGGGCTGTATTTCAGTCGGGCTTTGCAACTGACCGGCCATGGGCTCATACATCGAGACGTTTTCCCGTCCCGCCAGCAGCATGGCCTCCCGGCGCGGCAGAACGTACGCCACGCGCTGCGGCGGGTTGTTATCCAGCCCGGCGGCCGAAAGGTTTGTCGGCGGATATCCCAGTTCCGACTCAACGACGTCCAGCGGCTCGGGGTTCAGTAGCAATACATCCCCCTCAGCGACGGCAGGAAAGACGCCGCCGTAGCGATACAGGTTTCGCCGCCAGTCGCGAATATGCGCCTGCCAGCGGGAAAAGCTGCCGCCGCCTTTCTGGCGATACGCTTCACTGGCGAGCGTATCGCCATGCTCGATGGTATGAATAGCAAGATAGACCGGGCAGCCGGAGGAGAGCGCCCTGAAGCGCTGCGAGGCGCGGAATCCGCTGACGGACACCAGCGCAGGCAGCTTGTCCTCGCTGTAAAACCTGTTCCAGCCGGCTTCGCTTTGCGGGTCGGCGTAGCTGCACTCAACGATATATAACATGGGCTGCCCTCTGCATGATGGAATGATGTTATTGACGTTTGATCATGCTACGTTGGGCACTAAGCGCTATAAAACGATATTATTTCACCACTCAATGACATTTCGTCATTGATAAACCTTCAGCAGAGGCGGCGTTCGTGCGAAAAAAACTCCCCAGCAGTACCTCGCTGCAGGCCTTTGAGGCTGCCGCCAGGCACGGTAACTTTGCCCGCGCGGCGGAAGAGCTGTCGCTTACCGAAGGCGCGATCAGCCGGCAAATCGCCCGCCTGGAATCGCTGTTAAACTGCAAGCTGTTTGAGCGGACGGGGAGTCGGGTGCGGCTGAACCCCAACGGCGCGCGCTATGCGCACCATGTCCGCGAGACGCTGGAGCGTCTTGAGCGAGATACGCAGTATCTGATGGGGGCTGCGGACGGCAGCCGAAGCCTGGAAATCGCCGCGCCGCCGACCTTTGCCAGCCGCTGGCTCATTCCCCGACTGGGGGATTTTCAGCGCCGGAATCCGGATATCACGCTGAATATCGCGGTCAGAACCGACCCGTTTATCCTCACCGGCAGCGGTTTTGACGCGGCGGTTCATTTCGAGCATCCCGCATGGGCAGGAATGCGCTTGCGGTTTCTGTTTGAAGAGAGACTGGTGCCGGTATGCCACGCCGGGCTACTTACGGGAGAAGATCTCGCCAGCCAGCTGAACGCGCTGCCGCGTATTCATCGACGGCAGAATCCTGACGCCTGGCAGCGCTATGCTGAAGAGTGCGGGATCGCGCTGGATAATCCGGCGCGGGGCGTGCGCTACGATCTGCATGAGATGGCGATAGCCGCCGCGCTGGCCGGGCAGGGCGTTGCGCTGGTACCGCACGTGTACGTTGAAAAAGCGCTCGAAAACGGGACGCTGGCTGCGCCCTGGCCGCAGGCCCGCAGCCTGAGCAAGCGCTTTTGCCTGGTGAGGCCGCTGGAAAACGGCGTCAACGAATCGGCGCTACAGGCGTTTGAACAGTGGTTATTGGCGCAATAAGGCCCGGTCGCGGGCCGTAGACGCGTTAAGCGCAGCCTCAGGCGTGGGATAAAAGCGGGAACATCAGCTTATTCTCTTTGAAGATATTTTCTTTTTGTCCGTAGATAAACAGAATATCTTCGCCTTCGATTTTTTCATACTCGCCGGTCCGATTCTCTTTGGGGGTAAAGCCGAGAATAGCCTGGTACGTATTTTCATCGGCGAGCTCGTTAATAATGGCCGACAGGGAGCGTCCGCTGTCGCAGAAAATATCAAAACAGATCAGCGCCGGACCGTTTTGCATCGCAATCGCGATGGCCTGGTTTTTGTCGGAATAATAGACGAAGTGCTTCATAAAGGCGGAGCAGTAGAACATCAATAAACCGAAGTTATCCTCTACCCGCAGCTGTGAAAACGGATTCGATTTTTGATAGTACCGCTGTAATCGCGCAACCTCTTCCGGCTGGTCCATATCGAGCTTGCGGAAGTCGCCCGCTGCCGGTACCACCGGCATAATATATTGATGTTCGGCGGTGCGCTCGAAGCCAAATTTCGGATAAAAATCAACGGTTGTCGGGTTAGCAAACAGGAAAAAGGCGTCGGCCTTATCCTGCCAGTCCGTCAGAATCTCCCTGACGAGCTGCCCGGCCAGGCCCTTATCACGATGATCGATATCGGTCATCACGGTGCCGATTTGAATATAGCGGCGGGGTTCGCCCTGCCAGATCAGATCGATAATATTGGCGGAGGCGTTAGCAATCACTTTATTGTTGCTCACCAGGGCGTAGGGAATATAGGCGTCGGTCCAGTACCCTTTGCGGTACCACTCTTTAAAGGAGAGATCGAAGGTTTTAATCGCCAGGTCAATGAAGCTATTTCTTAACACGTCATTGTGCACAATTTGCTTATCTAATTTGTAGTTCATCGTCGACATTCCTTACGCTGCGGGTGAGGCACTGTTTTCGGCCATCTGTTCGGCGGTCCGATCTCTGTCGGGCGAGCTAAAAATAGCATATCCCCACGGATGGGCGACGATTGTCGCGCCTAAGCTTTGCTCAGGTCACACATTCGGGGAAAATAGGGCTAAAAATAGCGCGCTTTCGTCGCCCCAGGGAACATCGCCCTCAGGCAAAAGACGCCTTTAGCAAATGAAAGTTTGCCAGTCATCAAAAACGAAGAGGAATATATTGCGTTCATGGTCATGACCCCTATCATTAATAGGTAGGGTAAATGTGGTATCATCGCGCCTTTCCCTTTTCGTCCTGGGGCTCTTTTTTATGCAACAACCTGTTGTTCGCGTTGGAGAATGGCTGGTTACTCCCTCTGTTAACCAAATTAGCCGCAAGGGGCGTCAGCTAACTCTCGAACCGCGCTTAATCGATCTTCTGGTTTTCTTTGCCCGTCATCCCGGCGAAGTACTCAGTCGGGATGAGCTCATCGATAATGTCTGGACCCGCAACGTTGTCACCAGTCACGTCGTCACGCAAAGCGTTTCCGAGCTACGTAAGTCGCTGAAAGATGGCGACGATGGCAGCCTTGAATATATCGCTACCGTACCCAAACGCGGCTATAAGCTGACGGTGCCGGTGATCTGGTGTACCGAAGAGGGGGAGGAGCCGACGCCGGTTATTCCCGCAGAAACGCCGACGGTCGGGTTTGAGGCGCCGTTGACCTCCCCGCAGCCCGATGCGGCTGCGCCAGACAGCACAGCGGTGGCGAAGCCGGAAAAACGCAAGCGGCTGAGCACGTTTATCGTCTGGGGTCTGTTCCTGCTGGCCCTCGCGAGCTGCGTGGCGCTGGTGGCCCTGTCAACCCTGCAGTCGCGCCCGCCGGTCACGAAAACCCGGCTGCTGCTTAACCCGCGTGATGTCGATATTCACCTGCTCAGCGGCAACACCTGCAACAACTGGTCATCGCAGCACTCCTATGCCATCGGTCTGGGGAGCCTGATTACCACCTCGCTGAACACCTTCTCCACCTTTATGGTGCACGACAAAACCAACTACAACATCAATGAGCCGAGCAGTTCCGGTAAAACCCTGACCATTGAGTTCGTCAACCAGCGGCACTATCGCGCACAGCAGTGCTTCATGTCGGTGAAGGTGGTGGATAACGCCGACGGCTCGACCATGATGGATAAGCGTTACTTTGTCACCAGCGACAATCAGCTTTCGATTCAGAACGACCTGCTGAGCAGCCTCTCTGAGGCGCTGAAGCAGCCGTGGCCGGCGCGGATGCAGGAGATGTTAAAGCAGTATCAGCCGTCGCAAAGTATCGCGCTTACCCATTTCTATCAGGCGCATCAGCTATTAATGAACGGAGACGTTGATTCGCTGGGCAAAGCCAGTAGCCTGCTTGCCGACGTGAATAAGCAGTCGCCGGACTTTACCTATGCGTGGGCGGAAAAGGCGCTGGTTGACGTATTGCGCCATTCTCAGCAGCCGCTGGATGAGAAACAGCTCGCCGATCTTTACAGCGAAATAACCCGGGTGGGTAATATGCCGGGGATTAAAGATATGGCAATATTTTATCAGATTAAAACGGTGGATATGCTGGGCAAAGGAAAAGTGGATGAAGCCTATGACGCGATTAATGCCGGGATTGATCTGGAAATGTCGTGGATGAATTACGTGCTGCTGGGCAAAGTCTACGAAATGAAAGGGCAGAACCGGGAAGCTGCCGATGCCTACCTGACGGCGTTTAATTTACGCCCGGGTGAGAATACATTTTACTGGATTGAAAACGCCGTATTCCAGACCTCCGTGACCCGCGTGGTTCCGTATCTCGATAACTTCCTCGCTTCAGAATAAGTAAACCCTCATCATGGTCATGGTTTTGGTCGTGGTGAGGTTAAAATTATGTTTCTCATGAGCCACAAGGTTGTTATTTTTTATAACCAATCTGGTCCCGCACGCAACACTTTTTCAACACGGAGTTGACCTCATAACCCAATGAAAAACATCTATATTTACCTTTTCCTGATATCAACATGTCATCCTGATATGTTGCGCGAAAAAGGTCAAAATATCATTTGTCTGATGTTTGCAGTTATTTCACTTTATCTTTAGGACTTATCTCGTACTAATCCGTAATCTTGTTGGCAGTTGGTCGGGTCAATAAAAGGTTCATCATCATGATCTGTACCTCCCAAATAAACTTAGGAGAAAAGCAAACATGAGTTCTGCCAAGAAGATCGGGCTATTTGCCTGTACCGGCGTAGTCGCCGGTAATATGATGGGGAGCGGTATTGCATTATTACCTGCAAACCTCGCTAGCATCGGTGGTATTGCCATCTGGGGTTGGGTGATTTCTATTATTGGCGCGATGTCTCTGGCTTATGTTTATGCCCGGCTGGCGACCAAGAATCCGCAGCAGGGTGGCCCAATTGCCTACGCCGGTGAAATATCCCCAGCGTTCGGTTTCCAGACCGGCGTGCTTTATTATCACGCCAACTGGATCGGTAACCTGGCAATCGGTATTACCGCCGTCTCTTATTTATCAACATTCTTCCCAATTTTAAATAACCCGGTGCCGGCAGGTATTGCCTGTATCGCCATCGTATGGATATTCACCTTCGTGAATATGCTCGGCGGGACCTGGGTGAGCCGCCTGACAACAATTGGCCTGGTACTGGTACTTATTCCTGTGGTCATGACCGCGGTGGTCGGCTGGCACTGGTTTGATGCCGCAACCTATCAGGCAAACTGGAACACCTCCAGCACCACTGACAGCCACGCGGTAATCAAAAGTATCCTGCTCTGCCTGTGGGCCTTTGTCGGGGTAGAATCTGCCGCCGTGAGTACCGGGATGGTGAAAAACCCGAAACGCACCGTGCCGCTGGCCACCATGCTGGGCACCGCGATGGCCGGTATCGTCTACATCGCCGCGACCCAGGTGATTGCGGGTATGTATCCTGCCTCTCAGATGGCCGCATCCGGTGCGCCGTTTGCAGTGAGCGCCTCCACCATTCTCGGCGGCTGGGCTGCGCCGATGGTTTCCGCCTTCACCGCCTTTGCCTGCCTGACTTCGCTGGGTTCGTGGATGATGCTGGTGGGTCAGGCCGGCGTACGTGCCGCCAATGACGGTAACTTCCCGAAAGTGTATGGCGAACTCGACAGCAACGGTATTCCGAAAAAAGGCCTGCTGCTGGCCGCGGTGAAAATGACCGCGCTGATGGTGCTGATTACCCTGATGAACTCTACCGGCGGCAAAGCGTCTGACCTGTTCGGTGAGCTGACCGGTATCGCGGTACTGCTGACCATGCTGCCTTATTTCTACTCCTGCGTTGACCTGATTCGCTTCGAAGGCATCAATGTACGCAACTTCGTCAGCCTGATTTGCTCCGTACTCGGCTGCGCGTTCTGCTTCATCGCCCTGATGGGGGCAAGCTCCTTCGAACTGGCCGGTACCTTTATCGTCAGCCTGATTATCCTGATGTTCTACGGTCGCAAAATGCACCAGCGTCAGAACAACGACAACTCCGCTGATAGCAGCACCGCCAGCGCGCATTAATCAGCAACCCTATTCCTGAGGCTCCTTCCATCACCTGTCACGACGTGGCGGGAGGGGCTTTCTTTATCTGGAGATTTGACTATGAACGTTATCGCAATCATGAATCACATGGGTGTCTACTTCAAAGAAGAACCCATCCGTGAACTGCATCGCGCCCTCGAACGCCTGGACTTCCGTATTGTCTACCCGAACGACCGTGAAGACTTATTAAAACTTATCGAAAACAATGCGCGTCTGTGCGGCGTGATCTTCGACTGGGATAAATACAATCTCGAACTGTGCGAAGACATCAGCAAAATGAACGAATACATGCCGCTGTACGCCTTTGCGAACACTTACTCAACGCTGGACGTGAGCCTCAACGATCTGCGGATGCAGGTTCGCTTCTTCGAATATGCGCTGGGCGCAGCGGAAGATATTGCCAACAAAATCAAACAGAATACCGACGAGTATATCGACACCATTCTGCCGCCGCTGACCAAAGCGCTGTTTAAATACGTGCGTGAAGGCAAATACACCTTCTGTACCCCAGGCCATATGGGCGGTACCGCGTTCCAGAAAAGCCCGGTCGGCAGCATCTTCTACGATTTCTTTGGTTCCAATACCATGAAATCCGATATCTCGATTTCGGTTTCTGAACTCGGTTCTCTGCTGGACCACAGCGGCCCGCACAAAGAAGCGGAAGAGTACATCGCCCGCGTCTTCAACGCGGAACGCAGCTACATGGTGACCAACGGGACCTCTACCGCCAACAAAATTGTCGGCATGTATTCCGCCCCGGCCGGTAGCACCGTGCTGATTGACCGTAACTGCCATAAATCGCTGACCCATCTGATGATGATGAGCGACATTACGCCAATCTACTTCCGCCCGACCCGCAACGCCTACGGTATCCTCGGCGGTATCCCGCAGAGCGAATTCCAGCATGCGACCATCGCGAAGCGCGTGAAAGAAACCCCGAACGCGACCTGGCCGGTGCACGCGGTTATCACCAACTCCACCTATGACGGTCTGCTGTACAACACGGACTACATCAAGAAAACCCTGGATGTGAAATCCATCCACTTTGACTCCGCGTGGGTGCCTTACACCAACTTCTCGCCGATTTATGAAGGCAAATGCGGGATGAGCGGCGGCCGCGTCGAAGGGAAAGTGATTTACGAAACCCAGTCCACGCACAAACTGCTGGCGGCGTTCTCTCAGGCCTCGATGATTCACGTTAAAGGCGACGTGAACGAAGAAACCTTTAACGAAGCCTACATGATGCACACCACCACTTCTCCGCACTACGGCGTGGTGGCCTCGACGGAAACCGCGGCGGCGATGATGAAAGGCAACGCCGGTAAGCGCCTGATTGACGGCTCTATCGAACGTTCAATCAAGTTCCGTAAAGAGATCAAACGTCTGAAAGGCGAGTCCGACGGCTGGTTCTTCGACGTCTGGCAGCCGGAACATATCGATGGCGCTGAATGCTGGCCGCTGCGCTCCGACAGCGCGTGGCACGGCTTCAAAAACATCGATAACGAGCACATGTATCTCGACCCGATTAAAGTCACGCTGCTGACTCCGGGGATGAAGAAAGACGGCACCATGGATGAGTTCGGTATTCCGGCGAGCATCGTGGCGAAGTATCTCGACGAGCACGGTATCGTGGTCGAAAAAACCGGTCCGTACAACCTGCTGTTCCTGTTCAGTATCGGTATCGACAAAACCAAAGCGCTGAGCCTGCTGCGTGCGCTGACCGATTTCAAACGCGCGTTCGACCTGAACCTGCGGGTGAAAAACATGCTGCCGTCGCTGTATCGTGAAGATCCGGAATTCTACGAAAACATGCGCGTTCAGGAACTGGCGCAGAACATTCATAAACTGATTGAGCACCACAACCTGCCGGATCTGATGTTCCGCGCGTTCGAAGTGCTGCCGACCATGATGATCACGCCGTACGCCGCGTTCCAGAAAGAGCTGCACGGTCAGACCGAAGAGGTGTATCTCGAAGAGATGGTGGGCCGCGTCAACGCCAATATGATCCTGCCGTATCCTCCGGGAGTGCCGCTGGTCATGCCGGGTGAAATGATCACCGAAGAGAGCCGTCCGGTGCTGGAGTTCCTGCAGATGCTGTGCGAAATCGGCGCCCACTATCCGGGCTTCGAAACCGATATCCACGGCGCCTATCGTCAGGCGGATGGTCGTTACACCGTTAAAGTGCTGAAAGAAGAAAATAACAAATAATCGATGCACAACAGGGAAGTGGCTTGCCACTTCCCTTTTTCACGCTGCAAGGAGAACACATGAAAACACCCTCACAGCCGCGCGCGATTTATTACATCGTTGCGATCCAAATCTGGGAATATTTCAGCTTTTACGGCATGCGTGCCTTACTCATCCTCTACCTCACCCATCAGCTCGGCTTTGATGACAGCCACGCTATCAGCCTGTTCAGCGCTTACGCTTCCCTCGTGTACGTCACTCCTATTCTCGGCGGCTGGCTTGCCGACCGCCTGCTCGGCAACCGCACGGCGGTGATTGCCGGCGCGCTGTTAATGACGCTTGGCCACGTGGTGCTGGGCGTGGAATCCGATTCCACCTGGAGCCTGTACCTCGCGCTGGCGATCATTATCTGCGGCTACGGCCTGTTCAAATCCAACATCAGCTGCCTGCTGGGCGAGCTCTACGCCGTTGACGACCCTCGCCGCGACGGCGGTTTTTCGCTGCTGTACGCCGCCGGTAACGTCGGCTCCATCGCCGCGCCTATCGCCTGTGGGCTGGCGGCGCAGTGGTACGGCTGGCATATCGGCTTTGCGCTGGCGGGAATCGGCATGTTTGTCGGCCTGATGATTTTCCTCAGCGGTAGCCGCTACTTCCGCCACGCGCGCGGCGTCGATAAACAGGCGCTGCGGGCGGTAAAGTTTGTGCTGCCGACCTGGGGCTGGCTGGTGGTGATGCTCTGCGTTGCGCCGGTGTTTTTCACGCTGCTGCTGGAGAATAACTGGTCCGGCTATCTGCTGGCGATCGTGTGCGTGTTCGCCGCCCAGATGGTGGCGCGCATTATGGTCAAATCGCCGGAGCATCGCCGCGCGCTGTGGCAGATCGTTCTGCTGATGCTGACCGGGACTCTGTTCTGGGTTCTGGCGCAGCAGGGCGGGAGTTCGATCAGCCTGTTCATCGACCACTTTGTTAACCGTCGTCTGCTGAATATTGAGGTGCCGACCGCGCTGTTCCAGTCGGTTAACGCCGTGGCGGTGATGGCGGCTGGCGTCGTGCTGGCGTGGCTGATGCGGCCGGAAGGCGCGACCCGCTCGGCGCTGCGCGTGTGGCTGAAGTTCGCCTTTGGCCTGGTGCTGATGGGCTGCGGCTTTATGCTGCTGGCGCTTAACGCGCGCCACGGCGCGGCGGAAGGGCAGGCATCAATGGGCATGATGGTGGCCGGCCTGGCGCTGATGGGCTTTGCCGAACTGTTTATCGACCCGGTAGCGATGGCGCAGATCACCCGCCTCAATATGCCCGGCGTCACCGGGGTACTGACCGGGATTTATATGCTGGCGACCGGCGCGGTAGCCAACTGGCTGGCGGGAGTGGTGGCGCAGCAGACCACCGAGTCGCAGATCAGCGATACGGCGATTGCCGCGTATCAGCACTTCTTTGCCCAGATGGGCGAATGGACGCTGGGCTGCGTGGCGGTGATTGTCGTCGTCGCCTTCGCCGCCGCGTTTAGCGTCGGCAAACGTCGCGCGGCCGCCGGTGAACTTCCCGGCGGCGGCGCCTAGCCCCGTCTGGCGACAGGTCCGGCTTACCGGGGCTACAAAATCGTGCTGCCTGGTAGCCCGGCTAAGGCGTTTACGCCGCGAGCCGGGGATCGGTAACCCCAACAGTGGAGCGACAAGCAGCTCCTTGCACCGTTTACTGAACAGGAGGAGGATATTCTGGCAGGCGCGGAAGCCGAAGATAAAAAACTGTTACTGAAGCGATGGCTGAGCGAAATCAGCCGGAATTGAAGCCAGGCTCCTTAAGATTGTTCTTTGGCGTCGACGCCGGAACAGGCCGCGCTGGAGAGTGACCTGGTTCAATTATCGAAGCAAGTTTGCAAGCAGGGTTATGAGGAACCAACATGTCTGAACAACAAGCACAAGGTGCCGATGAGGCAATTGACCTTAATAATGAACTGAAAACCCGTCGTGAAAAACTGGCCGCGCTGCGCGAGCAGGGCGTGGCGTTCCCGAATGATTTTCGCCGTGACCACACTTCTGACCAGCTCCATGCGGAATTTGATGGTAAGGAAAACGACGAGCTCACCTCTCTGAACGTCGAGGTCGCCGTGGCTGGCCGCATGATGACCCGCCGGATTATGGGGAAAGCCTCTTTCGTCACCTTACAGGACGTCGGCGGCCGCATTCAGCTGTACGTCGCGCGCGACGATCTGGCGGAAGGCGTCTACAACGAACAGTTTAAGAAATGGGATCTTGGCGACATCATCGCCGCCCGCGGTAAGCTGTTTAAAACCCAGACCGGCGAACTCTCCATTCACTGCACCGAGCTGCGCCTGCTGACCAAGGCATTGCGCCCGCTGCCGGACAAGTTTCACGGCCTGCAGGATCAGGAGGCGCGCTATCGTCAGCGCTATCTGGATCTGATCTCCAACGAAGAGTCGCGCCACACCTTCAAGGTGCGTTCGCAGATCCTCGCCACCATGCGTCAGTTCATGGTCGCGCGCGGCTTTATGGAAGTCGAGACTCCGATGATGCAGGTGATCCCCGGCGGCGCCTCCGCGCGTCCGTTTATCACCCATCACAACGCGCTCGATCTGGATATGTATCTGCGCATCGCGCCGGAGCTGTATCTGAAACGGCTGGTGGTCGGCGGCTTCGAACGGGTGTTCGAAATCAACCGCAACTTCCGTAACGAAGGCATCTCCGTGCGCCACAACCCTGAGTTCACCATGATGGAACTCTATATGGCGTATGCGGATTACAAAGATCTGATCGAACTGACCGAATCTCTGTTCCGCACGCTGGCGCAGACCGTGCTGGGGAAAACCGAAGTCCCGTACGGCGACCAGGTGTTCGACTTCGGCAAGCCGTTTGAAAAACTGACCATGCGCGAAGCGATCAAGAAATACCGTCCGGAAACCGAGATGGCGGATCTGGATAACTTCGAGGCGGCAAAAGCGCTGGCGGAATCCATCGGTATTCACGTTGAGAAGAGCTGGGGGCTGGGGCGTATCGTCACCGAGATTTTCGACGAAGTAGCGGAAGCCCATCTGATCCAGCCAACCTTTATCACCGAGTATCCGGCGGAGGTTTCGCCGCTGGCGCGCCGTAACGACGTGAACCCGGAAATCACCGATCGCTTCGAGTTCTTTATCGGCGGGCGTGAAATCGGCAACGGCTTTAGCGAGCTGAACGACGCGGAAGACCAGGCCCAGCGTTTCCAGGATCAGGTCAACGCCAAAGCGGCGGGGGATGATGAAGCGATGTTCTACGACGAAGACTACGTCACCGCGCTGGAATATGGCCTGCCGCCGACGGCCGGTCTGGGCATCGGTATCGACCGCATGGTGATGCTGTTTACCAACAGCCATACCATTCGCGACGTGATTCTGTTCCCGGCAATGCGTCCGCAGAAGTAAATCCCGCTAAAACCAGGTCCCCTCGTTTCCCTGAACCGGGGGGCCTTTATTTCGACGTGTTTAATTCCGACGAGTAATAATTGCGAATCAGCTTACTCCGGACACCTTATGTGCTATAACAGCGCGCATAAAAAACATAAGGTGTTAATTAAATGAAAAAAATAAAATTAATTGTTGGTGGCGTGATCTGTGCAAGTTATTTATTTACGTCAGTGTTATCAATGGCAAGTGATAATATCAACAACCATACCGTTCATTTTGATAAAGGCAGCAACGGCACGATAATAAAAAGCACCGTGACCGGTGACGGTGTTAACGACTATACGCTGGAGGCGAAAGCGGGCCAGATGATGCATATCAATATGAACAGCCAGCGGCCGCATCCTTATTTTAATGTTATCGCTCCTGATAATAATTCGATTTTTAACGGTTCTCTGAGCGGTGATACCTTTGAGCAACGTCTGATGAGCAGCGGTAAATATACGGTGCGGGTTTATCAGATGGGCGGAGCGCGCGATGAAAGGAAAACCAGCGCTTACGCGCTGACGTTTAAAATTACCGACTAATATTTGGCGGCTGTCTATTCAGGCTGTCCCGGAGGCGGCGCGCTGCGCCTGTCCGGGCTACCGGCCCGCAGACGGCGGTGGACCCGTAGCCCGGTCAGCGCAGCGCCACCGGGAAACAAAGCGCAGAGTGTTGCAGAGGGGCCTGTTCCCGGGTTAAAGCCCTTCGGTGACGATTTTTGCCGCCGCGGCTAACACCTCTTTGCGGCTTTTCGCATCCTGCTGCGGCTGGGTAAAATAGGTCACCAGCACCAGCGGGGCATGATTTTCGGGCCAGATCACCGCGATATCGTTGGTGGTGCCGTAATCTCCGCCGCCGGTTTTATCCCCGACCACCCAGCTTGCGGGCAGGCCTGCGCGAATGCTTTGCCCGCCGGTGGTATTGCCTTTTAGCCACGTTACTAACTGGGCGCGCTGCTGTTCGCCCAGCGCATTGCCCAGCGTCAGCTTGCGCAGGCTTTCGGCCATCGCCAACGGGGTGGTGGTATCGCGCTTATCGCCGGGAATCGCGCTGTTCAGCGCCGGCTCCGTACGATCGAGACGAAAAGTGACATCCCCGATACTCTGGGCGAATGCGGTCACCTTTTCCGGTCCGCCAAGGTAGCTAATCATCTTATTCATCGCGGTATTGTCGCTGTACTGCAGCGCCGCCGCGCTGAGTTCCGCCAGGGTCATTCCGCTTTGCAGATGTTTTTCGGTGATCGGGCTCCAGACCACTAAATCCGATTTTTTAATCTCCAGCCTTTTATTCACCACCTCTGGATTGCTTTCGCTCTGTTTTAACACCGCGGCGGCGGCCATCACTTTACCGGTGCTGCACATGGCAAAACGTTCATCGCCGCGATAGAGGGTTTGCGAATCATCTGCCGTGTTAATCAGCGCTACGCCCAGCCGACCGCCGGAACGTTTTTCTAAATCAGCCAGCTTTTGCTGGATAGCATCGGCACTGGCCCATAATGAACCGCTCGCCAGCAGCAGCGGAACGGCGGCGGCGGCCATCAGGGCGGTTTTACGCCACGAACTTTTCAACATCTCAGACTCCTTGATAGTGATGAGCTGCCCGGACTATCCGCGACTCCCGCGCTTTTGACAAGCAGTATGTCGATGATGGAATTCCATCATAAATTCGTTATTCGTCCTCCTCTGCGCCTGCTTATAGTGTCTCTCCCCGGCAAAATAAAATCAGGAGCCGCTATGTTCCCGTCACAGTTACCCAAACCGCGCCATCCCGCCGCCTCGGCGATCCCCTCGCTGCGTTGGGCCATTATTGGCCCCGGCTGGATTGCCGAGCGCTTTGTGAAATCGTTAAAAGAGCTCAGCCGCCAGCGGGTGGTTGCCGTCTCCTCGCGCACGCAGCAAAAAGCCGACGATTTCGCCGCCCGCTGGGGGATCCCGCAGGCTTACGCTCAGGTGGATGAGATGCTGGCGCGACCGGATATTGATGCGGTTTACGTTGCCACGCCGCATAACCACCACTTTCCCGACGGGCTGCGGGTGCTGCAGGCGGGCAAACATGTGCTGATTGAAAAGCCGTTTGCGCTGAACCGGCGGGAAGGCGCGGCGCTGAAAGCGGAGGCCATGAAGCAGGGGACGCTGGCGATGGAGGCGATGTGGTGCGACTACGCGCCGAAGTATGACGTGATTCGCCAGCTGCTGGAGGACGGCGTGCTGGGCGATCTGCACACGCTGCTCGCCGATCACGGCGAGTTTTTTACCCCGGATCATCGCATTTTTAATGCCGATCTCGCCGGCGGGCCGATGATGGATCTCGGCAGCTATCTGACCTCATTCTGCGTGATGGTCGGCGGCGTGCCGCAGGACATTATCGCCCGCGGGCGTCCCGCCCAAAGAGGCGTCAACGGGCAGATTTCGATGCTGTTTAACTGGGAAAACGGCTTACAGGGATTGCTCAATACCACCCTGTTCAGCAACACGCCGGGCGGCGCGGTGGTGGCCGGGCGCGATGCGACCCTTACCCTCGACGGGCAGTTCTACGCGCCGGGGAATTTTACCCTCGCCGCCAGCCAGGGCGGGCAGGTGCTGCGCTGGGAGGAGCCGCGCAACCGCTACGACCAGCTGTTTTATCAGGCCGAACATTTTGCCTGGTGCGTGGGGCAAGGGCTTGCGGACTCGCCGATCCGCCCGCTGGCCAGGGTGTTGGAAAACCTGAGCGTGATGGACGAAGTGCGGCGGCAGATTGGCGTGATATTTAACGAGGAGCGTTAACGGCGCGCCGTTGCCCCGTATGCCGACCGCATACGGGGCTTTTTTACGCCAGCGGTTCGACGCTGACAAACTGCCCTTGCCGCAGGGAAAGCACGGCGGCTTCGGCGATAGCCTGCGCCCGCAGCCCGTCCAGCAGCCCCGGCAGGTCCGGCACCGCTTCTCCGCCTAGCGAGCGGACAAAAGCATCCAGATGCGCGTAGTACGACCCCTCGACGCGACTGAACCAGTCCGGATAGAGGCCGGGCTGAATGCAGCGCGCTCCCTGCCACAGCGTGACGCCGCGCGATGCCTGACTGCCGGACTCTATCACCCCCTGCGGGCCAAGCAGGCTAATGCGCTCATCGTAGCCGTGGCCGGTGCGCCGGGTGTTGTCCAGCTGCGCCAGCGCGCCGCCGCGCATCCGCAGCATGACAATAGAGGTATCGACATCGTCGAATTCGGCAATTTCCGCCAGCGCCAGCGCACCCCCCAGCGCCGCGACGGTCGTCACTTCATCACCGGTAAGAAAGCGCAGCAGGTCAAAGAAGTGAATCGCCTGGTCGCGCATCTGGCCGCCGGAGCTGCGCAGATATTCCAGCGGCGGCATAACCGATGCCCGACACACCATCTGAACCAGTTCGATTTGGCCAATCGCGCCCGCCTCGATCTCCCGGCGCAGCTGTTGGTGGCTGGCGTCGAAGCGGCGGTTAAAGCCAACGGTCACCGGTACCCCGAGCGGCAGTACTTTCTCGACGACCTGGCGGGCGCGGGCCAGCGAAAGATCGATCGGTTTTTCGCAGTAGACCGCTTTTCCCGCGCGCGCGGCGGCTTCCAGCAGCGCCGCGTGTGAAGGCGTCGAGCTGGCGATCAGTACCGCGTCAATGGCGTCGCTATTGATGGCTTCGGCGACGGTTACCGCCCGCGCGCCGTAGCGGGAAGCCAGCGCTTTCGCCCGCTCGGGATCGGCGTCGGCCACCATGGCCAGAACGGTCCGCTCATGGCGAGCGAGGCTGGCGGCGTGAACCTGGCCAATAAAACCGCTGCCCAACAATGCAAAACGAATGCAGGTCATTTTTTTCTCCAGAAAGAGGGATTTAGCGTTGCCAAAGTAATCCGTTTGCTACACTGACCGACACGGGCGTTTTGATGGATTTCCATCATGGGGGAGACGAGACGATGAAAAGCATTTCGCTGGAGGCACTGGCTAAACGGATTGGCGTGGGCGTCGCGACCGTTGACCGGGTGCTTAACGAACGCGGCGGCGTGTCGCCGGAAACCACGCGCAGGGTGCTGGAGGCCGCGCGGGAGGCCGGGCTGAAGCGCATTCTGCCGGAAGAGCGCCGTCTTCCGTGGCAAATAGAAGTGTTTCTCAGCGATAACGATTCGCGCTTTTTCTCCCGTCTGACGCAGGATTTCGCCGACGTGGCGGATAGCCTTGGCTATCGCCGACTGACGCTGCACCGCACGCTGGTGGCGGAGTCCGCGCCGGAAAAGCTGGCGAAAAGCCTTATCCGCAGCAGCAAAAAGCGCCATGCGATAATTGTCTTTGGCAACGAACATCAGCGGGTCTATGACGCCTTGCGCCAGTGTCGCGAGGCGAACGTGCCGGTGATTACGCTGGTCACCGATCTCCCCGGCGCGCAGAGGCTTTGCCACGTCGGGATCGATCAGCAGCAGGCCGGCCGCACCGCGGGCATGATGATGGGGTTAATGGCGCACCGTCCTGGAGAAGTGCTGATGCTCAGCGGGCGCCAGGACTTCAGCGCTCATCGCTTACGGATTCAGGGATTTCGCGAGGTGATTAGCCAGCGCTTTCCGCATCTGCTGCTGGGCGAGGTTTTGGCGGGGGAGGACAACCGACAGCGAATCGACCGCGTGCTGGAAGAGGCCCTGCGCCGCAACCGCGACGTGGTGGGCATCTACAATACCGGGCTGGGCAACACGCAGGTGGCGCAGGCGCTGGCTCGCCATCGCTGCTACGGCGAGTGCTGCTGGATGACCCATGAACGCTACAGCACCACCCGTGAACAGCTGGCCCTGGGGGGAATGGCGCTGACGATCGATCAAAACCCGCGCCAGCATGCCCGTCTGGCGGTGGAGCTGGCCCTGCGCCATCTGGAAACCGGCTATCAGCCGCATCTCTTCAGCGACGGCAAGGTCGAATTTATCCTTTACAGCGCTGAAAACGTCGACTGAGCGCCCGCCGCCCGCGGGGCGACATCCCCTTTTACACCCTATATCCTGTCTCGTTTTAAACCGCTGCCGCTATCGGCGCGCCGCGCGGCAAACCGTCGCCTGCCTCTCATTTTTTGCGCATTTATGCGTCAATGTTAGATGTGTGTCAAAGTTCTGTTAACACGCAGTTTTAAAATTTTCATTTCAGTTATTTACTTATAAAAGTTTCATATGTGTTGTTAATGAAATAAATAGTCTGGAATTTTTCTTCCGCTATAAATGGACTAATGTTTCAAAAAACCATTTTAAAACAACTGAATTTTGTGATTTCGATCAACAACAAAAAATGCACCAGCGCGCGGGCTGTTTTTTCAAAAAGCTGGAAAAGCAGGCGCTTAACGCACAATTAATGAAACTATTTTTTCATTTTACCTTACCTAACCGATGTACCTGAAAATAAAGGATCAACGATGAATATTAAGAAAACGGTTGTTGCCTCTTTGATAGCCTGCATGCTGCCAGCGGTCGTGATGGCGAAAGATATTTCGGTCGGTGTTTCCATGGCGCTATTCGATGACAACTTCCTGACGATTCTGCGCACCGCAATGCAAAAAGAGATGCAAAAAGATGGCGTTAAGGCGCAGGTGGAAGATGCCAAAGGCGACGTCTCCCAGCAGCTACAGCAGGTGCAGAACTTTATTGGCCAGGGCGTCGACGCGATTATCGTCAACCCGGTCGACACCAACGCGGTCAAACCGATTATGGACCAGGCGACTAAAGCGGGCATTCCGCTGATCTTTGTTAACCGCCGCCCGCAGGCGCAGCTGACCGACAAAATGGCCTACGTTGGCTCCGACTCGGTGCTGGCGGGGCGCTTACAGATGGAAGCGTTAGCCAAAGCGATGAACGGCAAAGGGAACGTCGCCATTCTGCTCGGCGACCTGGCGAATGAATCGACCCGTGACCGCACCAAAGGCGTCGAAGAGGTGGTGGCGAAGTACCCGGATATCAAAATCGTGCAGAAGCAGACCGCGAAATTTACCCGCAACGATGCCGTTGACGTGGTCAGCAACTGGATGACCAGCGGCGAAGACATTCAGGCCATCGCCTCCAACAACGATGAAATGGCCATCGGCGCGCTGCAGGCGCTGGGTAAAAATCCGAACCATATCCTGATTGCCGGGGTGGACGGGACGCCGGATGCCCTGCAAATGCTCAAAAACGGCAAGATGATCGCCACGATTTTCCAGGATGCCAAAGGGCAGGGCGAAGGCGCGGTGGATGCCGCCATTAAGCTGGCCAACGGCGAGAAAGTGGAAAAGATCATCGACGTCCCTTACCAGCTGATCACCAAAGACAACATGGCTGAGTTCGTTAATCGCAACCAGAAATAGTCGCTCAGGGTACGGAGGTGAAGTATGAACGCTTTTGCACTTGAAGCCGAAGGGATCAGCAAATTCTTCCCCGGCGTGAAGGCGCTCGACAACGTCTCATTACGCGTGCGCCCGGGGACGGTGCACGCGCTGATGGGCGAAAACGGCGCCGGAAAATCCACGCTGATGAAATGCCTGATCGGGATCTACCGTCCCGATAAGGGCGCGATTCGCGTTAAAGGGGAGCCGGTCCAGTTTCAGGATACGATGGACGCGCTGCGCGCCGGGATCTCGATGATCCACCAGGAGCTGAATCTGGTGCCGCATATGACGGTGGCGGAAAATATCTGGCTCGGCCGCGAGCCGATGAAATACGGTTTTGTCGATCATCGCCAGCTTGCCCGCCAGACGCAGGATCTGCTGGATAAACTCAATATCCGGCTATCCGCCGACCGGCTGGTGGGGGAGTTAAGTATCGCCTCCCAGCAGATGGTGGAAATTGCCAAAGCGGTTTCGTGGAACGCGGATATTGTGATTATGGATGAGCCGACCTCGGCGTTAACCGAAAGCGAAGTGGCGCATCTGTTTACCATTATTCGCGATTTACGCCAGCAGGGAAAAGCCATTATTTATATCAGCCATAAAATGGATGAGATTTTCGCGATTACCGATGAGATCAGCGTATTTCGCGATGGCACCTGGGTCGGCAGTAAACATACCACCGAGTTTACCCGTCAGTCGCTGATCACCCAGATGGTCGGCCGGGAGCTCACCCAGCTCTTTCCCAAGTTCAATAACGCCATTGGCGAAGAGGTGCTGACCGTCCGCAATCTGTCGCGCAAGGGGGTCTTTCACGATATCAACTTTAGCGTACGCCGCGGCGAAATCCTCGGCGTGGCGGGGCTGGTGGGGGCCGGGCGTAGCGAAGTGATGGAGAGCCTGTTCGGCATGGATAAAGCCGATAGCGGCGAAGTGCTGATTGAGGGAGTGCCGGTCACGATTGACTCGCCTTCGACGGCGATTGAAAAAGGGATGGCGCTGCTGACGGAAGACCGCAAAAAGTCCGGACTGTTTCTCGTACTGTCGGTGCTGGAGAATATGAGCATCGTCAAAATGCCGGAATATATCGGTAAAACCGGCTTTGTTCAGCACCTCAAAATGGCCGAAGACTGCATGGAGCAGATCCGCCGCCTGAATATTAAAACCCCCACCATGGATCAGATTATTAATAACCTCAGCGGCGGTAATCAGCAGAAGGTACTGATTGCCCGCTGGCTGCTGGCCCAGCCGAAAATACTGATTCTCGATGAGCCGACGCGCGGAATCGACGTCGGGGCGAAAGCGGAAATTTACCATCTGATCAGCGAGCTGGCCAACCGCGGCGTGGCGGTGATTATGGTCTCTTCAGAATTGCCGGAGATTCTCGGGATGAGCGATCGGGTGATGGTCATGCATGAAGGGCGTATTACCGGCATCCTCAATAAAGAGGACGCCGACCAGGAAACCATTTTGTCGTTGGCATCCCATTGAGGCACAGAGAATGAGCAATATGAAAATAACGGCGACCCCGATCACTGAGAAACCCTCTTTCTTTGGGCAATTACGCCACCGGCTGCCGAAAGATACCGGGATATTTATCGTCATGCTGGTGATTGCCCTGACGTTTGAAATTGCCGGCTGGTACGTCCGCGACCAGTCCTTTTTATTAAACACCAATCGCCTGATATTAATTGTTTTGCAGGTAGCGATTATCGGTATTATCGCCGTCGGGGTCACCCAGGTCATTATTACCACCGGCATTGACCTCTCCTCCGGCTCGGTGATCGCTCTCGCCGCCGTGGTGGCGGCAAGCCTCGCGCAAACCTCCGATAGCCTGTCGCCGATGTTCCCGTCGCTGGTCAATATGCCGGCGATTATCCCGATTGGCGCCGGCATCGGCGTCGGTCTTCTGTGCGGCTTAACCAACGGTTTTCTGGTGACCCGCACCGGCATCCCGCCGTTTATCGCGACGCTTGGAATGATGGTGTCGGCGCGCGGTCTGGCGCAGTACTACACCCAGGGCAACCCAATCAGCTTCTTATCCGACAGCTTTACCGCCATCGGCCAGGGGGCGATGCCGGTGATTATTTTCTTCGTCGTCGCCGCGGTCTTCCATATCGCCCTGAAGCATACCCGCTACGGTAAATACGTTTACGCTATCGGCGGTAACATGACGTCGGCCAAGGTCTCCGGTATCAACGTGAATAAATACCTGGTGATCGTCTATGCCATCGCCGGGGCGCTCTCCGGCCTGGCGGGCGTGGTGCTGGCGGCGCGCGTCAGCAGCGGGCAGTCGAGCATGGGCATGTCCTACGAACTGGATGCTATCGCCGCGGCGGTTATCGGCGGCAGCAGCCTGATGGGCGGGGTGGGGCGCATCACCGGGACCTTAATCGGCGCGATGATCCTCGGCCTGATTAAAAGCGGGTTTACCTTTGTCGGCGTCGACGCCTACGTGCAGGATATTATCAAAGGCATCATTATCGTCGCGGCGGTGACTATCGATATGCGCCGCAACCGCAAAAAGCATTGATCGGCAATAGCCCACGGCCTTGGCTGGCGTGGGCTGTATCGCGCTTTACGTCGCGCCGCAAGCGGGCTCATCCGCGGCAAGACGTAAACTGTTGAGCAGCACGTTCGCCCCTTTCTCCGCCCATTCCGGCAGAATGTTCTCCGCTTCGTTATGGCTAATTCCCTTCTCGCAGGGAATGAAAATCATGCTGGCGGGCGCGACCTTGCTGATATAGCAGGTATCGTGCCCGGCGCCGGAAACCATGGTTCGCGCGCTATAGCCCAGTTCGTCCGCCGCCCGCTGGCTGCGCGCCAGACATCCGGTATCAAAGGCAATGGGCGCGTAATCAAAAATACGCTCGACGTTTGCCGTCACGCCGCGCGCCGCCAGCGCTTCAGCGGCGCGATGCAGGGCGAGTTCCATCGCTTCCAGCGCCGGGGATTGCGGATGACGAAACTCGACGCTGCACGCCACGCCTCCCGGCACCACGTTGCGCGATCCCGGAATGACCTGCGCCATGCCGATAGTCGCACGCCCGTCTGGATTATGGGCGATACCGATTTGCTCCACCGCCAGCGCCAGCTCGGCGAAGGCGGTCAGCGCGTCGCGGCGGCTGCCCATCGGCGTGGTTCCTGCGTGGGCGGAAAAGCCCTCCAGAGTGACGTTGAACCAGCGCTGGCCCATTGCCGCGTGAACGAGGCCGATATCAACGCCTTCTTCTTCCAGAATCGGCCCTTGTTCGATATGCACTTCGTAGCAGGCGTGGAGCGGGAAGGCGGCGGCAGGACGCTCCCCGCGATAGCCGATAGCCTCCAGCGCCGCGCCAACGCTGATGCCGTCGCGATCTTCGCGGGCGAGGGCGAAAGCTTCGCTAAACTGCCCGGCCCACACGCCGGACGCCAGCATCGCCGGGGCAAAGCGCGCGCCTTCCTCGTTGGTCCAGTTCACCAGCACGATATCGCGTTCGGTCTCAATGCCGCGATCGTTCAGCGTGCTCAGCGCCTCCAGCCCGGCGAGGACGCCGTAAATGCCGTCATAGCGGCCGCCGAGCGGCTGGGAGTCGACGTGGGAACCGGTCAGCACCGGGGCTAACTGCGAATTTTTACCGGCGCGGCGAATAAACATATTGCCCATGCTGTCGACGTCGCAGGGAAAGCCGGCCTCCTGAGCCCACTGGCGCAGCAGGTCGCGCGCCTGACGATCCTCTTCGCTGAGCGCCAGCCGGGTCACGCCGCCCGCCGGCGTGGCGCCGAGCAGCGCCATCTCGTTGAGCGTCGACCACAGACGTGCGCCGTTGACGGTTATCATGACTTGTCCTTTTGCACGCGATAGCGGAAGTCGCAGCATTTACCGCCCTGCATGATGGTGGTGGTGCGGGTCAGCTCCACGTCCGGGGCGTAGCCGACGATAAATTTATCGTCGCGGGCGCAGGAGAGCAGGTGGCCAATCTCGCCGAGGCCCATTTCGTGGTACATCTCGGCGTAGCGGCAGCGGTTCACGTTGTAGTTATACTGCTGGTCGTCGGCGTCCAGCACCGTGACTTCCAGGGCGTTATCTTTCTCCCACAGATACTGCAGCGCGACAAAGCTCTGGATATCCGCACCGTTCGGCTCCTGGCGGGCAAACGCTTTTCCCGCCTCAATGGCGGCGTTTTCAATCGCTTCGCCGATGACCGCCTGGGCGCGAGCTTTCCCTATCTCGCGCACCAGGATGGCGTAAATCGGCTTGATTATTTCTGCTTCAATTTTGCGGCGGGCGAGAATGCCCAGCTCGTTATTATCACTCATCACATTGCCTCACTGCGTTACTTCGTTGTTGCGCCGCCGAGTACGGTTTGCGGCTGCCATTTTCCGTCGACGACTTTATAAACGGTAAAGGTTGGCGATTTCAGGTTGCCCTCTTTATCAAAGGCGATTTGTCCGGTCACGCCGGCGTAGTTAATGGCGCGCAGGGCGGGCAGATAGTCGGCAGGGTCGACGGAGTCGGCTTTTTCCATCGCCGCGACCAGCACGCGGGTAGCGTCATAGGCGAACGGCGCGTGCAGTTCGATATGGGTGTGATAGCGCGACTGGTAGGCCTGCTCGAAGGCTTTACCGCCCGGCATCTGCTCGACCGGCAGCCCCGGCTCCAGCGCCACCACGCCGTCGCCCTCTTTTTGCGCCAGCTGGAGGAAGGTCTGGCTAACGAAGCCGCCTGCGCCCATCAGGGTGGCGTTCATACCCAGCTGTTTGATGCGGCGCGCCAGCGGGGCGGCCTGGCTATCGACGCCGCCAAAGAAAATCAGGTCGGCGTTTTTGCTGCGGATCGCGGTCAGCACGGCGCTGAAGTCGACGGTTTTGTCATCGACGTACTGGCGGTCGACGATGTTGATTCCCTGCGCTTCCAGCGACTTAATAAACTCATCCGCCAGCCCCTGGCCGAAGGCGGTACGGTCATCGATGACCGCGATGCGTTTGGCCTTCAGGGTTTGTACCGCGTACTGTCCGGCAAACTGCCCGCCGTCATCGTCGTGGCCCATCACGCGGAAGCTGGTGTCGAAACCCTGTTTGGTGTAGGCGTGCCCGGTGGCGACCGGCGCGACCTGGGCGATGCCCGCATCGTGATAAACCCGCGCAGCGGGAATGCTGGTGCCGGTGTTCCAGTGGCCGACGACGCCCGCGACGCCGCTATCCACCAGACGCTGGGCGACGGCAACGGCGGTGCGTGGGTCGGACTGATCGTCTTCCGATTGCAGCTTGAAGGTTACCGCCTTGCCGCCGATGGTCGGGTGCTGCTTGTTGATATCGTCAATCGCCAGCTGCGCGCCGTTTTCCAGATCCTTGCCGATACGCGCGGAAGGGCCGGTGAGCGGGCCAGCCAGGCCGATAATAACGGTTTCGCTGGCCGCGGACCACGCGGCGGATGAGGCAAAACCACTGAGCAGAATAGCGGCGCTGAGCGCGCTGATTTTTACGGTTTTCATTGTTTTTCCCTGATGCTGGTTGGTGTGTTAAACGGGCATTTCGCCCAAATAAATCTGTGCAATACGATCGTCGGCCAGCAGCGTCTGCGACGGACCGCGCTCGACGATGCTGCCGCTATCCATTACCCAGGCGCTGTCGGTCGCCTCCAGCGCCAGACGTGCGTTCTGCTCGATCAGCAGCAGCGCGACGCCGCGCTGGCGCAGGGTGGCGATAACGCGAAAAATGTTCTCGACCATCAGCGGCGCCAGGCCCATTGACGGCTCGTCGAGGATCAGCAGGCGCGGCTGGCTGAGCAGGGCGCGGTTGAGCGCCAGCAGCTGCTGTTCACCGCCGGAGAGCAGCCCCGCCAGCTGATGCTGGCGTTCGGCGAGGCGCGGGAAATTAGCGAAGATGGCGCCCATCTCCTGCTTTACCGCCGCCGCGTCGCGTCGGAGCCAGGCGCCCATTTGCAGGTTTTCCAGCACCGTCATGCGCGCAAAGATGCCGCGTCCTTCCGGCACCATCACGAGACCTTCGCGCAACAGGGATTCGGCCCGACGTTTGCGGATCGGCTTGCCGTTAAACAGAATTTCGCCGCGAAAGGGGTCCAGCCCGGTAATGGCGCGGACGGTGGAGCTTTTGCCCGCGCCGTTGGCGCCGATAAGCGTGGTCTGCTCGCCCTCTTTCACGCTGAATGAGACGTCGCGCACCGCCTGGATGCCGCCGTAGTGGACGCTAAGCTGGTTAACGGTTAATAAATCAGACATGGACATTGCCTCCCAGCCAGGCGGCGATCACCGCCGGATCGCGGCGTACGGTATCCGGCGTGCCGCTGGTTAACGTTTTGCCGTAATCCAGCACCATCAGGCGATCGCAGATCCCCATCACCAGCTTGACGTCATGCTCGATCATCAGCAGCGTTTTGCCGTCGTCGCGAATGCGCAGCAGCAGTTCGCCAAGGGCCATCTTCTCGGCGGCGTTCATCCCGGCCGCCGGTTCATCCAGCGCCAGCAGGCGCGGTTCGGTGGCCAGCGCGCGGGCAATCTCCAGCCGCCGCTGGTGGCCGTAGGCGAGGTCGCAGGCGCGATAGTGGGCGAACTGCGCGATGCCGGTATAGTCCAGCAGGTGCCAGGCCAGCTCGCGGGTTTGCGTCTCCTCGGCGCGGGCGCGTTTATGACGGGAGATCGCGGCCCACAGGCCGTTGCGGGTGCGGACATGGCGGCCCACCATGACGTTTTCCAGTACCGACATGTCGTTAAACAGCCGCACGTTCTGGAAGGTGCGGGCGATGCCCGCGGCGGTCACTTTCTCAATATTGTTCGGAGAATAGGCTTCGCCGCCGATAGCGAACTCGCCGCTGTCCGCCGGGTAGAGCCCGGTAATCAGGTTAAAGCAGGTGGTTTTCCCCGCGCCGTTGGGGCCGATCAGGCCGTAGATTTCACCCTGATTAATGCTCAGCGATACGTTGTCGACCGCCGTCAGACCGCCGAAACGCTTCGTCATATGGCGTACGCTTAACAGGCTCATGCTTTCGCTCCTTGATGTCGCGCGGGCCAGATGCCCTGAGGGCGCAGCAGCATGACCAGCACCAGCGCCAGGCCGTAGAACAGCTGGCGCAGCACTTCCGGGTCAATCAGCACTTCGCCAAACAGCGCCTGCTGTACCGGCGCCGCCTGGCTGCGCAGCAGCTCCGGCAGCGCGGTCAGCAGCACCGCGCCTAGGATCACGCCGGGGATATGCCCCATCCCGCCCAGCACCACCATCGCCAGGACCGCTATCGACTCCTGCAGGGTAAAAGATTCCGGTGAAACGAAGCCCTGAAATGCGCCGAACAGCGCGCCCGCCACGCCGCCGAATGAGGCGCCGATAGCGAAAGCCAGCAGTTTGTAGTTCCGCAGGTTGATGCCCATCGCGCGGGCGACGTCTTCATCCTCGCGGATGGCGTGCCAGGCCCGGCCAATGCGCGAATGCTGCAGCCGCAGGCAGACGAAAATAATCGCCACAATCACCAGCATCAGCAGGTAGTACCACAGCCACAGCGCCGGGACTTTAAAGCCAAACCAGTGATAAACGCCGCTAAACTTGAGGCCGAACAGATTCAGCGAATCGACCCCGGAAATGCCTTTTGCGCCGTTGGTGATGTTGACCGGACGGTCGAGGTTGCGCATCAGGATGCGGATAATTTCGCCGAACCCGAGGGTGACGATGGCCAGATAGTCGCCGCGTAGCTTCAGCGTCGGCGCGCCCAGCACGATACCGCAGCCTGCCGCCACCAGCGCGGCGAGCGGAATAATCACCAGCCAGGAGGTGTGCAGGCCGTCCGGAAACCAACTATTTAAAATCGGGAAGACGTCCAGTAGATGCGGTGAGGCCAGCAGCGCCGCCAGATACGCGCCGACGGCGTAAAAGGCGATAAAGCCCATATCCAGCAGGCCGGTGTAGCCGACCACAATATTCAGCCCCAGCGCCAGCATAACGTAGAGCAGGGCGAAGTCGATGACCCGCACCCAGTAGTTGCCGCCGAGCTGGCTGGCGACCATCGGCGCTACCAGCAGCGCGCAGACCAACAGGGTCATCCCGGACCAGAAGCGGCGGGAGACGACAGGCGTATCGAGTTGTGCCGTTGTCATGATTTTTCTCCTAAGCCCGGTGCGCGACGCGTTCGCCGAGCAAACCGGCAGGGCGGAGGACCAGCACCAGGATCAGCACCATAAAGGCGAAAATATCCTGGTAGTTGCTGCCGAAGACGCCGTGGGTCAGGTCGCCGAGATAGCCTGCGCCAAGGGATTCGATAAGGCCCAGCAGCAGGCCGCCGATCATCGCGCCACGAATATTGCCGATGCCGCCGAGCACCGCGGCGGTAAAGGCTTTAATGCCGGGCAGAAAGCCCATGGAGAAGCTGGCATTGCCGTAGTTGCTGGCCATCATCACGCCAGCCAGCGCGGCGAATATGCCGCCGATGGCGAAAGTGAGGGCGATAATTGCGTTAGGATTAACGCCCATTAGCGTGGCGATGCGCGGATTTTCCGCTACCGCGCGCATACCGCGACCTAAACGGGTGTACTCCACCAGCAGCCACAGGCCAAGCATCACCGCGAAGGCCAGCGCGACGGTGACGATTCCGGTGACGGTAACGAGAGCCGGTGGATGCGCTGCGTTGCCGTGGGTCACGGCGATCGCATCCATTGGCAGGATCTGCGGGAACATCAGCGGATTGCGCGACCAGACGATCATCGCCACGGTTTGCAGCAGCACCGAGACGCCGATCCCGGAGATCAGCGGCGCCAGGCGCGGGGCGTTGCGCAGGCGGCGGTAGGCAAAGCGTTCGACCGCCATCGCCAGCAGGGCGCAGACCGTCATGGCCAGCAGCAGCGCCAGCCCGAGCTGCGCCAGCGGTGGCAGAGTAGGGAAATGCGCGTTCAGGGCGTGCATCCCGGAAAGGGTGGTCAACGCGCCGACCATCAGAATGTCGCCGTGGGCAAAGTTAATAATGCGCAGGATGCCGTACACCATGGTATAGCCGAGCGCGATCAGGGCGTAGATGCTGCCGAGCATGACCCCGTTGATGATTTGTTGTATGAGTGTGTCCAACTGATTGTTCCGACAAGATGCTCAAATAATAGCTACCATCCAACAAATGAATTAAATTGTAAAATACGCATATATTCTTTCTTATTATAAATGTGTGGTTAACTATCCTTATGATTTTAAATATAATTTAATAACTCGCCGGATAGCGCAATGCGCTAAGAAAATCAACATATGAAAAAAACAGAACAATCAGAAGCGCCGGTTAGCTGGTCGGAGAGTACGTTGGCCAACGATCCGCCGCTGCGGGCGGTGCGCGCCTTCGAGGCGATCGCACGCCTGGGCAGCGTGACCCTGGCGGCGCAGGAGCTGGCGATATCGCCTTCGGCGGTCAGTCATCAGCTTAAGGTGCTGGAGGGCTATTTGCAGATCCCGCTTACCGAACGGCAGGGGCGGCGGCTGACTCTCAGCCAGCAGGGGCGGGAGTATTATCGCTCGATCCGCGCGGCGTTTAACGTGCTGCGTCAGGCCACCGAGCATCTGGTCGAGCAGGTGCAAACCCAGCAGGTGACGATCAGCCTGATCCCGCTGTTTGGCATGGGCTGGTTTATTCCCCGCCTGCCGTCGTTCGTGCACGCGAACCCGCATACCGAAATCAACGTGGTTTATGCTAACCACCGCAACTATCTTAGCGACGCTTCCGATATGTCGATCCGCTTTGGCAACGGTCACTGGGTGGGCTATCAAAGCGAAAAGCTGATTTCCGGCAAAATGGTGCCGGTATGCAGCCAGGCCTTTTTGCGCCTGCACGGGCATATTGATACCCCGGAACAGCTGTTGCAGATGCCGCTGCTGCACGATGAGGAGCGCACGACCTGGAATCAGTGGTTTGTGCAGCAGGGCGTGAAGCGCCCGCCGCGCTCGACCGGGCCGCTGTTTGAGGATGGCCTGTTGACCCTGGCTGGCGTACAGGCAGGGCTGGGCTGCGCGCTCATGCGCGAGCCGCTGATCGCTCCCTATCTGAAGCGCGGTGAGCTGGTGAAAATCTTCGATGCGGCAATTGATGATGGCCGGGATTATTATCTCTGCGTGCGTCAGGATAGCGAGATGACTCCCAACGGTAAGCTATTGCAGAGCTGGCTACGCCAGCAGGCCCTCGGTTGATATTTACTTAAGAATTTACTTAATCCAGTTCACACTTTTGTTCGGTCGCCATTGTCATTACGCAGGGGCGCTTAGATAATCCGCCGAAATAACCCATTTTTATGATGGCGTGCTACTGCGAAAGCAGGCAAGACCAAAATAGAAATGCTCTCCCGCCAAGGGGAGCGTCTCTGTTTTGGTCTTTTTTTTTGCCCCAACACCAGGGAACACTATGAACTATAACGAAACAGCAGACAAAATCCTCCACGCGGTGGGCGGTGCGGAAAATATCCGCATGCTCACCCATTGCGCGACCCGGCTGCGCATGGAGTTCAATGACCGCGCAAAGGTTAACGATGCGCAGATTGGCTCCCTCCCCGGCGTGATCAGCGTGGTGGAGAAGGGCGGCCAGTTCCAGATTGTGATCGGCAACGAGGTGCAGCAGGTTTACCGGCGGCTTAATAAGGCGCTGCCGGAGAAGAAAGGCCCGGCAGGCGGCGATAAAAACGCGAAGCCGGCCGGCATCGTCGCCCGGATTATCAGCGTCATTTCGACCACCTTTACCCCGGTGATCCCGGCGATTACCGGCGCGGGGATGATTAAAGCGCTGCTGGCCATTCTCAAGCTCACGGGGGTGATTAGCGAAACCAGCTCGACGTATCAGCTGCTGAATATTATTGCCGACGCCGCCTTCTTCTTCCTGCCGGTGCTGCTGGCCTACGGCGCGTCGCTGAAGTTTGAATGCAATCCGATTCTGGCGATGACCCTCGCGGGCGTGCTGCTGCATCCGGGCATCGGCCAGATGCTGGCGGCCGGTAAAGCGGTCGATTTTGTCGGCATCAACGTCCTGCTTTCCGATTACGCCGGTTCGGTGCTGCCGATTATTCTGACCGTGTGGCTGATGTCGTGGGTGGAGCGCTTCGCCGAAAAAGTGTCGCCATCGATTATCAAGTTTTTCGTTAAGCCGATGCTGATTCTGCTGATTACCGCGCCGCTGGCGCTGGTGGTGGTCGGCCCGGCGGGCATTTTGCTTAACGATCTGGTCGCCGCCGGGGCGGGCGCTATCGACCGCCACGCCAGCTGGTTAATCCCGATGCTGATGGGCACCCTGCAGCCCTTCCTGATCATTACCGGCACCGCCTGGGCGATGACGCCGATCGCCACCGGTCAGCTGAGTAAAAGCGGTTACGAGATGATTAACGGCCCGGGGATGCTGGCATCCAACGTGGCGATGGGAGCGGCGACGCTGTGCGTGGCGCTGAAAACCAAAAATAGCAACCTGCGCCAGCTGGCCTCTTCGTCGGGCTTTACCGCGCTGCTGGGGATCACCGAACCGGCGCTGTACGGGGTGCTGCTCAAGTTCCGCCGGGTGCTGATTGCCGCGATGATCGGCGGCGGCTGCGCCGGGGTCTACGCCGGGGTGAGCGGGCTGGTGCGCTACGCGTTTGTCTCGCCAGGCCTCGCTGCGCTGCCGGCGTTTATCGGCGAAAACCCGATGAACATCGTCCATGCGCTGGTGACCTGCGCGATTTCCATCGTGGTGACCTTTACCCTGACCTGGTTTATCGCTTTTAAAGACGTTCCTGAGGAACAAGACGCGGTGAGCGAGACGCCGCAGCCTGCGGTCAGCCCGACAAGCGAGGGGGAGACGGAAGTATTCAGCCCGCTGCGCGGCCAGGTGGTGGCGCTCAGCGACGTGAACGACGACGTCTTTTCCGGCGGCCTGCTGGGCGAGGGGCTGGCGATTCGTCCCGAAGAAGGGGTACTGCGCGCGCCGTTTAGCGGCACGGTAATGATGTTTCTGCCCTCCTGCCACGCCGTTGGCCTGCAGAGCGACAGCGGTCTTGAGCTGCTGATCCATATCGGTATCGACACCGTCAATCTTAACGGCCAGCACTTTAGCTCTACGCTGAAGGTGGGTGATAAGGTGGAAGCGGGACAGGCGCTGATCCGCTTTGATATTCCCGCCATCGAACAGGCCGGATACGACCTGATTACCCCGGTGATTGTGGTCAACGGCGACGCGCAGCGCGCTCTGCGCCTCACCGCCGCCGCGCAGGTGGATTACGGCGAACCCCTGATGGTGCAATCCGCTAAGGAGGCGCAGGTATGATTTATCAACAGCAGGCCCGGTTCCCGGACGGTTTTCTGTGGGGCGCCTCCACCTCGGCCTATCAGGTTGAGGGCGCGTGGAATGAAGACGGTAAAGGGCCGTCGGTGGTCGACATGCTCAGCCATCCGCCGGGAACGGCGGACTTCCGCATCGCCAGCGACCACTATCACCGGGTGGAGGAGGACGTCGCGCTGATGGCGCAGATGGGGCTGAAGGCCTACCGTTTTTCGGTGGCCTGGTCGCGGGTGATACCTGACGGCGATGGCCCGGTGAATCCGGATGGGCTGGCCTTTTATCACCGCCTGATCGACGCCCTGACGCGCCACGGGATCACCCCCATCGTGACGCTCTACCACTTCGATCTGCCGTGGGCGCTGGAGCTAAAAGGCGGCTGGCTGAACCGCAAAACCGGGGAGGCATTCGTGCGCTATGCCAGGCTGCTGTTCAGCGAATTTGCCGCCAAAGTTCCGCTCTGGCTGACCATCAACGAACAGAACACCATGATTCTGCATCCCGGCGCGATTGGCGTGCCCGCCGATCGTGAACTGCCGGATAAGAAGGCGCTGTACCAGCAGAATCATCATATGATGCTGGCCCAGGCGCAGATCTTCGCCCTGTGCCACCGTGAGTTCCCCGGGCTGCGCATCGGCCCGGCGATAAACACCACGTCGATGTACGCCGAAAGCTGTAAGCCGGAGGACGCCATCGCCGCGCATAACTGGGAGACGCTGCGCTGCTGGAGCTTTTTGGATGTTGCGGTGCATGGGCGCTACAACGCCCTGGCGTGGGCCTATATGCAGGATCGCGGCCTTGCGCCGGAGGTGCAGCCGGAAGATGCGCTGATTTTGCAGCAGGGGAGGCCGGACTTTATCGCCATTAACTACTACTCGACCGCCACCATTGCCGCCAGCCGGGGCGACGGCGGCGACGTTGCGCCCCGCGCGGGCGATCAGCAAATTATGCTGGGCGAAGAGGGGGTTTATCGTCCGGCGGAAAATCCGTGGGTTGGCAAAACCCCCTACGGCTGGGTTGTTGACCCGGTGGGGCTGCGCCTGACGCTGCGTAAAGTGTGCGAGCGCTACGGTCTGCCGATTCTGATTAGCGAAAACGGGATGGGCGCGCCGGACAAGCTGGAGCATGACGGGACGGTAAATGATGACTATCGCATCGCCTTCTTACAGGCGCATATCGAGCAAATGCGGCTGGCGATAGCCGACGGCGTCGAGCTGATGGGCTACTGCCCGTGGGCGGCGATTGACGTGGTCAGCACTCACCAGGGATACGCCAAGCGCTACGGTTTTATTTATGTCGATCGCGGCGAGGATGACCTGAAGCACCTGCAAAGGATCCGCAAACGCAGCTTCTGGTGGTATAAGGATGTCATCGCGCAGAACGGCAACCACGACGAGTCGCAGAGATGATTGTTCAGAAGGTGCTCAATAATAGCCTCGTGCTCTCTACGGATGACGATAACAGGGAGGTTATCGTCATGGGGAAAGGCATTGGTTTCAATAGCAGACCCGGGGACGAGATCGCCCCGGAGAAGATAGAGAAGCTGTTCGTGACCCAGACGCTCGGCGCGCGCAGCGGCTATCTTGAGGCGCTCTCCGCCATTCCGGATGAGGTCATCGAAATGGCGGCGATGATTATTTCCCGCGCCAATCTGCAGCTCGCCGGCAAGGTTCGCGAGCAGATTTTCTTTACCCTCGCCGACCACCTGACCTTTGCCATCGAGCGCAGCCGTAAAGGGATCGCCATTCAAAATCGCCTGCTGCCGGAAGTCAGGCGTTTTTATCCGCAGCAATTCCGCGTCGCCAGCGAGGCGGTGACGATTATTCGTCAGCAGTACGGGATCGAACTACCGGAGGAGGAAGCCGGGAATATCGCCTTTCATCTGGTAAACGGCCAGAGCGAGGGCGACGACGTGGCGCAGACCATGCAGTCGGTGAAAATGCTGAAGGATATTTTTAATCTCGTGCAGTACCACTTTAAGCAGCAGATAGACACCGACTCGATAAACTACTCGCGCTTTCTGGTCCATATGCAGTTTTTCCTCCAGCGTTTACAGGAGGGGGAGCTGGACGGCGCGCGGGACAGTTTTCTGCTGGTGCAGGTGATTAAGGCGTATCCGGACGCATACCGCTGCGCGCTGCTAATCCGCGATTACGTCAAAGCCCAGCTCGATATCACCCTCGGCGGCAACGAGCTGCTGTGGCTCACCGTTCATCTGGTGCGGATCGCGGGACTGGATGCGTGAATCACCGATGCCGAAACTGCAGCGTCGCCGGCAGGTAGCGCTGTAGCGGCTCAGGCGTATTGCCGTCAATCAGCTGGCTGATTAAATCGTAGCAGTGCCAGGCCAGCTGGCGGTTGTCCTGCTGGACGGTATCAATACGCAGCGACAGCGAATCATAGAGATAGTGATCGTCAAAACTTGCCAGGTGGATGTCTGAATCCAGCAAATGGTGCTGGCTCATATAGCGCAGCACCCCTTCCAGCAGACCACAGGCGGCGGTAAACAGCGCCTTTGGCGGCCGGCCCAGGCGCGCGCAGAGGGCGGCGAACATCTCATAGCCGGAGCTGGGGTGATAGTTGCCGTTGATCACCCACTCCGGGCGCAGCGCAATGCCCGCCTGAGTCAGACCCTGCGTAAACCCGGCCAGGCGATCGCGGGAGGGCGACAGACGCGGCTGGCCGCCTAAAAACCAGAACTCATCGTGATGCTGAGGCGCGATGCGGGAAATCAGCTCCGCCGTCGGGGTAATCGAATCGGTCATCACCAGCGGCAGCGCGCTTTCAGTAGGACAGCGGTCAAACAGCACCACCGGCAGCTGTTCGCTGAGCTTCAGGTAGTCGGCATCGCTGTGCATACAGGAGGCGACGATCAGGCCGTCGACCTGGCGGGCAATCATGTTATTGACCACCATGCTCTCCTGACCGGGGTTTTCATCGGTACAGGAGATCAGCAGCTGGACGCCCGCTTCGCGGCACAGCATCTCCAGCTCATGGGAAAAGACCGCAAAGCCGTAGTTGGTGATCTCCGGCACCACCAGGCCGATGGTGTGGCTGCGGTTATCGCGCAGCGAGCGGGCGTGAATGCTCGGCTGATAGTGCTGCTCGCGGGCAATCGCCAGCACGCGCTCGCGCGTTTCCTGCGCCACGCGCAGTTCCTTGCCACGACCGTTCAGCACCAGGCTGGCGGTCGCTTTGGAAACGCCCGCCAGTTCGGCGATATCTTTAATGGTTACGCGTTTGGTTTTCATTACGACGCCATGAGCCTGAAAGCAAAACGCTTATTCTATCATGCATGTTCGCAGCGGCCAGTAGCAGAATGCATCCGGCGCGCTGCCGGAGAAAATCAGCTGCGCCGGATAATCCGGGAAGCAGCGGCTGCTCATCACCCCCTCGCCGTCGTTGATGAAAATCTCCACGCTCGACCGATCGATGAAAATCCGCAGCGAGCGCACCTCGCCGCGCCAGTAGCGATAGTGCATTTCGTCGCTGGCGAGGCTGCGTCGCGCCAGACGGATACCGCTGGCGTCGCGCTCCAGGGTTAACGCGCCGCCGAAATCAAGGCTTAGCGCGTCGTCGCCGGCGGCTTGCAGGGCGATTTCCATCGGCGCCAGCGGCAGTGCGTTCCCCTGCCAGCCGTGCGCCTCCCCGCGCAGGGCGGTCAGCTCGCGCAGCGGATGCTGGTAGAGCCGGCCGTCGATAAATTCCAGCTCGCGCAGGCAGGTCATCTGGTGGATCCAGCCGCTGGCAAGCGTCGGCTGAAGCATCTCTTCGCCGTCCGGGACGCCCATCCAGCCGACCAGCAGGCGGCGGCCATCGCTGGTGTGCATGGTTTGCGGGGCATAAAACTCAAACCCTGCGTCCAGCTCGTGCAGCTCGCCGTGTTTGAACGCGGCGCGATGGTCGTCGAAACTACCGGCCATCCACACCGCCGGATAGGTATTGAGGAAGCGCTCTTCTTCGCGGGCAATCCCCTGCGGGCAGCAGATCAGAATATGCTGGTCGCCGAGCGGAAACAGATCCGGACACTCCCACATATAGCCCGCGTCGCTCAGGCCGTTAATGCCGTAGCCGGCGATTTCGCCCTCGCTGCGCCACTGATGAAGGTCCGGGGAGCTGAACAGCAGCACCTTACCGCGCTTTTGCCGATCCTGCGCACCCAGTACCATGTACCAGCGGTCTTTATGCCGCCAGACCTTCGGGTCGCGCACGTGGCCGGTATAGCCCTCCGGCAGCGGCAGGACCGGACCGATTTTGCGGAAGGTACCGTCGGCGTTTTCCGTCGCCAGGCACTGCCACGCGGTTCGGCCGCCGTCGTCAAACTTCACGTTGCCGGTATAGCACAGGGTGAGCGTACCGTTGTTATCCACCGCGCTACCGGAGTAGCAGCCGTTGCGGTCGTACTCTTCATCCGGCATCAGCGCAATAGGCTCATGCCGCCAGCGCAGCAGATCCTCTGAACTCCAGTGCGCCCAGCACTTGAACTTATGATCGCAGGCGAGCGGGTTCCACTGGTAGAACAGATGATAGCGCCCGGCAAACTCGACAAAGCCGTTGGGGTCGTTCATCAGCCCGGTCACCGGCGCATGGTGCCAGCGCGGATAATGGCTATCGGCCAGCGCGCGCGGCTGGCCCTGCATAACGGCCTGCAAAATCGCAGGCAGACGTGATGGTAGTGACATTATTCAGCGTCCGTTTTGTATTTCAGCAGCAGAGAGACGACGAAAGCGACGCCAAAGGCGATGACCATGCCGATAATGTAGTTCAGCAGCGAGCTGGTCTGCACGATGGCCATGCCGGGAATCGCCGTCAGGCCGACTGCGGTCATATAGACGTGCACTGACACGACCCACGCGCCGCCCGCCGCGCCGCCGATCAGCGCCGCGATAAACGGCTTCATGAAGCGTAAGTTGATACCAAAAATCGCCGCCTCGGTGATGCCCAGCATAGCGGAAAACGCCGAGGGCAGCGCAATGGCTTTGATTTTGACGTCTTTGGTTTTAAACCATACCGCCAGGCAGGCGCCGCCCTGGGCGACGTTGGCCATGGACCAGATCGGCAGCAGGAAGTTGACCCCGATGGACGGGTTGCCCAGCAGTCCGGCTTCGATGGCGTGGAAGCTGTGGTGAATACCGGTAATGACGATGACCGAATAGAGACCGCCAAACAGCAGCCCGGCGAGCCAGCCGGCGTGGCTAATCAGGGTGCTGAGGACAAACGAAATGCCGTCGCCGAGCGCGCGACCGGCCGGGCCGATAATCAGCAGGGCGATAAAACCGGAAATAATCACCGTCAGGAACGGCGTCAGGATCAGGTCCAGGGCATCGGGGATCGCGCGGCGCAGCTGCTTCTCAACGATGCTCATAAACCACACCGCCAGCAGCACCGGGAACACCGTCCCCTGATAGCCGATCATGGCGATTTCGAGGCCGAAGAAGTTCATGGTATGGAAACCGGCGGCCACGCCCCAGGCGTTAGTCAGCGCCGGGTGGGTCAGAATGCCGCCGAGCGTCGCGCCGAGATAGGGGTTACCGCCGAATTCGCGGGCCGCGGTAAAGCCAATCAGGATTGGCAGAATGATAAACGCCGCCGAACTGCACATATCCAGCATGATGTAGAGGGCGTTGCTCGGATCAACCCAGCCGTAGGTTTTGACCATCCCCAGCAGGCCCATCAGCAGGCCGGAGGCGACGATAGCCGGGATAATCGGTACGAAGATGTTCGACAGCAGGCGCGCGATGCGCTGGAAAGGATTAAGCTTTTTCGCCGCGATGTCGGCGGCCTCCGATTTGCTGGATTCGCTTATACCTGCCGCCTGAATAAAGGCGGCGTAGACTTTATTCACCACCCCGGTGCCGAAAATAATCTGCATCTGCCCGGCATTGCGGAAACAGCCCTTAACCCCTTCAATTTTGCCGATAGCCTGCTGGTCGGCCAGCGCGTCATCGACCAGCACCAGGCGCAGGCGCGTGGCGCAGTGCGCGGCGCTGGCGATATTTTCCTTGCCTCCCAGAAGCGGAAGCAGCGAGCGGGAAATCTGTTCAAAATCCATAGTACCCTCTGAATGCGTAAAAAAATTCGTGTTGTCGTCCCGCGTTAACGGGGGGCGCAGTCTCTGCGTCGTTATTGTGTCCGGGGCGATGAAAGGCGCGTCGTCGCCCCGGAGGGGCCTGTCGTCAGGCGTTCACCGTCAGAACCAGGTTTCCATCTGCATACCGAACGACCATTCGCCGCCCGAGGTAAAACCATTGCTGCCCAGCGCGTCATCGCTGGCGTAATTATTCAGTTTTTTGCTCCAGTCCATCCACGAGGTGTAAAGGCGGATTTCAGGGCGGCTGAAGAAATCACCGATGCTGCCGACCTTAAATGTCGGGGCGAAGGTGAGCTTGTAGAAGCTACCGTTTACCGCATGACGATCGTTATAACCTTCGGGTTTGAGATCCATATACTGGTAGCTGCCTTCGTAAGCGAGAGCGAAGTTCTGGTTGATCTCCTGGATCAGGCGCATGTTGAGCGTGGCCCACTGATAGCTGTCGCCATCGGCATAACGGCCTTTACTGCTTTGCGCCAGGATCGCCGGGGCGATAGACCAGTTTTCGCTGAGCGGGGTGGTGCCATAGCTGGCGAAGCGCCAGGTGTTGGCTCCCGACCGTAGCGCGCCGTCAGAGCCGATACCTTTAACTTCCGCGCCCAGGCCGTGACCGTAGAGCAGGGCGGTTTTGCTGGTGCCTTCACGCAGACCGTAAAAACTGTCGTTGTGCAGGCCGAGCAGCGTATGTACACCGGTATTTGCCGCATCGCCTTTGACCGGGTTACCGTTGGTATCCTGACGGTCGTCGTTGTCTTTTGCCCGCATCCCGCTGACCATCACCTGCACCGGACCGATGAAGTTGTTCATGCTGAGGATATAGTTCTGCACGCTGTTGCTCGAGTCAGCAATATCGCCGAAATTGCGCCCGTAAAGCGAGAGGTTGCTGCGGATGCTGTCGTTCCACCTGACGTCGTAAATACCGCCGCCGGTACCGGCGAGGAACACAACGTCAGAGTCAATCCAGTGAATATCAAAGTTGTCCCGGTCGAAGCGTTTCCCGGCCCACAGGGTGGAGCCTTTAAACGCCCCTGTGAAGGTGGGCAAGTTGCCCAGTTCGACAAAGGCCTGACGAACGTTCAAATCGCTGCTGCTTGCCGTCCAGTCGTTATAAGTGGTTTGTCCGTCGGCGACCATCACTTTGAAGCGGGTCGTCGCGCCATTATCCAGGGTCTGCTTGTGTTCAAGGTTCATTTCAACATAGGTATCGGCCTGGTTTCCCAGACGACCGATAGCCCCGCCGGTTTCCCCCGCTGGCGTCATGTAGGCGCCGGATTTGGTGCTGGCGGCGGAATCATTCATTATCACGCCGGAGCGGGCGTAGCCGTGAAACTCAAAGCCGCTTTTCTCATCGGCCTTCTTCTCGAGTTTGGCGGTACGTTGAACCACTTCCTGCGTCGTGTCCTGATTTTTCTGCTGCTGCGCGATGAGCTGCTGGACCTGTTTCTCCGCCGACTCGGCGCGGTTTTCCGCAGTTTGCGCCCGGTTTTCCGCCTCCTGCAGGCGTTTTTCCAGGGCGATCAAACGGGCTTCGATCGTGCTGAGATCCGTTTGCGCGTGGGCTGAGGCGGCGCCGGTTAGCAAAGCGATAAGGACGGCGAGTGTGCTTTTTTTATACATGCTGGTTGCATCCCGAAAGGAAAATGTAAAATGTTGTTTTTTGCTAAACCGGTTTAGGCGCTATGTTAAGCATGACCCTTAACATTTTGAAATGGATTTTGCTAAACCGGTTTAATAAATGTGATGGATGCAACAAAGTGGGCCGCGCGCGGCGGCCTGAAGGATCAAAACTGGCGATTAAGATCGCGCTGGTATGGCAGGGCGGTCATGGCGCCTTTCGCCGTTGTCGCCAGGGCGCCGCAGGTTTGCGCCAGCGTGAGCGTCGGTTCCAGCGCAGCGATATCCGTCGGCATCCCGTTGGCAGCAAGGCTTGCGAGCAGTCCGGCGACAAATGCGTCGCCCGCGCCGGTGGTGTCCACGCTGACAACGGGCTTGGCGCTGAAATGGGTAAACTGCTGCTGAAAGGCGGCAAGTACGCCGGCTTTGCCCTGGGTCACCAGCAGCAGTTCAGGCTGATAGCGTTCGGTCACGCTGGCGATTCCGTAGGCTAAATCATCACTGCCGCTGATGAATACCAGCTCCTCTTCCGACAGCTTCACCACGTTGGCCATGCGCAGGGCGCGATCGAGGCAGGCGTGCAGTAGCTCCTGATCCTGCCAGAGGTCCGGGCGGATATTGGGGTCAAAGCTGACCCGGCCGCCGGCATGTTTGATGCTTTCCATCGCCGAGAAGGTGGTGCTGCGGCTGGGCTCGGCGCTGAGCGCGATGGAGCAGACGTGCAGCCACTGGTTGGCGGTAAACTGCGGCAGGTCTTCTTCCGCAAGAAACAGGTCCGCGCTGGGGCGCACCATAAAGGTAAAGGTACGTTCCCCCTGATCGTCCAGGTCGACCACCACGGTGGAGGTACGGTGCTGGCCGTCGAGGCGCATATGGCTGACGTCGACCTGCTCCTGTTGCAGGGTATGGCGCATAAAGCGGCCAAACGGATCGTCGCCGACGCGGCCGATAAATCCGCTGTCGCCGCCAAGGCGGGCGATACCGACCGCCACGTTAGCCGGGGCGCCGCCGGGGCAGCGCAGCAGGCGGCCTTCGCTCTCCGGCAGCAGGTCCACTACCGCGTCTCCCAGAACCCAAACTTTTGCATTCATGTTGAAAATTCTCCATAGCTAAACTTAATTAAACCGGTTTAGCACATTAAAGCATAGCGACAGAATGAGGGGAACGTCACGGGCGGAAAAGTGCCAATCAGGGCATAAAAACGTGAGCTGGTTAGCAAAAGAGTGATGATTCGGCCAGGCGGGAGGGGCTTCCGGTGGCGGCGGGCGAGATGGCGGCATAACGCGGTAGGCCGGAGAGGCGCAGCGCGCCGCCTCCGGCAAAGCCCTGGAGAGAGGGGATCTCAGGGCTTGATGTTCAACGCCGCAGCCGCTTAAGCCCCCGCCGCCAGACCGTCGATAATCACCTGCATCACCCCCTGAGAACAGGGCTCGATGCGCCCGCGCACGCCGTAAACCGCAGCCAGAGCCTGCGGGGTAATCACCTCGGCCGGCGCACCGTCCCCCAGCAGTTGTCCCTCTTTCAACATCAGCACGTGATCCGCGTGGCGCAGGGCGATATTGATGTCGTGAACCACCACCAGCGTGATGATGTTGCGCCTCTGCGTCTCCTCACGCACCAGATCCATCACGTGGAACTGATAGTTTAAATCCAGCGCGCTAAGGGGCTCATCCAGCAGCAGCAGGGCTGGCTGACGGATAAGCGATTGCGCCAGGCCGACGAGCTGCTTCTGCCCGCCGGATAGCCGGTCGAGATAGCTCAGCGCCAGATGTTCAATGCCTAGCTGGCGCAGCAGAGACATCACCTGTGCCTGATTTTCCGGGCTGTGCGCTCCTCCGGCGGCGCGTTGAGCGACAATAATCGACTCCAGCACCCGCAAGTGCACGCCGGCGGGCAGCGTCTGCGGCAGGTAGACCACTTTTTCCGCACGCCGGGCAAAGGGGAGGGCAAGCAGATTCTCACCGTCCAGCGACAGCTCGCCCGCGGACGGCCCCAGCCCGGCCATCGCCCGCATCAGGGTGGATTTCCCGCTGCCGTTGGGGCCGAGCAGCGCGGTGATTTTACCGCGCTGCAGCCGCGGTACCGTCAGGTCGCGGATCACCTGACGTCTGGGATAACCGGCGCTGAAATGGGTCAGCGCCAGTCCGGATACAACATGGCTCATACGTGCCCCCGATGGTGCAAAATGATGCTCAGGAAAAAAGGCACCCCCACCAGCGAGGTGACGATGCCCACCGGAATCACTGCGCCGGGAATCAGGTTTTTTGCCGCAACCGAAGCCAGCGACAGGACGAGGGCGCCGATTAACGCGCTGGCCGGCAGGTAAAAGCGGTGATCTTCGCCGAAAACCAGCCTGGCGATATGCGGCGCCACCAGGCCGATAAAACCGATTGGGCCAACGAACGCCACCGAAATCGCCGACAGAACGCTGATGCGCAGCAGGGTGGTCAGGCGCAGGCGGCGCACGTTGATGCCGAAGCTGACGGCCCGGTCCTCGCCGAGGCGCAGCGCGGTCAGCTTCCACGCGCTGCGCATTGATAGCGGCATGACGACCGCCAGTATCGCAAGCAGGATCCCCACCTTTTGCCATGAGGCGCGGTCAATGCTGCCCATCGTCCAGAACACCAGCCCCTGGAGGGTATCTTCATTGGCGACAAACTGCAGCATCGATACCAGCGCATTGAAGGTAAACACCAGCGCGATCCCGAACAGAATGACGCCGGAGGTGGCGACCTGGGTCCAGCGCGTAATACCGTCCAGCAGCAGCGCCGCCAGCAGAGCGAAGATAAAAGCGTTGGCCGAGACAAACCACTGGCCGGGAATGCCGGGAATCCCTATCCCCAGCACGATAGCCAGCGCCGCGCCGAATGCCGCCGCCGAGGAGACGCCGAGCGTAAACGGGCTCGCCAGCGGATTGTTAAGGATGGTCTGCATTTCCGCCCCGGCGAGGCCGAGAGCCAGGCCGACGACGATCGCCATCAGCGCATAGGGCATGCGGATATCCCAGACGATCGCCCGCGTCCCGGCGCTGGCGCTGGCCGGGTCGGTAAGGGTTTGCCAAAGCGCCTGCAGCGACAGGCCGGATGGCCCCATCACGAAGTCGAGCAGCAGCGAGGCGACAATCAACAGCGTCAGCAGCAGCAGCATGATGGCGCGGCGGCGCACAATGTGACGGTAGTTTGCCATTACGTCACGGCTATCGAGGCCGAACGCGACGATATCGGATTCAGGAGAGAGACTCATGGCTAATTACTCACCTTGTTGCCAGGAAAAAACAAACGGCAGATCGGGAAGGGTGGTGAAATGACGGACAATGTAGTGCCAGCTATCGTCAGGGTTGAGGTCGCTGAAGGTCTGGGGATAGATATCCTTCGCCAGATACGCCATCCCGACGATATTCCACGGATGGTTGTAGAAGTGGTGGTAAATGCCGTAAGCGCGTTTTGCTTCAATCGTCGGGATGTTGCTCACGCCGGTGCGCGACAGCAGCCGCTCCGCCTGACGATTGACCTCCTGGGGATCGGCCTGTAAACCGAGCGGCAGCACCTGGCTATTCCCGCGTTTTGAACCGGTCATAATATAGGCATCCGGCTTCATGCTAATCACTTTTTCCAGCGACACAAAGCCGGAAGCGCCCGGCAGCAGCTGCGAGCCGATATTGTTCGCGCCGACGGCTTCGACCAGACCACCCCAGCCGTTGTGGCCGTGGGTAAAGCAGCAGGCATCGCTATTACCCGCCAGCGCCTCGACAAAAACGTTAGCCTTCGGCGTGATGTTCGCGGTTTTCTGGCGGATGGCGTCCAGCTGCTGACGGTAATAGTCGGTATAGGCTTTGGCGTTTTCTTCACGGTTAAGGACTTTCCCCAGCAGATCGATACTCGGGGCGGTGTCTTTGCCGGGGTTGATTTCATAATCGACGAACAGCACGGGAATATTCAGCGCGCTGAGCTTGCTGATGACACCGCTCTCCTCCAGCGCGGGCTTCGCGCGAAGCTGGGCGATCATCAGGTCCGGCTGGCGGGAAATGACGCTCTCAAGGTCAACGTTGCCCTTATCGCTAAAGCCCATATCGAGGATCTGAGCGGATTGCGGCCACTTCTCTTGCAGCATTTTCCAGGTATTGATGTCCTGTTTTCTGGCCAGGTTATTCCATGCCACGACGCGCCTGAAGGGGTTGTCGCGGTCGAGCAGGGCCATGGCCATAATATCGCGACCATCCTGCAGGATAATGCGCTGTGGCTCATGCTGGAGCGTAATCGCGCGGCCGTCGAGATCGGTGACGGTGAGCGGATATTGCGCGGCAAAGCTACAGAGAGGAGTGGAAATCAGGGCAGTAAGGATGAACGAACCTACTGATTTTCTTGCCATAATATGCGTTCCGTTTGCTAATTTATAAATATAATGATTCTGAGAATTATTCTCGTGTAAACATAAACGGCAAGTATATCAACGGCAAATGACTTAAAATGTAACAAATTTGTTGGAATTTATTCGCGCATTCAGAAGCGGGACGCGGCAGACCAAAAGTCGATAGAAAAGTCCGAAATCAGTTTTAAGAACAATCCCTAAAGCCAGGCGGTAAAATCTTGTGCCATGCTAAATGCGACTCATAACATTAAGTTCGTTAGCGAGAGAGGACATTATGAAAAAAGCAATGATTGCGTTATCTGCGATTCTGGTAGCAGCTCCTGTTTTTGCTGCAACAACGACACACGCAACCGACGATACCGTCGCGGCGGCCCATGAAGGGGCGAACACCGCGAAAGAAAAACTGCACGAGGCCCAGCACCAGGGTGAAGAGCAGCAGCTGAAAGCCAAACACGCGGCAGAAGGCAAAAGCGACAGCGTAGGCAGCGAAGTCAGCGAAGGCGCGCAGAAAACCTGGAATAAGACCAAAGAAGGGACTGAGAAGGGCTGGAACGCGACTAAAGAAGGCACCGAAAAAGGCTGGAATAAGACCAAAGAGGTCAGCAAAGAAGGCTGGGATAAAACCAAGCAGGGTGCCGAAGAGCTAAAAACCAAAGTCACTGAGTAATCTCTGGCTATTTTCTAAAAAAGGTCGCGAAAGCGGCCTTTTTTGTTATTTGGTGCGCTTTGTTCAGCGTCGGGATAATATTTTAAAAACGTTATCATGCTCTCTCCCTGGATTTTTAGCCGCACAGCGGCGGCGAATTTATAAGTCCCCGGGAGCACCGGTCGCCAGGTGAACGGGGGGAATGCATGCAGCCAGGACATGCGCCTTAAAAGATGAAAGGTATAAGCCAGGAATTGTCCTGGTTATATTGTTACTCACTATTCCTCCACATTTTCCCGGTACAAAGGAAATATATCAGGAGGTGTATTATGAAAAAGATTCTTTCACTGGCGATTATTCTATCTTGTGCTTTGACTTCCGTCTCCTGGGCGGATGGTCCTGGCGGCAACAACCACGGTCAGCAGCAGGTCTGGCAGCAAGACGCCGGCCGCGGCGGCCCGGACGGCAACCGTCAGCAGGGGCCGGGCAAGGGGCCGCAGGCCAACAATCATCAGGGTAACGACGATAACCGTGGCCCGTCGCGCGGTGACAAGGGGCCGCAGGGTAACTCTCATCAGGAGCGCCATGAGCGGGACCATTTCGCGTGGAACGGCCATGATTTTCGCAAAGGTCAGCCGGCTCCGGAACGTTATCGCGGCAATGATTACCGGATAAACGACTGGAACGATCGCGGATTACCGGCACCGCCGCACGGGCAGCACTGGTCCTATATTGACGGTAACTATGTGCTGATTGCCGCCGCGACCGGGATTATTACGTCGATCCTGATTAACGGCGCGCTGAGCCACTAACCTTTTCTGCTTTAACCTCGCAACCGCCTCCTCCGGAGGCGGTGCTGTGCACCTGTCCGCGCTACCGATTTCCCCGCGTCTGAGGGACGGTAGTCCGGCCAGCCTGGCGCTATTGGGCACTGCCCACCCGCCCCTGTTCTCACATCAAATCCGCTTAAAAACCGCAAAGTTGAAAATATCATCCTTGCGCCTCTTCTTTGATGTTTTATCTGCTTATTTAGGCTTTATAAATGAGTATTGTGCTTCATGGTTAATAAAAGGCAGAGAATGTAAGACGTTTCCTGGTTCAGGTGATAGTAAAACTCGTCCGCTTCGCCGTTAAATCGCTATGAATAAATCAGATGAAAACCCCGCGCGGAATAAGAAATCCTGCTTGCAATAAACCCTTAGCACGTTAAGTTATTAAAGCTTAGCACTTGATTCTATATCCCGGAGACCGGCATGACCGACTGTGTAATTCCTGAAATTAAAGCTACCGAAGATGAAATGATTGCGATCCGTCATTATTTGCACGCCCATCCGGAATTAAGCCTGGAAGAGTTTAATACCAGCGAGCTGGTGGCCGGAAAACTGACCGAGTGGGGCTATACGGTGACCCGCGGGCTGGCGAAAACCGGGGTGGTAGGAACGTTAAGCAAGGGCGATTCGCCGCGTACTATCGGCCTGCGCGCCGACATGGACGCGCTGCCGATTTTCGAAGCGACCGATCTCCCCTGGGCCAGCACCGTGGCCGGAAAAATGCACGCCTGCGGCCACGACGGCCACACCACCATTCTGCTGGCGGCGGCGAAATATATCGCCTCGCCGGCCTGCCAGTTCAACGGCACGGTACACCTGATTTTCCAGCCCGCGGAAGAAGCGATCGGCGGCGCGGATTTAATGATCAAAGACGGCCTGTTTGAGCGCTTTCCCTGCGAGCGCATCTTCGGCCTGCATAATATGCCGGGCCTGCCGGTGGGGAAAATCGGCTTTTACGCCGGGAATTTTATGGCCTCGGCGGATACGGTAAAAATCACCATTACCGGCTACGGCGGCCACGGCGCGCATCCCGAGCGCACCGTCGATCCCATTGTTACCGGCGCGGCGCTGGTGATGAATCTGCAAAGCATCGTTGCGCGTAACGTACCGCCGGGCGAAACCGCGGTGGTGAGCGTCGGCACCTTCCAGGCGGGTATCGCCTCCAACGTCATCCCTGAGAACGTGGTGATGGAGCTGAGCGTGCGGGCGATGAAGCCGGAAATTCGCGACCTGCTGATTACGCGGATCAAGGAGCTCGCTGATTTTACCGCCAAAAGCTACGGCGCCAGCAGCGAGGTAGCGGTTTTTGACTCCTATCCGGTACTGACCAACAGTGTCGAAGAGACCGAATTCGCCAAAGCGCTGGCGCTGGACGTCTTTGGCGAGGAGGGCGTGCTGGAATCCATTTCGCCGATGAACGCCAGCGAAGATTTCGCTTTTATGCTCCAGCAGCGCCCCGGCTGCTACTTCCTGCTGGGCAATGGCGAGAAAGGCGGGAAGGGCAGCTGTATGGTGCACAACCCCGGCTATGACTTTAATGATGACATTATTTCTACCGGCGCGACGCTGTTCGCCCGGTTAGTTGAAACACACTGCCGTTGATCTCTGGAGTCCGTAAATAATGAAAAAATCTCTTCTGCTGTGGGTCGCGCTGATGGCCTCAACTTCAGCCCTGGCCGCAGAAAATAAGGAAATTCGCTTTGGCGTCGATCCGACTTTCGCGCCGTTTGAATGGAAAGATCCGCAGGGTAAGCTGGCGGGTTTTGATATTGACCTCGGCAACGCGATTTGCGCCCAGCTGCAGGCGAAGTGCGTGTGGGTGGAAAGCAACTTCGACGGCATTATTCCGGCGCTGAAGGCGCGTAAGTTCGACGCGATCCTCTCCGGCATGTATATGACCGAGAAGCGTAAAGAGCAGATCGGCTTTAGCGACAAGCTGTACAACGGCCCGGTGTTCCTCGTGGCGCGTAAAAACACCCTGGCCGGGAATACCGTCGAGCAGCTGAAGGGCAAAACCATCGGCGTAGAGCAGGGCTCGGCGCAGGAGACTTACGTTAACCAGCACTGGCGCACGGCGGGGATCAATATCGTCGCCTATCAGGGGGCGGATCGCGTGGTTCAGGATCTGGAGTCCGGGCGTATTGACGGCGCGGTGCTTTCCGGGATGATGGCCGACTACAGCTTCCTGCAGCAGCCGCAGGGTAAAGATTTTGCCTTCGTTGGCGGCCACCTGAAGGACGACAAGCTGTTCGGCGCCGGCGCGGCGATTGGCCTGCGCAAAGAGGACGATGCTCTGCGCCAGGAGATAAACGGCGCGATTGCCACTATTCTCGCCGACGGCACCTATAAAAAGTTAGCCGGGAAATATTTTAGCTTTGACGTCTATTCCGGGACATAATGTTGTTATGCATTCAGCGGGCACGGATAGCCCGCTTCAAGCTTCCTTTTTCTTACTATCCCGTAATTGTCCTTTTCTGGCCCTCACGGCGTTCCGAAGGATACTGAATATAAGCGATAAGGAGTGAACGGCATGATGACACGTCCCTTGGGCAAAACCGGATTTTCCATCGCCCCGCTGGTGTTTGGCGGTAACGTTTTTGGCTGGACCATCGATGAAAAAACCAGTTTTGCCATTCTTGATGCGTTTATAGACCACGGCTTCGATGCTATCGACACGGCGGATGTCTACTCCCGCTGGGCGGATGGCAACCAGGGCGGCGAGTCTGAAACCATTATCGGCCGCTGGCTACAGGCGCGGCCAGGCATGCGCGATAAGGTAAAGCTCTTCACCAAAGTGGGTTCCGATTTAGGCCTTCCCGGTCATAAAGGGTTGAAAAAAGCCTGGATCCAGCAGGCGGTGGACGACTCCCTGCGACGCCTGAATACCGATTATATTGACCTCTATTTCGCCCACTGGCCGGACCCGGAAACGCCGGTCGCCGAAACCCTCGACGCCTTCCACGCCCTACAGCAGGCGGGGAAAATCCGCGCCATGGGCGCCTCGAACCTCGATGCGCAGCAGCTTTCAGGCGCGCTGGAGGTGTCGCGTAAAAGCGGCCTGCCGGCCTGGCAGGTGCTGCAGCCGGAATACAATCTTTATCATCGCTCGGCTTTTGAGGGCGCGCTCTGCGACCTGTGCATCAGCCGCGATATCGGCGTGGTGACCTACTACAGCCTGGCGTCCGGCTTCCTGACCGGCAAATACCGCCAGCAGTCCGACCTGGCGCAAAGCCAGCGCGGGGGCGGTATCGGCAAATATCTCAATCCTCGCGGGCTGCGTATTGTCGATACCCTGGTTGAAGTGGCGGAGCAAAGCGGCGCTAAACCTGCCGAAGTCGCGCTGGCCTGGCTGATGAGCCGCGACGGCGTGACGGCGCCCATCGCCAGCGCCACCAGCCTCGCTCAGGTGGAGAGCTTTGCTCGCGCCGCCGCGCTGAGCCTGAGCGCCGGGCAGCTGGCGCGTCTGGATACCGCCAGCGCGTAGTGATTGAGGCCGGAGCCTGTCGGGTTCCGGCCTTTTGTCTCTCCGCGTTTTGCTGCGCGCGCTTCCTCACCTTTCGCCCAAACCTCTGCGGCGAATCCCTTTCAGCGAAAAATGAAACGTTTTTCCAGACGGCAAAAGCCAGGCTTGATTACGATAAGATAATGCGTATAGTTCTCATTCTTCTTCTTGTTTGCGGTTTTATCAGGAGATAACCTGCGTACGTCGCGGGCTCACAGGGAAACGGCGAAGGCACTGGATGGGGCTCACAGGCGCAAGACCGGAAATGCGAATTTCGGCGGCGGAGTCACTATCGGATCGTTGATTTTGTTCAGGACTGATCTTATGAAACGCACTCTCCCGGCGCTGGCCGTCTCTGCCAACTTAAGCGGCTGCGCCGCACCGGCTTTCCCGCTGCGGAAAACGCTGCTGGCGTTAACCATTGGCGCAATCTCCCATTCGGCAACGGCGGCGGAAAACGTCGCCGAACGCCAGAAAAGCGAAGAAACGATGGTCGTTCAGGCCGCATCCGCCAGCGATTTTAAAGCCGGCGGCGATTTGATAGTGCCCGCCTATCTCGATGGTCAGATAGCCAACGGCGGCCGTCTAGGGATGCTCGGCGAACAAAACGCGATGGACGTTCCGTTTAGCATCATCGGCTATACCTCGAAGCTTATCGAGGATCAGCAGGCGAAAACCATCGCCGATGTGGTCAGCAACGATGCCGGGGTTCAGCCGGTGCAGGGCTACGGTAACTACGCCGAGACCTACCGCATTCGCGGCCTTAAATTTGACGGCGACGATATGACCCTGAGCGGGCTGGCGGGCGTGGTGCCGCGTCAGGTGGTGGATACCGCCATGCTTGAGCGGGTCGAAATTTTTAAAGGCGCCAACGCTCTGCTTAACGGTGCGGCCAGCTCCGGCGTCGGCGGGATGATCAACCTGGAGCCTAAGCGCGCGGAAGATACCCCGACCGCCCGCGTGGGCGTCGACTATACCTCGGATTCTCAGGTCGGCGGTACGCTGGATTTGGGCCGCCGCTTTGGCGACGACAACCAGTTCGGCGCGCGGGTGAATCTGGTGCACCGCGAAGGCGAGGCGGCGGTGGAGAGTGATAAGCGCAGAACCACGCTGGCCTCCATAGGGCTCGATTATCGCGGCGAACGGATGCGCAGCTCGTTTGACTTTGGCTATCAGAAAAAAACCTTCCACGGTAGCCCGATGGGCATCAACATTTCGGGCGTCGATTTTATTCCGCGCCTGCCGGATAACACCCACAACTACACGCAAAAATGGGCTTACAGCGATATCGAAAATGAGTTCGGTATGCTGAGAATGGAATACGACATTGTCGATAAATGGACCGCCTACGCCGCTCTGGGGGCGCAGCATGCCCATGAAATCGGTCTCTATAGCGCCTCGAAGCTGATTGACCGGGCGGGCAACGCCACGGCGGGGCGCCTGGACACCAACCGCTATATGGATACCGCCAGCGGCATGGCCGGGATACGCGGCGAATTCGCCACCGGTTTTGTGTCGCACAAGGTCAACGTCGGCTATTCGGCGAAAACCCAGAACGACAAAACCGCGTGGCGGATGTCGAAGGCGGCGGATAATCCGCTGGTGAATATCTACGATACCCGTCCGGTTGCGCCCCCGGCGAACGCATCATTCGGCGGCGACTATGGCGATCCGCTCACCAGCGGCCGCACCCGTTCCCAGGGCTGGCTGCTGAGCGACACCCTCGGCGTGCTGGACGATACGCTGCTGTTCACCGTCGGCGCCCGTCATCAAAAAGTGGTGGTGCGCAACTACGATAAAGTCACCGGCCTGCAAAGCGATGCGTATGACGATAGCCGCTGGATGCCGACCTATGGCGTGGTCTATAAGCCGTGGCAGGTTCTCTCTTTATACGCTAACCATACCGAAGCCCTGCAGCCGGGCAGCAATGCGCCAACCTCCGCCGCTAACTATGGGGAAAGCGTCGGAATTATTCACTCAAAACAAAACGAAGTCGGGATGAAGGCGGATTTTGGCCGCATTGGCGGCTCGCTGGCGCTGTTTGAAATTAAAATGCCTTCCGCCTTCCTGGATAGCCAGAAACGCTATGGCCTTAACGGCGAGCAGCGCAATCGCGGCGTGGAATTTAACGTTTTCGGCGAACCGCTGTACGGCCTGCGCCTTAACGCCAGCGCGACCTGGCTGAAAGCCGAACTGTCGAAAACCAAGGATGGCGTCAATGATGGTAAAACGGCCATCGGCGTACCGGGCTTCTACGCGGTGCTTGGCGCAGAGTATGACATCAAACCTATCGACGGCCTGACCGCCACCGCACGCCTCAATCACTCGGGTTCGCAGTATGCCGACCAGGCGAACAGCAAGAAGATTGATAGCTTCACGACCCTGGATCTCGGCGTGCGCTATCGTCTGGCGCTTAACGAGAACCAGAATCAGATGACGGTACGCGCGGGCGTCGATAACGTGACGGATGAGAACTACTGGTCCGGCGCGGACGACAGCGGAACCTATCTGTTCCGCGGCGAACCGCGCACGTTCAAGGTTTCGGTCGGCTACGAATTTTAAGGCAAAACCGCAGGAGCGGGCAGGGCGGCTCGCCGGTTGTAATAAATCAATGAATGTATAAAGCCAGGGCATCTGCGGCTTGAAGTATGACGATTTTATACCCTAAATAATTCGAGTTGCAGGAAGGCGGCGACGCAGGGAATCCCCAGGAGCTTACTCCAGTAAGTGACTGGGGTGAGCGAGAAAAGCCAACGCACATGCAGCTTGAAGTATGACGGGTATAAGTGTTAAAAGGTGCCCCTTCATATATATACACAGGGGATCGACGTGAAAGACGCGTCAACATCGTCGGATGCCGTAGAGGAAAGCGGCCCGACGCTTCATCGCGGTTTACAGAACCGACATATTCAACTTATCGCCCTTGGCGGCGCCATCGGTACTGGCCTGTTTCTCGGCATCGGGCCGGCGATTCAAATGGCGGGACCGGCCGTACTGCTCGGCTATGCCGTCGCCGGGATAGTTGCCTTTCTAATCATGCGCCAGCTGGGCGAAATGGTCGTCGAAGAACCGGTTTCAGGCTCCTTTGCCCACTTTGCTTATAAATACTGGGGCCCGTTCGCCGGTTTTCTTTCCGGCTGGAACTACTGGGTGATGTTCGTGCTGGTCGGGATGGCGGAGCTGACCGCCGCCGGGATATATATGCAGTACTGGCTGCCGGATGTGCCGACGTGGATCTGGGCCGCCGCGTTCTTCATCATTATCAACGCCGTAAACCTGGTGAACGTGCGCCTGTACGGCGAAGCGGAGTTCTGGTTCGCGCTGATTAAGGTGCTGGCGATTATCGGCATGATCGGCTTTGGCCTGTGGATGCTGTTCGGCGGCCACGGCGGCAGCAAGGCGGGAATCGATAACCTGTGGAAACACGGCGGTTTCTTCGCCACCGGCTGGCACGGCCTGATCGTGTCGCTGGCGGTGATCATGTTCTCCTTCGGCGGACTGGAGCTTATCGGCATTACCGCCGCGGAAGCGCAGAACCCGGAAAAGAGCATCCCGAAAGCGGTTAACCAGGTGGTATACCGTATTCTGCTGTTTTATATCGGTTCGCTGGTGGTTCTGCTGGCGCTCTATCCGTGGGTGGAAATCAAATCCGACAGCAGCCCGTTCGTGATGATCTTTCATAATCTCGACAGCAACGTGGTGGCTTCCGCGCTGAACTTCGTGATTCTGGTAGCGTCGCTGTCGGTTTATAACAGCGGCGTTTACTCGAATAGCCGGATGCTGTTCGGTCTGTCGGTGCAGGGCAATGCGCCGAAGTTTCTCGCCCGCGTCAGCAAGCGCGGCGTGCCGGTTAACTCCCTGCTGCTCTCGGGGATTATCACCTCGCTGGTGGTGCTGCTTAACTATCTGCTGCCGCAGAAAGCCCTCGGCCTGCTGATGGCGCTGGTGGTAGCAACGCTGCTGCTGAACTGGATTATGATCTGCCTGGCGCACCTCAAGTTTCGCGCCGCCCAGCGGCGCAAGGGGCGCGAGTCGAAGTTTAAAGCGCTGCTGTCGCCCGCCGGAAACTATATCTGTATCGCCTTTCTGGGGCTGATCCTGGTGCTGATGTGCACGATTGACGGGATGCGCCTGTCGGCGATTCTGCTGCCGGTGTGGATCCTGTTCCTGTTTGTGGCCTTTAAAACCCTGCGCCGTTCGGCGTAGCGCGATCGCCCCGTCGTCCGGCGGGGCATTATCTCTTTTATTGTGATCTTCTTCGCGCTTAGCGTATTTTGCCCGCGATCTTCTTTTTGTAATCGATTACTTTTTATTTGAGCGTATTTGTAATCGATTACTTTTTGAGGGCGGTCGAAATGGTCACAACAACCGAAGGTCGTGAAAGTCCCCGCGTAGCTCACCGTTTTCTGGTGCCGCGGCTGTCGTTAATGATGTTTATGCAGTTCTTTATCTGGGGTAGCTGGTCGGTGACGCTGGGGCTGGTGATGACCCGCTATGAGATGTCGCTGCTGATCGGCGATGCTTTCTCCGCCGGGCCGATTGCGTCTATTCTCTCGCCGTTTGTGCTGGGAATGCTGGTCGATCGCTTTTTCGCTTCGCAGAAGGTGATGGCGGTGATGCATCTGGCCGGAGCGGTTATTCTGTGGTTTGTCCCGCAGGCGCTGGTGGCGCAAAACGGCGCGCTGCTGATTGGCCTGCTGTTCGGCTACACCCTGTGCTATATGCCGACGCTGGCGCTGACCAACAACATCGCTTTCCACAGCCTGGCGAACGTCGATAAAACCTTTCCGGTGGTGCGCGTCTTCGGCACCATCGGCTGGATTATCGCCGGTATCTTCATCGGCGTCACCGGTATCTCCGATACCACCGGCATTTTTACCCTGGCGGCGCTCTGCTCGGCGGCGTTGGCCGTTTATAGCCTGACGCTACCGCACACGCCGGCGCCGGCGAAAGGAACGCCGGTCCAGTTTCGCGATCTGCTGTGCGCCGACGCTTTCGCGCTGCTGAAAACGCGCCACTTCCTGATTTTCTCCCTCTGCGCGACGCTGATTTCGATTCCGCTGGGGACCTACTACGCCTATACCGCCTCTTATCTGGCGGATGCCGGCATCGCGGACGTCAGCACCGCGATGTCGTTCGGTCAGATGTCAGAAATTTTCTTTATGCTGGTGATCCCGCTGCTGTTCCGCCGCCTCGGGGTGAAATACATGCTGCTGATCGGCATGGCGGCGTGGTTCGTGCGCTACGCCTTCTTTGCGCTGGGGGTCAGCGAAGAGGGGCGTTTCCTGCTCTATCTCGGCATCCTGCTGCACGGCGTGTGCTATGACTTTTTCTTTGTTGTCGGCTTTATCTATACCGACCGCGTGGCCGGTGAAAAAGTGAAGGGCCAGGCGCAAAGCATGATCGTGATGTTCACCTACGGTATCGGCATGCTGCTGGGGTCGCAGATCTCCGGCGCGCTGTACAACCATCTGGTGGCAGGCCAGAGCGTACCGCAGGCGTGGGTGACCTTCTGGTGGATCCCGGCGGTGGCCGCTGCGGTTATCGCGCTGATTTTCCTTTTCTCTTTCCATTACAACGAGAAAGAGCAGCGTTAATTTTTCAGGAGGTGGTATGAAAACAATCAAAGGACCGGGCATTTTCCTGGCGCAGTTTATCGGCGCGCAGGCGCCGTTTAATACCCTGGAGGGCCTGGCGCAGTGGGCCGCCGGTTTGGGCTATCAGGCACTGCAGATCCCCTGTAACCATCCGGCGATTTTCGACGTTGAACGCGCCGCCGCGAGCCAGACCTACTGCGATGAGGTGAGCGGCATCCTGGCGGAACAGGGCCTGGCGATCGGCGAGCTGTCCACCCATCTTGAGGGGCAGCTGGTGGCCGTTCATCCGGCTTATGATACGGCCTTTGACGCGTTTGCGCCCGCCGCGCTGCGCGGTAACCCGCAGGCGCGCCAGCAGTGGGCGGTAGAGAAAGTGCGCCAGGCGGCGGTGGCCTCGGCGCGTCTGGGGCTGAAGGCGCATGCCACCTTTTCCGGGGCGCTGGCGTGGCCTTATTTTTATCCGTGGCCGCCGCATAATCAGCCGCTTCTCGATGAGGCCTTCGATGAACTGGCCCGGCGCTGGCGACCGCTGCTGGACGTTTTTGACGAACAGGGCGTGGATGTCTGCTACGAAATCCATCCCGGCGAAGACCTGCATGACGGCGTGACCTTCGAGCGTTTCTTGCAGCGGGTCGATAACCATCCGCGCTGCAATATGCTCTATGACCCCAGCCACCTTCATCTTCAGCAGATGGACTACCTGGCGTATATCGATATCTATCATTCGCGAATCAAAGCGTTTCACGTCAAAGATGCCGAATTCCGCCGCGACGGGCGCAGCGGGGTCTACGGCGGCTATCAGAACTGGCAGCAGCGGGCGGGGCGTTTTCGTTCGCTGGGCGATGGGCAGATCGATTTCAAAACGATTTTCAGCAAGCTCACCGAGTATGATTTTGACGGCTGGGCGGTGCTGGAGTGGGAGTGCTGCCTGAAGGACGCGGAGGTCGGCGCGCGCGAAGGCAGCGAGTTTATCCGCCGCCATATCATCCCGGTCTCCGGGCGGGCGTTTGACGATTTCGCCGCAGGCAAGGAGGAGGAATAATGATTCAGGTCGGCATTATTGGCTCCGGATTTATCGGGCCGGCGCATCTGGAAGCGCTGCGCCGGGTGGGCGACATCGAGGTGGTGGCGCTGTGCGACGGTTCGCTGGAGATGGCGCAGCAGAAGGCGCGCCAGCTCAACGTGGCGCACGCCTACGGTAGCGTTGAGGCGCTGCTGGCGCATCCCGGGCTACAGGTGGTGCATAACTGTACGCCGAACCATCTGCATGCGCGGATTAACCGACAGATCCTCTCCGCCGGACTGCACGTCTTTTCAGAAAAGCCTCTCTGCATGACCGCGGAGGAGGCCTGTGAGCTGGTGGCGCTGGCGGAAAGCGCCGGGGTGATTCATGGCGTCAGCTTTGTTTATCGCCAGTTTGCCATGGTGCAGCAGGCGGCGGCGATGATGCGCAACGGCGATGTCGGGAGGCTGTTTGCGGTGCACGGCAGCTATTTGCAGGACTGGATGCTGCTGGAGACCGACTATAACTGGCGGGTGGATTCGGCGCAGGGCGGGGCCTCGCGGGCGATGGCCGACATTGGTTCCCACTGGTGCGATACGGTGCAGTTTATGACCGGCCGACGCATTGTGGAGGTGATGGCGGACCTCTCCATCGTCTGGCCGACGCGCCAGGCGCCCGTGGCCGGCGACGCGACGTTCAGCCAGCATCGCGATGATATCGCGTATGAAGCGCGGCCCGTCGATACCGAAGATTTGGGGTCGGTCCTGTTTCGCTTCGACGATGGCAGCAAAGGGAGCTTTATCGTTTCGCAGGTCAGCGCCGGGAGAAAAAACGGCCTGACGGTGGAGATCGGCGGCAGCCGCTGTTCGCTGGCCTGGGATCAGGAAATGCCACAGCGGCTGTGGATTGGCCATCGCCAGGGGCCAAACCAGCTGCTGAGCGACGATCCGAGCCTGATGCTCGGCGAGGCCGCCGCCAGCGCCCACTTCCCCGGCGGGCATAATGAAGGCTGGCCCGATGCGTTTAAAAATATGATGCTGAGCTTTTATCAGGCGGTGCGCACCGGTGAGATGCCGCCGGCATCGTCACGGCGTTTCGCCTCGTTCTACGAGGGGGCGGATGTGATGTACATCATTGCGGCGATAGTGAAAAGCCATCAGCAGCAGCGCTGGGTGAAGGTGGAAAGATAAGCCGAAGGCGCGGTGCGCATTTCGCGCACCCGCTGGGTTATTTCACGCCAAAATAGCCGTCGAGATACGTTCCGGCCAGTTCATTACCGAACAGCACGGCGTCTTTATTTTCCATTTCGTTATCCCATTTATCGCTGACGTTGCCGGTAAATGCGTGCTGGGTTTTTGTGCCCTCTGCCACCTGCTGCCTGATTGCGTCGGCGGTACGGCGGGCGTCGCTTTCGCTCATCCCCGACTTTCTGTCCTGCTGGCCGCGGGCATAGATGTCGGTAAAGTTCGGCAGATTTAAGCGGTAGTTTTCCTGACGGTTACTAACGAAGTTACCGCCGACGAAATCGCTGCGGTGTGAGACAAAATAGTAAGCGTGGCGTTCCGGGGACGATTTTGAGGAGGTACAGCCGGAAAGGGCGGCAAGCGAACAGCCGAGCGCGATAAACGCTATTTTTAGTTTCATTGATATCATCATCCATAATTATTAGAACAGGTATACCGATCATTCGGCTACAGAACAAAACGGCTAATTATGTCTATACGGTAGCACCTGAAGACCCATGAATCCAAGGGTCTTCAGGCAGCATTTTTTAGTTCTGCGCCAGCCCGCCATCAACGTAGTCTGGTGGTTGCTGACAGCCCCTCGGACCTTATCAGCGGCAATATCGACTGCGCGTATTTATCGACTGGCTGGCGGAGGCATTTCCGGCGGCGGCGAGTGGGCCACTGCCCACCGGAGCCAGAGAATGACGATTGCCTGCGAATATTATGCATCGCGTGATGATAAATTAAGTCACAAAATTGTATGCTCGCTTCGAGTAAGGGAATCAGGCAGCGATGTTTTGCTATATATGATATAGTTAAATTATATGATGGTTCTATTAAAATATTTAATGAAAGGTGTTAACGTTATTTTTCCGAAGGTCTGGAATTATAAATTAGTCTTTTGTTTTCTATGGTTATAGTAAATATAATAGCGGCAATAATTTTTGTTTATAGTATGTTTGATATTCCATATGTATCTTTTTGAAAATATTTTTTAGCCACTCAAGAGGTAAGCGTAATGCCGGCAGGTAACCATGAGATTAAATGTATGGCGTGTGGTTTAAACTGCCCTATTGAAGCGGAAGATAAAATGGAGCGATCCCTTTGCGGAGAGAGGAAGTTTTCTGTATGGCCAGATAAAAACTATTTTTTTAAGCGAGCGGTTAATGATTTGGTTTTTCGTGAAATTACCTGTTTTCTGCCTGAGGGAATGGTGGTAGTGGATTTCTCCCTCGACAATATTTTGTATTTTCTGCATGAGGAGTGGGCTGAAAAACTGCAGGAGACCGGACTGAAAGTTATTTTACTCGCGGATAAGAGCATGCTGCCCATGGCTAATTTTTGGATGCTGCGCTCCGGATTATTATGGTCGGTGGTGGAAGTCAACGATAGCTTAAGCAGCTTAATCAAGAAAATAAAACGCATCATGCTGGGGCGAAATCTTCGCTGCCGGCGCACACCGTCGCTGACGGAGCATGAAATGAAGACGCTGCGCCTGCTGGCGGACGGGCATTCCAGCCAGGATATCGCCCGCATCATGGCGTGCGATACCCGCAGCGTCTGCCGCTTTCAATACTCTTTATGCAAGAAGTTCGGCGGACTCAATCGCCTGCGCGAGCTGCGCTTCAGGCATAACATACCCGCTCTGGATCGGCAGTGATTAGTCAGAGGCATCGGTAAAGCAGCTGCTTCCTAAGCGATGGTATTTACCCAGTGCGACAATAAATTTTTTATTACCGTATTGAGCCTTAGGATCTTTCCAGCTTTCCCCTGGCAGCATGTAAAATTGCGTCGAACTTTCATCATCACCATTGCATCCTTTCTGGATAACAACTCTAAAAAAGGTGTTACCGGTATTTTTAATAGTGCCTGTTTCTTCGTTTATCTCATACTTGAACTGCGTTTTACGCGGGCGCACGATGAGAATGGTGCTCATAGACACTGAGGGAACGACATCCATTTGTTTCTGGTCCTGACGCCAGGGGAAAATCGTAACCGGGGTTTCCTTAAAAATTACCCGATAATATCTCTCAACGGCATCTTTAGGCCCGCGATAATAGAGTTTAAAATATTCCTGGCCATTCGCCTGTACCGTGAACTTCAGCGGCGACCAGACCAGATCTTTATCCTGGCCTGGAACGGGTCTTTCATCTCCGCTGCCCGGTCGGGAGATTTTATAAGCCGATATGGTATACAAATTGTTGTTTTTTGTATCATTGACTATTGGCCGGGAGATAAAATCTTTACTGGCATCCATATCATAGATAATAGAGTCAAAGTACACCGCAGACGCGGGCGGCATCCACAGTCCGCATAATCCGATGACAAGGATTTTTTTCATCATACCCCCCGATCGACGCCAATCCAGGTGGCGGTCACTTTCACATCTCCGGTAGCGTTGACGACACCCATCCAGTCATGGCCATTGGTGGTGAACTGTGAATGCGGGTCATCCATCGGAAACAGCAGTTTCAGCGTGGTGGTAAAAAAGAAACCATCGTTAACGTTGGCGTTCCAGGCCGTCTGAACCCAGGCGGCATTGGTCATATCGACAGGATCTTCGCCACAGCTGTTGCGGACTTTTACCGCTTTACCGGTAGCGGACGTCCATTCGAGGTAGGCCGGGACAGGCACTTTTAGCGTCTCGTCCGCTGAGGTAAACAGGCAGTACGGCAGACCATACATGTTGATGGAGTCGCCGATTACCTGGGCGGTGATGCTATCGGCCTGACGCGATGCGGAGGTGGTGACTTTATACTCAAAGGTGATGGGCTCTTCGCTACCGATCTTGCCGGATGCTTGTGGATGCGAATGCCCGTCGCTGGCGACAATGCTGATGCCGTATTCCCGCGGGATGAGGTTAATTAATGTTGATGGCGTGAACTGATAATAACCCGATTGTGTGGTGACGGCGTTATCAAAATAGAAGGTAAACAGAGAATCCTTGTTGGTTAAATCCGTTCCCGCCTTGAGGACTTTTTGGAAAAAGGCGTTGGACAGGAACACGTAGACGTAGTTACCTGACGGTGTGAAAACCTGGTTATAGTCGACGGTAGTGCTACTGTAGTTGTACCAGGTTGCCCCATCACCGCTGAACCTTACTTCCGATGCCGAAGGAGAGAATCCCAACATTGCCGTATCAATGAGCATCCGGATATCAAGGCTGGAGGTGAGTACTTTGGTCTCCTGTAAATTGTAAGACACCATTTTACAGATGATTCCCGAAGCGCTCGTCAAACCGCTCCCTACCACGCCCATCTGGCATAAATCAGAGCCGAGGTTAACGCTTGGCGTGCCATCGCTGGCAATCCACACTTCTGCCATAGCACCGGTACTGTTTAACTTCAGATGCGAGACCTTTTCGAGGTTGAACGTGTAGTAGCGCCATGTTCCCCCGCTGGGGAGATCTTTACAGCGAACGCCGGAGGCAAAGTCATAATCGGTATTGGTATTCATGTAGCAAAGATTAAGCTGCAAAGAATCGATGGTCCCCACTGGCCGATCGCGAAAATACTCATAGGCCGACTGGCTCAGCGCGCCGGCGCCGTAATAACCGTTTGCTACGGTGTTGCCGGACATCGCGTGATAGTAGCCGTCTTTATCGATGACATCGGGAGAAATATAGCCAGACGCCGGGCAGTTTGCGCCCGTAGACATGCAGCGGATCCCGAGAAACGGCTGGTTAATGGGCGAATTCTCGATCCACAGGTCGAAGTAGCGGTTGGCGTAAGCCCAGCCTACGTAGGTTATATACCCCAGGCTACGCTGGTTAGTCGGATATTTTGTCCAGACGTTGGCTCCGGTGAAGCGTGGGTCGAGGGAGCTGGTGGTGATGAAATATTCGTCATCGACATCATTGTCGATAAACATATAGGAGTTGCTGCCGCTTCCGCTGTTGCTGGGGGTGAGCGCCATAGCCGGCGCGGCCAGCAGCCAGCCGGCCAGCAGCATGATGCTCTGGGGTTTAATAGACATTCTTAACATCTCCAGTCACTGATGCCGTTTGTTGTTGGATCTCACAAGGAATCTCCCCGACCCACACGGCGCCTTTCGCTTCATTCAGATCCAGATCCACTTCGCAAATGCCGCCGAATTTATCCACCAGGGTAATCACTGGATAACGCTTATCGACGTCCATGGCGAACTCACCGAGTTCGTCGGTTCGGGTTTTACCAATGTGGTTATGAATATCGGCGTTGGCGTAGTAACCGCCGCGACGGTCTTTCACCCGGCCAAATACGGTGACCAGCTGTTTGACTTCCGGATTAATCACGCTGACGTTGCCCGGATAGAGCACGACTTTGCTGCGGCGGTCGGTCACGATGTCGACGCTGTCTTCTGAGTTTTTGTCGTTCATCAGCTCCACCTTATATTCCGCGTAAGGCGGAAGGCTGATGAAGTTGCTTTTGCCGGTGAGGGGATAGCTTTGACCGTTGATCTGCGCCATCATCCGGCCCTTGCCGCTGAAATTGGTGTTGACCACCAGGCCGGCGGTTTGGGTACCTTTTCCGGCATAGATATTTTTTTGCGTCCAGGCCACGCTGCCCTGCGAGCTCAGGCTGTAGTTTGAGCTGTGCTGCGATGAGCGGCTGACGGAGACGGTGCCGGCGTTATATTTGGTGTCATAGCTGACGTAACCATTGGTTGCGTAATCGTCGGCGCGATAGCTGCTATCGTCATTTTTATTCTGTTTAATTTGTTTCGAAACCGATGCCCCCACCTGGGTAATGGCGCTGTTGTCGAAGCTTTTGCGCAGCGTGGCGTTCGCCAGCATGTTTCCGTTCTGGCTGGACACCCCGGTGCTAAGCCAGGTAGAGAAGGGGATAGAGATATCAATATTGACGTACTTATCGCGCAGATTTTCGTGGTTGTTGTACTGATAATTCTGAATACCGGCGCGCAGAGAAATCGTCGCATAGCGATTGGCTAACAGCGATTGATCGTAATCGACGTTGGTATAGGTGCTTCCGGTATATTTATTATTGGTTCGGCTGACGCTCAGCGTACCGAGGAACGGCGCTATTTTGCGCAGGTTAGCGTTAGCGCCTACGGTAAAGTAGTCGTTCTGCTGCATGGGCAGCGCGTTACCGATAGAACCATACTGGCGCGACCCCCACAGGCTGCCGTACCCATCCGGTAAACTCATATTGAAGGTGGAGGTACTCTGCCAGCTGCCGTCGGTAGCGAGCAGCCCCTGCTGGTTAAAGCTGAACGAGTTGTTGAAAATAACGTTCGCTTCCGTTTCATTGACGCCGTTATTGTCAAAACCGTAGAGCGTGGTTTTCAGATTCACGCCGGAAAGCCAGGGTTGGCTGGTTGCAGCGGCGACCCCGGCAATCCACGTATTCCGTGTGCCATAATTGATGTTGTAGTTGTGGCGATAGTCCATCTTGTTGTATTCGAGGCTGCCCGCGAAGGTTTGCCATGAGAGATCGCCGGTGACGCTCGATTTTCGGGCGAACGTTTTATTGATGTTCGCCGTCCGGCTGCTGACTACGCGCCCGTTAACGACCACCTGTATATCAACGTTATAGATGCCAAACGGCAGGCGCGACGTATCCAGTTCGTAGCTGCCCATGGAGAAGTTTTGAATGCTGAGCAGTTTACCGTCACGGTAAACGTGCACTTCACCGGCGGCCGGCAGGAACACCGTTACGGGCACCAGAGCAAGCGTGTTGTCTTGCGTTTGTGAACTGCTTTTATTGCCATAGCTGATGCCGTAAATGCGGCTGGAGTTCAGGGCGCTCATGCTGGCGATCGATTGCAGATTCCAGGTATCCACCATCCCCATCGCCAGGCGGCGCCCCTGATAGTCACGTTCGTACATCGAGCGATACAGTTTGCTCTGCTGATTGCTGGTACCAATACCGTACAGAGAACCGTTGAAGTTCAGATGGTGCTCGCGCAGCGACCAGGTATTGTCCAGCGTCAGGTAGCTACTTGCGCTATCGGTATTCTCATATTTGTTGTAATAGCTTCCCATGGAGTAATTCAGTACGCTGGAGAGGTCCTGCGCAGTGGATTCTCCAAGTACGTTGGTACGCGGCAAAATAGCGGCCTGCATGGCCTCCCGGTTAACCGTCAATTCAAGATAAAATGAACGCGTATCGAGTGATAGCGAGGCGTCTTTGTTGATATAAACGCGCTGACCGTCGCCGATGCTTTTGTCCTGCATCTCGTTAATCAGCGATTTTATTTGCGGCGATAGTTCAGTTCGCTCTGGGAGATCGCTGAGGGTGATCTGGTTCAGGCGAAACTCATTATCCTTGATGGTAAGGATGGCATCAGCGATTTTTTGCTGGCTGCGTTGGGTACTATTATCGCCTTCATAACGAATAAAAACAGGGACCGACATGCCCTGATATAACGCGTTAGCAAATACCGAAGGAATAACATAGTTACTGACTTTAACTGGCGCTGTAGCATTAGCTGCCCAACCCTGGTTTACCGTAAGCAATAACCCAGCGAACAACGTCCCTTTGACATAACCAAGATTATCCATAATGTTACTCAGTTTACATTTATATATTGCTCACCGTGCCATATTCCAATTCGCGTTTTTTTGTTGGTGAGATCGGTATGCTTTATTTTTACGCTGACACCAGGCATGACATAATAGCGTTCACGGCAGCCTTGACCCTCATCCTTCGCTTTATCACGACAGGGCCCATAGGAGATAACGCGGAATGAAGCGTTGCCGGTATTGGTCACCGTGTCATTATCGCGACGATAGTCAAATCTTTCTTCACGCGGCGCGACCACCAGAATGGTACCAATAATGGCAGAGGTCGTTGCCTCACCCTGTTTTTTCTTTTTACTGGCTTCGAACTCGGTCACCGGCTCATCGGTCCAGGATATGCGGTAATAACGTTCCTGGTTGTCCTGAGGTCCTTTGTAAAAAAAACGAAAGTTCTCTTTAGCATTTCCGGGTAATATCAGGCTGGCTGGCGTTGATAATAATTCCGATCTGCTCGCCATCGGGATAACCGTGCCACCGGCCATAGGCGATGAAATACGCTCCACGCTGACGCTAACGTAACGCGCCGTATCGGTGGTATTAATGATTTCTTTTGCCAGAGTCGAGGCATCCGGCCCCATTATTGAGGTGACGTCTCCGACATTAATTGCATGGGAGGAGGGCGTCACGGTGAATAAGAAGAGAGAGAGTAATAATGGATTCAGTTTCATGGCGCATCCTTATAAGGAGGCCGAAGCCTCCTTGTCATACCGGACAGGTGTTGGCTACACCTGATTAGATAGTCCAGACCGCGTTGAACTGAACGCGAACGTCGCCGCTCCAGTAACCGTCGGTTAAATCTTTGAACTCAGCTGCGGTGCTGCCGTCAGAAGTCGCGGAGTCGACAGTGAAATCGAAGGAACCCTGAGTGCTGACGCGATCGGCGCCTGCGAAGGCGGTAGCGACAGCCAGCGCATCCAGACCCGCGGAGATGTTGTTGGCGGTATCAATCATCGTTACCGGGGTGGTTTTGTTCAGCGCGTTGCCGTTCCAGCTCACACCGACGGCCAGAGTAGAGGCATCAGTGGTACGGCTCAGGGTGTTGCTGACGATCTGAGAGGTCAGCGTGAAGTCGGTCGCGCCAGACTGGCCCTGGATGGTGATGTCAAAAGCGCCTTTCTGGGCGTTAAACGCTTCAATCCCTTCAGCGTACTGGAAGTTCAGGGATTTCAGCGGAGTGACAACCAGCGCGCTGGTGGTGTCTTTAGTTGCGCTTGCATCCCAGCTTGCAGTGGCGGAAGTGGTCACGTCAGCCATTGCGTTGGAAGAGATAAGAGCCGCAGCCACAACACCCGCTAATACGATTTTTTTCATTTTAAATTTCCTGAGAATAATTAAGTTAGTTCCATTTATGGAGTTATTGCTACAAATACTGATAATGACTTTATCCAGATAGAATAATGTTTAACTTCCCTCTGCCTCCCATCTTATTCTGCAAGCTGAGCTTGATTGCGTAGATCCTTTTTTCTGCCATCTGCAATTCGTTGGCTATTTGCTTAACCGACTTTTCTGCGAGTAAAAGATCGAGAACCAGCACTTCCTGGTCGCTGAGTTTTTGGCGGTAACCTCGACCATCTCTTTGACCGAGAAACGAAAGCTGTATTTTCTTTTCAATCTCGTCTCGGGTATCGCTGGTGTTGATAATCGAAACTATCTGCTGACAGCGGTGTTTCCAGAACAGCGCCAGCGGCTGCGCTAACCTGTCGGCAATCAACACTATCCGCAACCCTGTTTTGATCAGATATTCAATCCATTTATCATTGGTGAATAATCTGATGTTGTAGCGAGAAAAATCAACAAAAATAAATCCAGAATTAGAGAAGTTGTAGTGCTTGTTAATTAAAAAACAATGCACACCATTTTTTAAATAGATGTTTTTATCGGGCCATACGCAATAGCGGGTTTCAATGCAGTTAATCGATTTTATCGTAGGTCGTGGATAGATTTCGCATTGATACTGACAGCTTATGCAGTATACCTTCTCATATTTCTGCGGAGCCATATGTCGATTTATTTCCCTATATTGTATTACCCTATCGTTCAATGATGTGGCTATATTATGGCTAGTTAATAAATGTGACAACTTTAATTTCTGGAGAGTTATATAGATGAAAAATGTGTAAATTCTTAAGGGCTGAAATTGACTGGATTGATACTAACCTACTATTCTGAATAAGAAAAATCTTAAGGTGCAGGATTTTATGTCGATCGCTCCTTAAGAATTATCCATGGTGACCAGGAATTTTCTCGCTGAATGGGGGAGAATTGGTTAAAAAAAAACAGCACAATAAGTCAAAAAAAATGCTATTTCATCGCTGTTTGTTAATTTTGTGTTTTTGTTTTGTTTTATTTTGTGGTGTTTATTCTGTAATCACCTGTTTTTTGTAAGGGAAAGTTGCGATATTTTGGATTATGGGGGAAAGGACCGTCTGGCGAAATATGATCTGGCGTACAAAACAGGGCGTTTTTAAGAACTAAAACGCGTCGGCGCTTGAAAAGGAGCGAATCAGAAGGATGTGCTAAATCTTAACCGGAAGAAGCGGACAAATGCTTCTCGGGGAGACGGGGCGCTGCAGCCTGAACGGGCTCTGCCTGCAGGCCGCCGTAGCGCCACCGGGACGATGGCAGCGTGAATGTGCAGACAAATGAGCCAATACTTTCGATGCGCCCCGGGCGCTTACGCCCCTTTCAGCAGAGGAAGCAGGTGATTCTCGGTAAGAGGAGCAAGCTTAATATGCCGATCCTGGCCCGGCGTATACCAGATAACTTCTTCTATTTCTGCCGTCGGTGTAAAGCTCGCTCTGTTGGTGGCTATCTGAAAGATATCCGCCGAGACCGTATGGCCCGGCTCGTTTGCCGCCGTATCGGTGAAGCGGCCTAACGGGACCAGTTCTTCAGGTGAGACGATGAAGTTGAGCTCCTCTTCGAGCTCGCGGATCAGCGCCGCTTCCGGGGCTTCCCCGATTTCAGGTTTTCCACCGGGCTGCATAAAGTACTCAGTCCCTCGTTTGCGTACTAAAAGACAGCGTCCTTGACCGTCGGCGATCACTGCCGCCGCGATATGAATATTTTTTATTGTGTTCAAGAGATACCCCAGTTATATGCCGATGATGTTCAACGGCCGGCGTACGTTTCATCTCTCGCGAAACAACGCCGACGCTATCATGATAGCGACCTTAGCGTGCTAATCAATCCCGTCGATTCTCGCAAAACCTGCTGACGGCGCAGGCGGGGCTCATTTATGATAGCCTGCGAAATATAACGTCTATGCGGGAAGTGCAGCCTCTATGTCAATTCAGAAAATCGCTCGCCTGGCGGGCGTCTCGGTGGCGACGGTATCGCGGGTATTGAATAACAGCGATACCGTTAAAGCGAAGAATCGCGAACGTGTGCTGCAGGCGATCAAAGAGAGTAACTACCAGCCGAATTTGCTGGCCCGCCAGCTGCGAACGGCCCGCAGCAATATGATTCTGGTGATGGTCTCTAATATCGCCAACCCCTTTTGCGCCGAGGTGGTCAAGGGCATTGAAGAAGAGGCGGAAAAGAACGGCTACCGGATCCTGCTGTGTAATTCAGGTTCGGATTTAGCCCGTTCAACCTCGGGGCTGCAGCTGCTCTCCGGCAAAATGGTCGACGGCATCATCACCATGAACGCGCTCTCCAGCCTGCCGGAACTCACCACCATGATCGGCGACGCGCCCTGGGTGCAGTGCGCGGAATATGCCGATAACGGCAGCATCTCCTGCGTCGGCATCAACGACGTCGACGCGGCGCAGGGCGCCGTTTCCCGGCTGGTTGACGGCGGGCGTAAACGCATTGCTTTAATCAACCACGATCTCAGCTATCGCTACTCGCGCCTGCGCGAGCGCGGCTATAAAAGCGTTCTGCACGTTCGCGAACTGGCGTATCAACAGGTGATCTACGCCAGCGATCTGAGCGCCGCGGCCGGTAAACAGGCGATGGAGACGCTGCTGGCGCAGGAAGAGCAGCCGGACGCGGTGTTTGCCGTCTCTGATTCGCTGGCGGCGGGCGCGCTGCGGGCTATCGCTCAGGCCGGAATGCGGGTGCCGGAAGATATTGCGGTGGTCGGTTTTGATGGCACCGAACTGGCTGAAGTGGTATCGCCGCAGCTGACCACCGTGGAACAGCCTTCGCGCGAGATTGGCCGTACGGCGGTCACGCTGCTGATGAAAAGAATCGACAATCCCGACGCCGCGGTCGAGCGGGTGATGATGGACTGGCGCGTCATTTCCCGCGCCAGTGCCTGAGGATATTACTGAGACACCGCGCCCGCCAGCGAACGAATGTCGTTACCGGTAGGGGACTGATGGATCCGCAGGCCGAATTCGTCAACCACGGCATAGACGTGATCGAATATATCCGCCTGAATGCTTTCATATTCCGCCCACACCACGGTGTTGGTGAAGCAGTAAATCTCAATCGGCAGGCCGCTGGCGTCCGGCGCCAGCTGGCGCACCATCAGCGTCATATCTTTGCGGATGCGCGGATGATTACGCAAATACTCCTGCAAATAGGCGCGGAAGGTGCCGATATTGGTCATCCTGCGCTGATTCAATATCGATTGATCGGCGGCGTTCTGCTGGTTCCACAGGCTGATTTCCTGATGACGTGAATCCATATACGGCTTCAGCAGCCTGGCCTGAATTAAGCGCTGCTGCTCCTGTTCATCAAGAAAATGAATGCTGGTGGTATCGATATTCAGGCTGCGCTTAATGCGGCGACCGCCGGATGCCGACATACCGCTCCAGTTTTTAAACGAGTCGGAAACCAGCGACCAGGTTGGAATGGTGGTGATGGTGTTATCCCAGTTGCGCACCTTCACCGTGGTCAGGCCGATGTCAATCACCGCGCCATCGGCGCCATATTTTGGCATCTCCAGCCAGTCGCCGAGCTTGAGCATATCGTTGGCGGAGAGCTGAATTCCCGCCACCAGGCCAAGAATAGGATCTTTGAATACCAGCATCAGTACCGCGGCCATCGCGCCGAGTCCGCTAATCAGAATCGCCGGCGACTGGCCAATCAGTAAGGAGATAACCAGAATGCCGACAATAATCGCGCAGACCAGCTTAATACCCTGAAATATCCCTTTAAGCGGCAGCTGAGAAGCGGTGGCGAATTTCTGCGATAAATTGAACACCACGTCCAGCAGCGAAAAGAAGGATAGCATCGCGTAGATCATCACCCACAGCTGCGCGCAGGTGGTGAGTATTTCCGCGGCCTCGCTGCCTTTTTGCAGCCACAACACCGCCTGCACGTTGACGATAATCCCCTGCAGGGTGAAGGCCAGACGATGAAACAGTTTGTTCTGGGTAATAATTTGCAGCCACAGGTGGCTACTGGCCTTCGCCCGCTTTTCGAAGGTGCGCAGCACCACTTTGTGCAGAATAAGATGAACGACAATCGCCGTCAGAAAAATAATGCCGAAGATAATAATGAGTGAGGTGGTGGGGGTAATTTTGATGCCTAATGCGGCGATTTGCGATATGAATTCCTGCATAACGTCTCCTTTACATCCAGCGGTTATGATGACCGCTGGATGTCTATTATGCAAATCGCAGGTTACGCCGTTGTGAATTATGGGGTCGCTACCGCCGGACGGACGTTAAGGTGATGGCGTAGCCACAGCGCGATGGCGCCCAGTACCAGCATCATCACCACTTCCACCGCCAGGAAATCGATCAGCGCCCGCGGATAGTCGCCGCCGCTGCGCTGGGCAAGGGTTAAGAATAGCGACCCGAGAATTGCCGGGCCCAGGCCCAGCGTCGCCTGCTGCAGAGTGCTGAGAATCGCGCTCCCGGCCCCGGCGTCGCAGGCGCTGATATCGCGCATCCCGATACGGTAAAAGCTGTTGACGATCAGCGCCTGCCCGTAGCCGATAAGCGCCGTGGAGGGGACCAGCGCCAGGGTGGTGGTGTAGATACCAAGGCGATAAAAGGTCGCGCTCAGCAGCAGCAGGCCGACAATCTGCACCGACAGGCCGGTCAGCAAAATGCGCCCCATGCTGTAGCGGGCAATCAGCTTCGGCGCGTACAGCGCGGAGATGAAGTAGGCCACGCCGAGTGCGATAAAGCTGTTGCCGGACTGCCACGGCGCCATCCCCAGACCGGCCTGCATGGTCAGCGCCATGCAGAACATAAACCCGGACCAGGCGCTGAAAAAGAGCAGGGCGATGGCCATGCCAAAGCGAATGCTGGTGAGTTTCAGCAGGCGAGGCGGCAATAGCGGCTGCTCGCCGCGCTGCTGTTTGCTCAGCGCGCTGGCCCGCATCCAGACCAGCAGCGGCAGCACCGCAGCTAACATCAGCTGCAGCGTCCACGGCCAGTGCAGCTCCGGCCCCAGCGCCATCGGAAACAGCAGGCAGCAGAGGATTAGCGCAAGGCTGAAGGTGCCCTGCCAGTCGATGCGCGAATGCGCTTCGCGCCGGGTCTCCGGGACGTATCGCGGGCTAAAGGCCAGCACCAGCAGGCAGATCGGCACGTTAATAAAGAAGGCATTTCGCCAGCCTAAACCGGCGATATCCGCCGAGACCAGCCAGCCGCCGCCCATCTGACCGACGATAAAGGCGATTCCGCCGATGCCGCCGTAGAGGCTGATGGCCCGGGCGTGGGCGGTGCCTTTGAGGGTGATATGCAGCGTAGCGAGAATCTGCGGCACGATCAGGGCCGCGCCGGCGCCCTGGACCGCGCGCGCCGCCAGCAGCGTGGAGATGGAGTTCGCCATCCCGCACAGCAGGGAGGCGACGCCAAAAATCGCCACGCCCCACATAAACAGACGGCGGCGGCCATAGTTATCGCCAAGCTTGCTGCCCATCGCCAGGCAAACGGCAAAGGCGACGCCGTACAGCGCGACGATCAGCTCCAGCTGGGTGGCGCTGGTGTTCAGCGACTGGGTGATGGAGTCCAGCGCGACGTTGGCGATCGAGGTGTCGATCAGCGGCAGCATCTGGCCGGTCAACAGAAGGAATAAACCGGCGCGGCCGGGTGAAACAGCAGACGAATTCATCGGATCTCTCCATTGCGTCATTCAGCGGATGGCCGTAGCATCACCGATAAATTAAACGGGTACCAGTTCCTGCTTATACTGGTATTGGCACTACCATGCTGGAGGTTTTATGACGACCATGCCGCAACGTGAATCGACGATCGCCGCGCCCGATGACGGCCGTAAACAGCTGGGGGCGTTTCTGCGCGCCCGGCGTGAGAGCCTCGATCCGCAGCGCCTGGGGTTACCTCGCGTCGGCCGGCGGCGCACGCCGGGCCTGCGGCGGGAAGAGGTGGCGATGCTGGCGGAGGTCGGCGTCACCTGGTACACCTGGCTTGAGCAGGGGCGGGAAGTGAATCCGTCCGAGGCCGTGCTGGTGTCGGTGGCGAACGCGCTGCAGTGCAGCCCGCTGGAGACCCGACATCTGTTTGTCCTGGCCGGACTGACGCCGCCGGAAGCTGCGCAGGTCACGGTATGCGAAGGCATCAGCCCGGGCACCCGGCGGATGCTCGATAGCCTGATGCCGCAGCCCGCCAGTATTCAGAAGCCGAGCTTTGATATTGTGGCCTGGAACGACAGCTTCTGCCGCCTGATGGGCATCGATTTCGCCATCATTCCGGAAGAGGATCGCAACTGCATTTATCTGTATCTGACCAATGAAACCTGGCGCAGCCGCATCGAGAATCGCGACGTGCTGGCGACGTTTGTCTCCTATTTCCGCGCGGCGATGGCGGAGCACCGCGGCGATCCGCTGTGGGAGAATAAGCTGGCGCGCTTTTTCGCCGCGTCGGCGGAGTTCGAGGCGCTCTGGCATCAGCGCTATGAGGTGCGCGGGGTGGAAAATCAGGTGAAACACTTTAACCATCCGCAGCTCGGACGCTTCAGCCTGCAGCAGATGTACTGGTACTCGGCCCCGCGCAACGGTTCGCGCCTGCTGGTCTATTTGCCGATGGATGAAACGGGCGAGCGGGCGCTGGCGTGGCTGGATAAATAAAACCATATATTGCTGGAGAGTCAGAGCGGGACTCTCCAGCCACGTTTTGCCAGAGGGGTAAATCCTCCGCGGGTAAGGTTCGCCGGGAGCGGATGTGAACGCCGGGTAACGGCGGCCTATCAGGGCGAGGCCCATGGATGGGCCGAGTAATCCGAAGCCAATGCACAGGCAACCTGAAGTATGGCGGGGATAGATATTTCTCTGTTTATTGCCAATAACCCGGCTGCTTGCTTATTCTGGCGATAGCGTGGTCAGGGTGAAGACGATAATTAAATAATCATTTACGCCAGGAATCTATTAATTGTGGCGGCGGGAGGTCGAGTCATCTGGGAAAACTATCCAAAGATTAAATAAGTGTTTTTGTTATTATCATTATCCATGATGATAGTGCCGGCGGGTTATGTGACACAGTACAAATAATTACAATTATTGAGCTTATTGAGAATATATTTCACATGCGTTGAATGCATGGTTTCCTCTATTGTGATAGGTTGCTTGTTAAATAATAACTTCATATAAATCTATATATTTTCAGAACATGTAAATATAACGGGAAGTTGAATGAAACGAATTGACCGGGTTTACCATTGGCTGCTGGAACACGCAGACAAAATGAGCTGGCATGAAATGTGTTTGCAGAGAGGGTTCAATACCCATGATATTGCTGACGGACTGCGTATTTTGCGAAACAATGTCAGTTTCGAACTGGGTAATTTGTTACGTATGCAGCAGATCGTTAAAGTGAAAGGAAGACCGATAGCCTACATTCCCAAAGTCAGCGTTGAACGTGCGTTGGGTATCGCTCTGTCAGAGGTGGAGTTTGACAGTTTTGATGCGCTGAATGCGCTGGTTTCTCCTGGCGGGGGAGTCGCGGCGCAGGCGCCGGCCGATTCGCGGGTTTCTGAGCACCGGAGCGCCGATCCTTTTAGTTTGCTGATTGGCTTCGATGGCAGCTTAAAAACGCAGGTCGAACAGGCAAAAGCCGCTATCCTGTATCCACCGTCCAGCCTGCATACATTAATTACCGGACCGACAGGCGTTGGGAAAAGCCTGTTTGCTTCTGTCATGTTCAACTATGCCTGTTTTGTTGGCCGTTTTGATGCGAAAAAACCCTTCATTGTGTTTAACTGCGCAGACTATGCAATGAACCCGCAGCTGCTGATGGCGCATATTTTTGGTCATATCAAGGGGGCGTTTACCGGCGCCGGCGAGGACAAAGAGGGATTGGTTGATAAAGCTAATGGCGGAATGTTATTTCTGGATGAGATACACCGATTACCACCGGAAGGGCAGGAGATGGTCTTCTACTTTATGGATACCGGTACCTACAGCCGGCTGGGGGAAACGGAAAGAAGACGTACCGCGAGCGTTTTATTGGTGGGGGCCACTACCGAGAATTTAGAATCTGCAATGCTCAAGACCTTCATTCGCCGTATTCCAATCATCATTCATCTGCCAACATTCGAACGGCGCAGCACCCAGGAGAAAATATCGCTGTTGAAATTCTTATTGAATAGAGAAGCACAGCGTATTCAGAAACCGATCAGAATTGATGTGGAAGCAATGAAGGCGCTGATCGGTAATACTTCTTTTGGCAATATTGGCCAGATGAAATCCAATGTGCAGCTGGTATGTGCGAATGGCTTTTTACACTGTTTGCATCAAGATATTATTGATATCCGCTTCCGCGATCTGCCCAGCGAAATTAAAAACGGCCTGTTTCATCTCGGCGCACGGCGCGATGAAATGCAGCAGATCAATGATTATCTTGAGGATTTTTTAGTTATTCAGCCGGGAGGCGAGCCGTCGCCGCTACAGGAAGACGATCAATATGAACCCACTTTCAACCTGTATAATATTATTGAAGACAAAGTTACCTTTATGCAGGATCATGGCCTGTCCCATGAGGAAATTACGCGCTTTATTTTACTGGACATCAGCATTCATCTGAATACTTTTTATATGAAGTTTCAGAACAATGCCGGGATGCAGGAAAATATATTAAAAGTAGTCAATGAGGATATCCTGCATTTCTCACAGCAGATGAAAAAAATCGTGGAACGGGAATTGAATCATCATCTGACGGAGCGCTTTTTATTGGCATTTAGTTTACATCTGACATCTTTTTTAGCGCGAACGGAAAATCGCCATACCGCTCTGCTTCCCCGTATTGAGCATCTACTGATGAACCAGGGGCAGGAGTATCAGGCCGCTAAAATAGTCAAGCAGCACATTGAAGACAAATTTGGCATTGATGTGCCTGTCGTCGAAGAGATGTATTTAACGTTGCTGATTAGTTCTTTGTTGAAAACCCAGCAGGAAGAGCGTGTTGCGGTACTTGTCGTAATGCACGGAAGCCATACCGCCAGTTCGATGGCTAGCGTTGCCCAAAAGTTACTGGGTGAGGGCAATATTGACAGCATTGATATGCCTTTGGACATCAGTCCCAAACTGGTACTCGATCAAATGCGCCAGCGTATTAAAGAGCTGAATTGCAACAAAGGCGTGCTGCTGCTGGTGGATATGGGATCGTTGAATGGTTTTGGCGACATTATCATGCAGGAAACGGGGATACAGATACGCACATTAACCATGGCTTCGACGCCCACGGTCATTGAGGCAGTAAGAAAATCGGCGGTCATGGGAATGGAGCTGGATGATATCTACTTTTCGCTGTGCGATTTCAAGGGATATGGCAGTTATCGTAAAACGACGCAGCAGCTGGATACATCCATGCTTTATCAGAAAGTGAAGGCGATCCTCTGCGTGTGCTCAACCGGGCAGGGAACGGCGGAGAAGCTGAAAACCTTTGTCGACGGTATGCTGTGTAATATGGAACGTTGCGATATTAACGTCATCGCGATGCCGCTGAATGAAGTCGAAATACAAAGAGACCTTTTACTCAAACGTTACGAGTTCATTATGTCTTTGGGGATAGCAGATCCCAGAATCAATGCCCCTTTCTTACCTCTGGAAACGTTGTTTTCCAGCAACGGTGAGGCGCAGTTTACGCTTCTCGTTCAACGGAGCCATTTACAGTCGGTTATTCGGCCGCATGCGATGGTGCGCAAAATTAGCGAGGAGAGTATGACCGAGTTTCTGACTTACCTTAACCCGAAAAAAGTGGTCGATCCGGTGCTGGAGTATATCAGTGAGCTGGAGAAGCTGGAGGGATTCCCCTTTGATAATGGCATGAAGGTCAGCATTAGCGTGCATATCGGGAGCGCGCTGGAGCGAATGGTACAACACTGCGGCCTGAAGTATGATGGTGACCTTAGCGAAGACAACCAGAAAAAACTGGATACCTACCAGACGATTGCTCGTTGCTTCCAGAAAAAGCTGGCGATTACCCTGGATCGCGACGAGCTTAGCTACATCCTGGAGATGGTCGCGGAACTCTCCGAGCGTTCGGCTGCACAACAGGAAGATTTATCGTAGCCGTTTAATGGCCTCGTTCAGAATGTGCAGGTTCTCCGGCGCCGGGCGTTTTGTCCTGTCCGGTGAAGCGTGACGTTTTTCGCCTACTGGCCGTTAAATGCTGTGGGTAGAGCGTCGATGAAAGGCTTCAGTAGACGATTAAAGCTACTACACTTGGTTGATTCTGGCGTGCTGTCGCGCTGCAGATGTTGATAAATTTGCTCACTGCGCTGCGACACGGCTTTATCTTCAGCGATATCCCAACCCCGCTGCCTGGCTACCTTATCGATAGCGTTGTTCATGACCGCGTCGCTGGGTAAATCACTGCGGTGACATTGATATTTTAGATATTTTGCGCTGGCGCTCACGGAGGCCAGTTGTTCTATTTGCTCGTCAGGAGGAATAGGCTTTTGTTGTAATGAAGAACGGGATTGTTGACAACCTGTGCTGACTAGCAGAAATGCAATCAGCATAAAATGGCAAAAACGGAATGACCGCATGGCAATAATCTTACTCTTATCTAAAAAACAGCATTCTAGCAAGTTACCCCCGGTTGTCACGAATTAGCGCGGCAGGCTTTCTTTATTGCGATCTTGTTCTCATATTTGCTTTTATACTTTCTGATTTATCCCCCAGTGAATCCATCACGCCTTCGGCTAACATTTCTTAAGATCCACGCTATAATAATAGTGCGATACACATGGGTTCGTATCCTAAATTCCCGGTTCTAGTGTATTGATATTTTAATACACAAAATATACCACCGTTCACAAACCCCGAGTTCATCACCTTCTCAGCCCTGTTAACGTCCTTAATACACTAACCTGGCACATTCTTTGCTGGTACAGACTCGTATATTATTTTCGCTCAACACGGTTATGGTTTCATTTACTAAAAGCAGACGTGATGGTTTAAACAGGAATTTGAATCAATGAATACAGCAATCATAGTTGCTACTCATGGCGCAGCCGCAGGACCTTTGATTAATACCACTCAGATGATCGTCGGGCAGCAGGAAAATATCGCTACGATTGATTTTCTACCTGGGGAAAACGTTGATACGTTGGTCACTAAGTTTGAAAACGTTCTCCAGACGTTGGACCAACGAGATGGCGTTATCTTTCTGGTTGATATTTACGCCGGTAGCCCTTTCAATGCGGCCAGCCTGCTATCGATGAAAAAAGATAACTGGGATGTAATAACCGGGGTCAATGTTCCGATGCTGATCAACGTGTTTTTAGAGCGAGAGAGCGTGGGGGAATACCTGCAATTAGTCGATATCTCAAAACAAACGGCAAGAGATGGCATTAAGTCTCTCAAATACAGTTTAAATAACAATAATACAGAAGAGGATCATCTTTGAAATGAATGTTTTATTATCACGTATCGACGATCGTTTTATTCATGGCCAGGTGGTTACCCGTTGGGTAAAAGCGTATCCAGCCGATCGTTTAATTGTCGTCTCTGATGCCGTGGCGGCGGATGAATTACGCAAGTCTCTGCTCATCTCTGTTGCTCCTTCAGGCATGATTGCTAGCGTGGTGTCCGTGGAAAAAATGATTAACGCCTGGCATAGCCCTCGCTACGCAGGGGTCAGCGCATTTCTGCTATTTGAAAAACCGGGGGATGTTCTGCGGTTAATCGAAGGCGGCGTCGCGATTAAAAGCGTGAATGTTGGCGGAATGCGCTTTGAGAACGATCGCGAGCAAATTACCAAATCCGTCAGCGTAACCTCAGACGATGTTGCGGCATTTCATGCTTTGCATGCGTTGGGCGTAAGTCTGGAATTACGCCAACTGCCGTCTGATGCCGCCGTCGACTTTATCTCCAAATTAAAATAATCGAGGGAATCATGACCACTATACAAATTATATTGCTGCTGGTGATTGCAGCCATTACCGGGATGGGTAGCGTGCTGGATGAAGGGCAAACGCATCGTCCACTTGTTGCCTGTACGCTGGTTGGCTGGGTACTTGGCGATATGACTACCGGTATCATTCTTGGCGGTACGCTGGAAATGATGGCCCTCGGGTGGATGAACGTTGGGCTGGCGATGGCGCCGGATACCGCCATTGCCTCGGTGATATCGACCATTCTGGTGATTAATACAAATCAGGGGATTGGCGAAGGCATCGCGATTGCCGTCGCGTTAGCCGCTGCGGGTCAGGCGCTGACGATTTTTGTCAGAACGATGACGGTGTTCTTGATCCACCGGGCGGATACCTATGCTGAAAAGGGCAATATGCGCGGTATCGAAATCATGCATATCACTGCGCTTGGTTTCCAGGCGCTGCGCGTGATGATTCCCACCTTTGTGGTGGTCATGATGAGCGTTGATTCGGTGCAGGCCATGTTGAACGGTATTCCGCCAGTAGTGACGCATGGTCTGCAAATTGGCGGCGGTATTATTGTTGTTGTGGGTTATGCCATGGTCATCAATATGATGAGCGTCAAATATCTTATGCCGTTCTTTTTTGCCGGTTTCTTGATTGCGGCTTTTACCAGTTTCAACCTTGTTGGTTTAGGGGGAATGGGATTAGTCGGTGCGTTGCTGTATATACAGCTGAGTCCAAAATACCAGCCTAAAACCCTGACCGCCGTGGCGGATGGTGGGCCGGCTTCTTTAAATAATAACGACGATTTGGATGCATAATGAAGAACACTATAATGACGAGACACGCCGCCGCTCAGGGTGAAAAAAAATTAACCCGCGGTGATATTATTAACATGTTTATCCGTTCAAATTTCCTGCTCGGTTCATTTAACTTTGAACGTGTACAGGCGATGGGCTACTGCTTCATCATGATCCCCGCCATTAAACGCCTGTATGGGCCGGGCGCGGAACGTAATGAAGCCTTGAAGCGTCACCTTGAATGGTTCAACACGCAGCCTTTCTGTACTGCACCGATTCTGGGGGTGACAGGGGCGATGGAGGAAGAGAAGGCCAACGGCGCGAATATTGATGGTAGCAGCATCAGCGGCGTAAAAGTGGGCCTGATGGGGCCGTTTGCTGGCGTCGGAGATCCGATCTTTTGGGGGACGATTCGCCCGGTTCTCGCGGCGCTGGGGGCTTCCCTGGCCCTGGGCGGAAATGTGCTTGGCCCGTTGTTCTTCTTTTTCGCTTTTAACGCTATTCGTCTGGCGGTGAAATATTTCGGTTTGAAATACGGTTATGAAAAAGGGCGTGAGATATTAACCGATCTCGGCGGTAATCGAATCCAGAAACTGACCGAGTCAGCGTCAATCCTGGGACTGTTTATTATGGGGGCGCTGGTTTGTCGATGGACAACGATCAATGTGCCGATTGTCGTCTCCCGCATTACCGGCGCGGATGGGCAGGTCGTCGTGACAACGGTCCAGGGGATATTGGATCAGCTATTGCCGGGTATGTTACCGCTGCTGTTAACCCTGTTTGTGGCAAAGCTACTCCGTAAGAAGGTGAACCCGCTGCTGATGATTATCGTCATATTTATTATCGGCATTTTTGGCTACTGGGCCGGGTTCCTGGCATAAATAATAATGAGGAGATAGTTCAAATTATTAAAATAATATAAGTTATGGATAACGTATTATATCTCCTCATTAAACTTGTTTTTTAAATATCAAGTATTGGAACAGAACGAAAGAATATATAAGGACAGTATATGAAACATCATTTTTTTCTGAAAAATAGACTTACCCTTATTACTCTGGCAAGTTTAGCGTTACTGGCGGGGTGTGATAATTCGGATGATTATAGCGAGAATCATTCCTCACATCAGCAGTCATCGTATCTTGAAAAATATCGCCCTCAGCTACAGTTTACTGCGGCTAAAAACTGGCAAAACGACCCTAACGGCATGGTTTATTTTGACGGCGAATATCATCTTTTTTATCAATATAATCCGAATGGCAATAGCTGGGGAGATCTCTCGTGGGGACATGCCGTCAGTCGGGATCTGGTCTATTGGGAGGAGCTTCCCGTTGCGCTGCCGGTGGAAAAAGATGCCGATGGTAACGTCACGCAGATGTATTTTTCCGGCAGCGCGGTAGTTGATTTCAATAATAGCAGCGGTTTTGGCAAAGCGGATCGGCCGGCAATGGTGGCTATGTACACCAGCTATTATCCAACCGACATGACGCTGGATAATGGAAAGACCATCGCGGCGGGAACCCAGGCGCAGTCTATTGCTTATAGCCTGGATAAAGGGCGAACCTGGACGCAGTATGAAGATAATCCGGTCATCCCTTTACCGCCAGCGGGCTATGAGAGTCAGTTTAAGGAGTTTCGCGATCCTAAAATATTCTGGTATGCGCCGGAAAACAAATGGATCATGGTGGCGGTCATTGCGACTCAGCATAAAGCGGTATTTTATTCATCGACCGATTTGCGTAATTGGAACTTTATGAGCGAATTTGGTCCGGAGAATGCCGTTGGTGGCGTCTGGGAATGTCCTGATTTATTTGAACTGCCCGTTGATGGTGACAGTAATAATAAAAAATGGGTAATGGTCATAAATATCAATCCCGGCGGGCCTGCTGGCGGATCGGGTAATCAGTATTTTATTGGTCACTTTGATGGTGAACGTTTCACGCCTGATGATGATAGCGTGTTCAACGGCGAGGCGCCCGTCGGTTCACTCATTGCCGATTTCGAGGAAAGCGAGAGCGAATCCGGCTGGACGGCAACAAAAGATTTGCAGGGGGCTTATCTGTCTAAAGGTGACCGCGCCGGGCAGTCTGGCGTTAGCCAGTATCTGGGAGAGCAGCTCGTCAATACCTTCATTAATGGTGATGCCAGCGTCGGCAGCGTAACGTCTCCGGCGTTTAAAATTACCGATCGCTACATCAATCTGCTGGTCGGCGGCGGCAACCATCCGCGTAACCCGGATGCGGTTGAAGACAGCGTTCCGCCTTCCGGCGATCTGCTGTTTGCCGGTGCCGATTTTGAGGGGGAAGATGGCGCAACCTATGATGATATTGGTTGGACCTCAAACGGCGATTTTGTTGGTCAGGTCGTTGCCAGCGGCACGATAGCGACGCAGCAGCAGGTTTCCGGTTTTATGGGCGGGAAACTGGTCAACAGCTATTTTGGTGAATTAGTGGGTAAAGGGGGAGATGCGGTGACGGGGACCCTGACCTCAGCGAACTTCACCATCAATAAACCCTACATCAACTTCCTCGTTGGCGGCGGTAATCATCCTTATGGCGCGGAAGGCGCGGCGGCCGTCGTGCTGTTGGTCGATGGTAAAGTCGTCAGGTCGGCGACCGGTAGCGACAGTGAATCGCTGAACTGGACGCACTGGGATGTGCAAGAGTATCAGGGTAAGTCCGCCCGGATAATGATCGTTGATGAAAATACCGGTGGATATGGCCATATCCTGGCTGACCAGTTTATGGCCGGGGATGAGCCGGCGCAGCCAGTATCAACGGAGACCACGGTTAACCTGCTGGTGGATGGCAAGGTCGTTTATAGCGAAACCGGGGATAATTCGGAAACGCTGGGCTGGCGCTCCTGGAACGTGGCCGCGCTGAAGGGAGAGATGGCGCAAATCCGGATTGTGGACAATAGCACCGCCGGTTTTGGTCATGTGCTGGTCGATCACATCATACAGTCCGATCGGCCCAAACAGATTGCGAACTGGGGGGACTTCGGGTCGGATTTTTACGCGGCAGTGACCTGGAATGACGCACCTGATGGTAAACGCTATTGGCTTGGCTGGATGAGCAACTGGAACTACGCGGGCAGCATTCCTACCACCCCGTGGCGGGGCGGGCAGACTCTGGTTAGAGAGTTAAGTTTGCAGACGATTGATAATAAGATTCGCCTGGTACAAACGCCGGTGGATGCGCTGAAATCGCTGCGTGATAACGCCTTGTTTACCCTGTCCGAGGAGAAGGTGGTTGCCCCTGGTGACACGCTATTAGCGGATGGCCAGGTTCAGGGCCAGGTGTATGAAATCGAGGCGGAACTGCAGCCAGGCAGCGCGAGCGAAGCGGGCTTTAAGGTTCGCACGGGGAGCCACGGCGAGGAGACGCTGGTTGGCTATGATGCCGCGGCCGGCGAAGTGTTTATCGACCGTACAAAATCGGGAGCGAATGCGTTTAATTCTGGATTTGCGGCCCGCCATAGCGCCCCGCTGCCGTTGTCGGATGACGCCTCGGTAGCGCTGCGTATTATTGTCGATACTTCATCTGTTACCGTTTTCTCAGGGAAAGGCGAGGTCGTGCTGACGGATCAGATTTTCCCGGAGCCGGCCAGTCAAGGCATTGAGATATACAGTAAAGGCGGAGATATAAACGTAAAATCGTTGACTATCTGGCCTCTGAAATCAATCTGGGCAGATAAATAAAATATTAAGCGAGTATCGCGTAATACTTTGCCATTGGTTCGTTTTTTTATTCACACAAGCGCGGTCTGGATAATCGTAAGATATTCAACCGTGCTTGTGTGGAACCGATTGGTTTATTGTCTGCGTATGCCGCGGGGCATATTGCGGAAGTTATATTAATAAATATTTTCCTGATGGGATAACAGAGCAAGGATTAGCATCGTGATGACCAAAGGCATAAAGGTCGCGTTCCATAAAAGTTCCTCTGTAAATAAACAGAAAGTAGGGTAGAGGTGGGCGAGATGCAATTATCTGGCAGGTTGCTGGCATGCAGAGAAGCGACTTCGCGGTTTTTGACTCCGCGTTGGATGATGTGGGGATTATCGCTCTTGATATTAAATCAGCTCGCTCTGCTGAGCTGGCGGAGCTGGCTGGCTGACGATATATACCATGTGGACCTGGCGAAAGCGAAAGCCAATCCCGCTCCAGCAAAACCAGACCGCGGAATTGCGGCGGAAAACGATCGTTTTACCCTCTTTGGGACTTCGTCGCCCGCTTCCTCCGCCTCAGGCCGATCGGTATCCGACAATATTCTCCGTCATGCGCCGCCGTCGTCGCTCAAACTCCGTTTGGCCGGGGTTGTGGTGAGCTCCGACCCTAAAAATTCGATGGCGATTATTGCCAAAGATAGCAAGCAATTGACGCTTTTTGCCGGTGACAGCCTGCCGGGTTATTCTGCCAAAATTATGTCTATTCTTTCTGACCGCATTGTGATTTCTTACCAGGGGCGCTATGAATCGTTATTGTTTAATGAACAATCGGAGGCCGGAAGAAGCATCAATAAATCATCAGTAGCGCAAATCAAGACCCGGTTGCAAAAACACCCGCAAAATATTCTTGATTATATCAAGGTGGCACCCGTCATGGTGGAGAACAAACTTGCAGGCTATCGCCTTAATGCAGGTAAGAATAGGGATTTATTTTATCAATCAGGTTTGCAGGACAACGATCTTGCTATTGTGCTTAATGGTATGGATTTACGCGATACTCAACAGGCTCAGCAGGCACTGAAACAGCTTGCTGAACTCAGTGAGTTGAATCTTACCGTTGAGCGTGACGGTAAGCGGCAGAATATTTATTTTGTGCCTGGAGATGATTAATTGTTGAATATAAAAATAATCAAAAGACTCTGTATCGTTGTCTTGGTGTTTTTTTCGCTGGTCATTCGGCAGGGAGTGGGCGCTGAGTTTTCTGCCAGTTTTAAGGGGGTGGATATTCAGGAGTTTATTAATACCGTCAGCAAGAACCTGAATAAAACGATTATTATCGATCCGGCTGTACACGGCACGATTACGGTGCGTAGTTACGATAGGCTCAACGATGAACAATATTACCAGTTTTTCCTGAGCGTGCTGGATGTATACGGCTTTGCCGTGGTGGACATGAAGAACGGCGTGCTGAAGGTGGTCCGCGCCAAAGATGCAAAAACCGCGGCGGTACCTCTTGCCAGCGATGCTCAACCGGGAAAGGGAGATGAAGTCGTGGCGCGCGTTGTGTCCGTCAATAATGTGCCTGCCCGTGATTTGGTCCCGTTACTTCGTCAATTGAATGATAACGCCGGGGTGGGCAGCGTTGTGCATTATGAGCCTTCCAACGTCCTGTTGATGACGGGACGGGCGGGAGTGATTAAACATTTGATGGAAATAGTTGAGCGCGTTGATAAAGCGGGCGATCGCAGCGTCGTCACGTTACCGCTGGCCTACGCGTCTGCTGCAGACGTTGTCAAAATGGTGACCGAATTAACCCGGGATGCCGGTAAATCAGCGTCATCGGGCTTAATGATAGCGAATGTTGTTGCGGATGAACGCACGAATTCGGTATTGATTAGCGGCGAGCCGAATTCTCGTCAATTAATTATCGCGATAGTTAAGCAGCTGGATCGCGAACAATTTGTTCAGGGCAACACCAGAGTCATTTACCTGAAGTATGCCAAAGCGACCGATTTGGTCGAGGTCTTAACGGGGATCGGCGACACTATTCAGGGCGAGCAAAAGAGTGCTAAACCGGCCATCGCATTACGCAAAGACATTACTATCAAAGCGCATGAGCAAACCAACTCGCTGATCCTGACGGCGGCCCCGGACGTTATGCGGGATTTGGAGGGGGTGATAGCTCAGCTGGATATTCGTCGCGCCCAGGTCCTGGTCGAAGCGATTATTGCCGAAGTACAGGATGCTGATGGTCTCAATCTGGGCATTCAGTGGGCCAATAAAAATAGCGGCATGTCGCAATTTACCAATACGGGCCTACCTATTACGACCGCAATTGCCGGAGCCAATCAATATAAAAAAGAGGGCGCGGTGGATAGCTCGATTGCCAGTACGCTCAACGGTCTTAATGGTATTGCGGCCGGGTTTTATCAGGGTAATTGGGCGATGTTATTGAGCGCGCTTTCCAGTAATAGCAAGAATGATATTTTGGCGACGCCGAGCATCGTGACGCTGGATAATATGGAGGCCATGTTCAATGTCGGCCAGGAGGTACCGGTGCTCTCCGGCTCGCAAACAACCTCTGGCGATAACGTCTTCAATACCGTGGAGCGCAAAACGGTCGGGATTAAGTTGAAGGTAAAGCCACAGATTAACGAAGGGGATTCTGTTTTACTGGAAATCGAACAGGAGGTTTCCAGCGTGGCTGACGCCGCCTCCAGCAGTAGCGCTGACCTGGGGGCGACCTTCAATACTCGCACGGTTAATAATGCGGTGCTGGTGGGAAGTGGCGAAACGGTCGTCGTCGGAGGGCTGCTGGATAAAAGCGTGACGGATAGCGTGGATAAAGTCCCGGTGCTGGGAGATATTCCGGTTCTGGGTTACCTGTTTCGCTCTAACAGTAAAAAAGTCTCCAGACGTAATCTGATGCTCTTTATTCGCCCATCAATTATCCGCGATCGCGATCAGTATCGTCATGCATCCGCTGATAAATATCATGCTTTTAATCAGGAACAAATTCAGCAGCGTGGTCATCAGGATAACCCCGCGACGTTAAACAATGACGTATTAAAGCTGCCTCCGGATCAAAATGGCGCCACCTTCCTGAAGGTTCGCGCGGCGATTAGCGCATTTTATTCGCAGGAGGGGTAAAGAATATGCCTGTTGCCGACGTGAATAAACCGCATCCGCAGCTTCCCTTTGCCTATGCGCATGCTCAACGCATTTTACTGCAGTGGGAGAATACTGAATGCCGGGTGCTGCGTGTCGTGGAAACGACAGCCGCAGCGTTGCTTGAAACCCGTAGGGTTGCCGGGTGTGCCCTGAATATTCGTACGCTATCGAATGCGGAGTTTGAGAAACAACTGATTAGTAGTTACCAGCGAGACTCAACCGAAACGCGGCGACTGATGGTTGATATCGGCAACGAAGTGGATTTTTATACCCTGGAGGAAGAGTTACCTGACAGCGATGATTTGCTGGATGCCGATGATGATGCTCCGATAATCCGTCTGATTAATGCCATGCTGACCGAGGCGATTAAGGATAAAGCGTCAGATATTCACATCGAAACCTATGAACGTCATTTGCAAATTCGCTTTCGGGTAGATGGCGTACTGCGTGAAATATTACGCCCTCAGCGCCGTCTGGCTTCTTTATTGATCTCTCGTATTAAGGTTATGGCGCGGTTGGATATCGCGGAAAAGCGTATTCCTCAGGATGGGCGCATGGCGTTACGCATTGGCGGCCGGGCGATTGATGTGCGAGTGTCGACTTTACCTTCTCATTACGGTGAACGAATTGTTCTGCGTTTGCTGGATAAAAGCAGCGTGAATTTGGATCTGTCGACATTAGGCATGTCATTATCGCACCAGCAGCAGATCGATGAACTGATTCAGCGGCCGCACGGTATTCTCCTCGTCACCGGTCCGACAGGTTCAGGGAAGAGCACGACGCTTTATGCGGCGTTGAGTCGTCTCAATGCGAGTGAACGCAATATTATGACGATTGAAGATCCTATTGAGTATGAGCTCGAGGGTATTGGTCAGACGCAGGTAAACGCCAAAGTAGAGATGACTTTTGCGCGCGGTTTACGCGCCATTCTGCGTCAGGACCCTGATGTCGTACTGGTTGGGGAGATCCGCGATAGTGAAACCGCGCAGATTGCGGTTCAGGCATCCTTGACCGGGCATTTGGTTCTTTCAACACTCCATACCAACAGTGCGTTGGGGGCATTATCACGTCTGCAAGATATGGGGATTGAACCTTTTTTACTGTCTACGTCGTTATTGGCCGTATTGGCGCAGAGGCTGGTGCGGACTCTTTGCCCCGATTGCCGCCAGCCCTACTTAGTCGATCCCGCGTTGGCCCATCAGATGGGGATTGCGCCCGGAACTCGCTTATGGCAGCCGAAGGGATGTCCGCAATGCGGCTTTACTGGCTATCGTGGGCGTACCGGGATACATGAATTACTGCTGATTGACGATAGGATCCGTACCGCAATCCATAAGGGCCACGGCGAGTTCGCGATTGCCCGCTTACTGGAGCATGAATACAAAACGTTACGCTATGCCGGGCTGGAAAAAGCCCTGTCCGGCGAGACAAGCTGGGAAGAGGTCATCCGGGTGACTGAAAACCAGTCTCAGGAAAAGGAGTGACCGCGTGTTATTCCACTATCAGGTATTAGACGAGCGGGGTAAAAAGCGGCGGGGGAGCCTGGAGGCAGATTCCGCTCGTCATGCTCGTCAACGCTTACGAGAACAAGGGCTGGTTCCGCTGGCGCTGGTCGAAGGGCTGAATGAGGCCGGGCGGAATAAACGCGGGTGGCGTATTTCCTGGTCGCGTGGAATAAGCAGCGCCGATCTGGCGCTACTGACTCGCCAGTTGGCGACGCTGGTCGCTGCCGCTTTACCTCTGGAAGATGCGCTGGATGCGGTGGCAAAACAAAGTGAAAAACCGCGCCAGCGTAGCCTGATGGCCGCCGTGCGTAGCAAAGTTCTTGAAGGTCATTCGCTGGCGGAAGCGATGGCAGGATATCCTGCCAGTTTTGAGCGGTTGTACTGCGCGATGGTGGCGGCGGGTGAAGCTTCTGGTCACCTGGACCAGGTTCTGAATCGACTCGCTGATTACACCGAACAGCGCCAGCAAATGCGCGCGCGCATCATGCAGGCCATGATTTATCCCTGCGTGCTCACCGTTGTCGCTATTAGCGTCGTTGCCACGCTTCTTTCTGCCGTCGTGCCCAGGATCGTCGAGCAGTTTATTCATATGAAGCAGGCGCTACCGCTATCAACGCGAGTGCTCATGGCGATGAGCGACGGGGTTCGCACTTTTGGTCCCGGGATACTGTTGCTGCTGTTCGCCGGGCTAGTGCTGATTCGTCGATTGCTACGCCATGAAAGTCGACGTATTGCTTTTCATCATCGGCTGCTGCGCCTGCCCATTATTGGGCGCGTTGCCCGCGGCCTGAATACCGCTCGTTATGCCAGAACGCTGAGTATTCTGAACGCCAGTTCCGTGCCGTTGCTGCAAGCGATGCGTATTAGCGGCGAGGTGCTCACCAACGAATATGCGCGTCAACAGCTGTCGTTAGCGACGGAATCGGTGCGCGAGGGGGTTAGCCTGCATCGCGCGCTGGAAATGACCGAACTCTTTCCCCCCATGATGCGCCATATGATCGCCAGCGGTGAACGTAGTGGGGAACTGGACAGCATGCTGGAACATGCTGCGGATAACCAGGACCGGGAATTGACGTCTCACATGCAATTAGCGCTGGGGCTGTTTGAACCTCTCTTGATCGTTGGTATGGCGGCAATAGTGTTATTTATCGTCATCGCCATTCTGCAACCGATCCTGCAATTAAATAATTTAATCAGCATGTGAATCTGATGGGCAAATATAAGGAGATTAAAATGCGGCGACAGAGTCAGCGTGGTTTTACGCTGCTGGAAATCATGGTGGTCATTGTCATTATGGGCATTCTGGCAAGTTTAGTTGTACCTAATCTGATGGGAAATAAAGATAAAGCCGATCGTCAAAAAGTCGTCAGCGATATTGTGGCGTTAGAGAGCGCGCTGGATATGTATAAATTGGATAACAGCCGATATCCCACCACGGAGCAGGGGCTGCAGGCGCTAATCACGAAACCGTCGGTACCACCCGAAGCGCGTCATTATCCCCAGGATGGTTATATTCGCCGTTTGCCTCAGGACCCGTGGGGTGGGGATTATCAGCTAGTCAGCCCGGGTCAGCACGGACAGATAGACATATTCTCCTCCGGGCAAGATGGCGTGCCGGGTACTGACGATGATATCGGTAACTGGACGCTGGGTAAGAAATAGTGCGTCAGCGTGGTTTTACCGTGCTGGAAATGATGCTTGTTGTGCTGCTGATGGGGAGCGCGGCCAGTCTGGTCATCATGTCATTTCCGGCCATGCAGCAGGATACCGCGGAGCAACAGTTGCAACGCTTTCAGGCGCAGCTGGAGTTTGCCATGGATAGCGGTATGCAAAACGATCGGCTACTGGGGATCCAGATTCGGCCCAATGGCTGGCAGTTTCAGGTGCTGCAAAGCCAGGCGGCGGAAACGCGTTCTTCGGTTGCGCATTCGGATCGTTGGCAGGGCTACGTCTGGCAAATATGGCAACCGCGTCAGGCTGCGTTAGGCGGCCACGTTCCGGATAACCAGCCGCTCACGCTACGTCTCCCTCCTCTGCAGGAGTGGCCGCCAACCGCGGAACCGGCGGCGGACCCCGATATTTTGCTATTGCCTGGCGGGGAGATTACGCCCTTTACATTAATTTTCGGCGAGAAAAACGATCGCTCCGAAGTCTGGCTGCGGGTAGATGAAAGCGGCGCGATTGCGACATCGGCAAAAGGAGGCGCGCCATGAATAAACAAAAAGGGATGACGCTGCTGGAGGTTCTGGTGGCGCTGGCCATTTTTGCTCTGGCCGGGCTAACCCTGCTGCAAACCACCGCCCAGCAGGCCAGAAACGCAGGCATGATGAAAGAGAAAATGCTGGCAAGTTGGCTGGCCGATAACCAACAGGTCAGATTACATCTCAACAAACTATGGCCCGAAAAAAGCGCGACGGGCGCTTCGGTGACCTATGCCGGAGAAGAGTGGTATCTCAGCTGGCAGGGGGTTGATACAGAGCTCAGCCAGCTACGGGCGCTGGATATTGAAGTGCGGCGCCATAAACAAGATGCCGCGGCGATATTTTCTTTACGCAGCTACGTGGTGCACGAATGAGCCGTTGCCGCGAACGAGGTTTTACGCTGCTGGAAATGTTACTCGCATTAGCCATTTTTGCAGCGTTGAGTCTCAGCGCTTTCCAGATATTACAGGGGGTGATGCGCAATGATGAGATGGCACAGCGTCAGGTACAACGGTTAACCGAGCTTCAGCGCGCCTTCGTTTACCTGGAGGGCGACTTTGGTCAGATCATCCCGCGCCCTCCGCGAGGGGATGAACGACTGTTCTACGCTGCTCGTTATCAGCGCCAAAGTGCGGACTGGAGCATCTCCTTCATGCGTAACGGTTGGCAAAACCCGATGGGAATATTACCCCGCTCCGAGCTGCAGCGGGTGGGGTATCGTCTGCGCCATCAGCAGCTGGAGCGGCTGAACTATGTTCATACGGATCCGCAGGCTGGGGAAGAGCCAATCGTGAAGGTTTTGCTGAAAGACGTGAGCGCTTTTCGTTTGCGCTTTTTTGCCAACGGTATGTGGCGCGATAGCTGGAACGACACAACGCGTTTACCCGAGGGAATTGAAGTGTCGTTAGTCGTGGCCGACGTGGGTGAAGTGAGCCGCTTATTTTTCGTCACGACCGGAGAGCAAGCATGAAGCGGCGGCAAAGAGGCGTAGCGTTGCTGGTGGTATTGCTGATTCTGGCGCTCATGGTGACCATGTCGACAACGATAGCCGAGCGTAATGGCCGAGCCTGGCAGCGGACGATGGCTCAAGTGGAGCGTCTGCGGGCGAAATGGTATGCCCGGTCGGCGGAATCATTGGCCGCAAAAATACTACAGAGAGACGCATCTGGTTCACCGAATAAAACGGATTTAGCCCAAAAGTGGGCGCAGGGACCTCGCCGTTTTACCATTGATGATGGCGAAGTCTCCGGGCTGATCGTTGATGGACAGGCCTGTTTTAATCTCAATGCGATTAACCAGGGGGGCGCCGGCGAGGGAAGGCAGTCGACGTTACCTTACTCCAGACAGGTTTTCAGACAGTTACTTATCAACCTGGGTGAGGGGGCATTGCGTGCGACGCAGATAACCGCAGCCCTGAGCGACTGGATAGACAGCGATAATGCGCTGGGAATCGAGGGGAGTGAAGATGCGCGCGACGGGCCGCAATCGGCGCCGTATCTACCCGCGCATCAACCGATGCAGGATATCAGCGAGCTGCGGACCGTTTCTGGCGTTGATGCCGAACTTTATCGTCGCCTTTTGCCCTATGTTTGCGTACTGCCTGTCCAGACGCTGTCGATAAATATCAATACGTTGAGCGAGTCGCAAAGTCCCTTATTCGCGGCGCTATTTGTGGGGGAACTGGATCCCGCGGGGGCGAAGAAGCTGCTACAGCAACGTCCGCACGGCGGCTGGAATAGCACAACAGCATTTTTGGCTCAGGAGGCGCTTAAGGACAGGGATACCTCTGCGATCAAGTACGTATTGACCGTAAAGAGCGATCTGTTTTTTGCCGATTTTAATGTGCAGGTGGGGGACATTCACTATAGCCAGCGCAGCCTGTTGAGCAAGTCGGGTCATCGCTTCCAGGTGATACGACGACAGCCTGGATTCAGCATGCTGAGGGAGCCCTAATGAAGAGCAAAAAATCGCGTCTACAGGCCCGGTTGATACTGCATTTGCCCGGTGATGAAAAACAGCCCGTGCGGTGGTCTTTCCGTTCGCCAGGCGGGGATGAGCAAGGCGAACTGGCGACGGGGGAAAACGATGAGAGATTAACGCATCTTTTCGCGACTTATCCGGCACATATCCTGGTCCCTGCGAGTGAGTTTGTTTTCCATCAAGTGACGCTTCCGCCTAACGCCGGGCGCCAGCGTCTGCAGCTGCTGCCGTTCATGCTCGAGGAGCAGCTGGCAACGGAGGTCGATGGGCTTCATTTCGCCATTTTACACCAGCGCGGCGAGGTATGTGACGTTGCGGTAGTCGACAAACGCGATATGCATCAGTGGATCAGCCGTTGCGATCGGCTAGGGGTACGGGTGCTGACAATGCTTCCGGATGTGCTTGCGCTGCCGCGGGTCGACCACGGCTGGAGCGCGGTGAACGTCGATGATCGGTGGTTATTTCGGCGAGAGGCTCACGCCGGGATGGTGGTGGAATCGTCCTGGCTACCCGAGTTTTTAGCCATCTGGAGTCCGAAGGTGATTGAGAGCTATTCCCAACCGCCTGCGTTAAGCCCCCCTTGTTGTGAATGGCGAGCGCATACGCCGCAGAATTTTCTGCAACTGGCGGCCGGGGGGGAACCCTATGATGGCGCCGATCTTCGTCAGGGTGAATTTGCCCGCGTCGGGACTTTGCGAGCGGGACTACGGCCCTGGCGGCCGGTGATGATGTTATTCACCGGCTATTTACTCTTGTCGTGCGTGAATGCCGGTTTATCTCACTATCAGCTGGGACAACAGGCAGACCATTGGCGGCAGGAAAGCCGTCGGGTCTACCAGGCGCTGTTCCCGGCGGATAAAAATGTGCTTAACCCTCGTACGCAGCTGCAAAAGCACCTACAGCAGCTACGGCCGACCGGGCAGGATGGACTGGCTGTACACATGCATCAGTTGCAACAACTGATGGCGAAGCATCCGCAAATCGAGTTGCGGGCGTTGTCCTATGATGCCGGGCGTAAAACGCTGAAAATTGATCTCTATGCCGCATCTTTTCTGGTGTTAGAGCAGTTCCAGAGCGGCGCGGGGCAACATTATCGGGTGCAGCCGGGCGAGGTTAAACAGAACCCGCATGGGGTTGAGAGCCGGCTGACGCTGGAAATAAAAGATGAATACATTTAAGCGCTACTGGCAACAGCTTAGCCTACGGGAGCGTGCCCTGGTATTGGGGGGCGGAGGCCTGGCTGTCGCGTGTCTGTTTTATTACATCCTGTGGTTACCGTGGCGGCAGCAGGCGGCGCAATGGCAGCGCACGATTGCCGATGAAAAGAGCACGATAGAGCGGATGTTGCAGCTGGCGCCACGTATACGCCAACAGGATACACGGCCGCTATCCGCCCGTGACGAAAACCTCAGCGTGTCGGCGGTTGTTACGCAGAGCGCGGCAGCTCAGGGGGTGAGTATCACGCGTATTCAGCCGCAGGGACAACAGCTGGCAATAACGCTGGAGCCCGGCGACTTTAACGGATTCATGCATTGGCTGATTACTCTGGAGCAACAGCATCGCATCCATATTACGGCCCTGGAGGTGGCAGCGTACCGCGATAAACCGGGATGGGTAGCGGTAAATAAACTGACGCTGGAGCGTAAAGATGAGCCTTAAACTCAAGAAGCTGGTGCTTGTATTGGTCTGTTATCTGCTGCTGCTGGCGGGAAATGCCCCTGCCGGGGTAGTGCGCGTTTTTATGCCCGCCGATATTAAGGCCGGTCGCTTTTCCGGGTCTTTATGGCAAGGTCGCGTGTACCAGCTCACCTGGCGCAACGTTACGATTGAAGACGTCCATTGGCAGCTCACTTTCTCCTCCTGGCGACCGGCAATAAAAGTCGCGTTGCGGGATCCCCGTGGCTTGCAGGGAACAGGAACTTTACGCGGTTGGCACGATCTTGAATGGTATGAGTGGCAACTTTCCGCTCCTGCCGATTTTGTCCGCCAGCAGCTGCCGCTGGCGTTAGCGATGACCCTCAAAGGGGGGCTGCAGCTGCAATTGCACCAGGGGGAGTTTACCTCCCATGGCTGCCAGCGTCTTGGCGGCGTCATCAAGTGGCGGCAGGCTCAGATGGCGACGCCTCTGGGCGATTTGGATCTCACCGATGTTGACGGAGAGTTGAGCTGCAACGGAAAAGGGGAACTGGCGTTGGTCCTGAAACAGGACTCTCCTCATCTGAACATCGAGGGAAGGGGAGTCGTGGGGGCTGGCGGCGGCTATCGATTTAACGGACTGGTGCGGAGCGGACCGATGCTGCCTGAGGCCATGAAACCATTGATAGCGAAGGTTGGCCGGGCTAACGAGCGGGGCCAGATAGCCTGGCAGACGCAGGGGCAATTATTTTGATCCGTGATGTCCCCCTCCGACAGGAAAAAGAGGGAGATGCTGGACCCGCAGAGGGCGCTTTATGACATTATTAGTGGCTTTTTCATCCACGTATCCCATCATTTGGTGGTTTGGTCTTGGGGCGACAGGCGCTATCGTCGGGAGTTTTCTCAATGTGGTGATCTGCCGCTTACCCGTAATGCTCGAGAAACACTGGCAGCGTGAGGCGTTGCTGCAGCTGTCACTGCCTTCATCTGAACCCACGGCGCGCTTTAATCTGGTATTGCCGCACTCTCGTTGCCCATATTGTCATACTCCTGTTGCCGCAAGGGATAATATACCTCTGCTGAGTTTCCTGTTGTTAAAGGGCAAGGCTCGCTGTTGCGGCGCGCCTATTTCCGCGCAGTATCCGCTGGTTGAGGCGGCCACCGCCGCGCTGTTTGTCTTAACCGCGCGTGTATTTCCGCCGGGGCTGGCGCTTTGTGGCGCCTGGGTATTCGTCTCTTTTTTATTGATCCTGGCCGTTATTGATTATCACCGACAGCTGCTACCCGATGTCCTGACGCTGCCCTTATTGTGGATCGGCTTACTGTTTAATCTTCAGTCGTGTTTTGTTTCGTTGCCGCAGGCGACGATTGGCGCAGTGGCAGGATATCTCTGCTTGTGGTGCCTGTTCTGGCTCTTCAAGCTACTGACAGGCAAGGATGCGCTGGGCTATGGCGATTTTAAGCTACTGGCCGCGCTGGGGGCCTGGCTAGGCTGGCAAGCATTACCCCATGTGGTTTTACTGGCGGCGATAAGCGGATTGCTGTTTGCGTTCGTACAGCGAGGAGGGGCAAAAAAAGATCTCAATCAGCCGCTGGCATTCGGCCCGTGGCTGGCCTTAGCCGGTGTGGCAAATATGCTGCTATTTCAGGGTATTTGACCGAGAAACGGTTGATGTTCGCGCCCGGAAGGCGGGTCAACGGCGATATCCTTCCTGCGGAGCGCTAACGGCGGAAAAAGAGGGCGAAGAGAAGAGCTACGGAAGCCCCGGGCGAGGCGCAGCTGCGCCATGACCCGGGCGTTCCCGGCTGAAGGGAATTAAATCTCGGTAATGGTCGTCGCCTGCGGCAGGCGTGATTTCGGCAGCGTAGCGTTGAAGTCTTCGACGCTATGATGGCCGACCGGCACCACCACCAGGCTGGTGTAGCCCTGGGCTTTCAGGTCGAATTCGGCATCGAGAATCGCGAAATCGACGCCTTCAATCGGCACGGCGTCCAGGCCCATTGCCGCCACGCCCAGCAGGAAGTTGCCGACGTTGAGATAAACCTGCTTCGCCATCCACTGATCGTCGTCGTGCAGCTCTTTGCGGTGCATATCGGCAAAGAAGGTGCGGCCTTTATGGTTCGCGGCTTTGGCGTCGGCGTTTGCGAAGCGGCCATCGGCCTCTTCCTGGTTCACCACGCGCTCAAGCCAGGCGTCGTCCATTGCGGTTTTGGCGCAGAACACCACCACGTGGGAGGCATCGAGAATTTTACGTTCGTTAAACACGTAGGTGCCGCTCGCCGCTTTGGCAACGCGCGCTTTGCCTTCATCGCTGCTGGCAACGATAAAGTGCCACGGCTGGGAGTTGGTGCTTGACGGGCTGTACTGCAGCAGCGTTTTCAGGTTTTCCGCCTGCTCGGCAGTTAGCTTTTTGGTGGCGTCAAATGCCTTGGTGGAGTAGCGCTTTAAGGCAACCGATACGATATCCATACTCTTCCTCACTGTTTACAACCCCTTGCGGGTGCGTTTCGTGAAGGAAGAGTACAGCGATGGCGGGCAAATGATAAGGGGCAAAAATGCGATAACACTTATCGCGCAGCGCTGAAAATCAACCCGGACGTAGGCGCTGCTGCTCTTTTTTGCTGAGTTTATCGACGATCAGATTCCACGAATCATCGATCAGCTCCGCCAGCAGATCCACGCTGATGTCCTCGCCGGGAACTACGGTGATCCAGTGCTTTTTGTTCATGTGATAGCCGGGCTCGATGCTGCGGTAAATCGCCTGATGAAGCAGCGATTTTTGCGGATCGCACTTCAGGTTGACCAGCGCGCGGCCGCGTACCGTCGCGGTGAGCATAAAAATCTTCCCGCCGACTTTAAACACATCGTACTCCGGGCCAAACGGCCAGCAGTGCTCGGTAAAGGGGAGCTCCAGCGCGATACGATGCGCGTTGTCATGCAGCGAGCGGTGATCCATCAGCTATTGTCCTCGGCAAGGGCCTGCCACATGGCTTCAAAGCCCAGCTCGACAAAACGGACGGCGCGCTCCGGCTCGTGGCTGGCGTATTCAATGGTGGTTTCGGCCAGCGAAAGAAACAACGCATCGCCGAAGGTACGGTACTCGTCGGATTGAAAAACGGGTTTGATTGAGCGCTGGCACAGTTCATTGAGCTCGGGAAACATCTCCTGGACGCGGTTGCGGGTTTCGTCGGTGATCCGTTCACTCAGCGCCATCCGGCGAATCGCTTTATGCTCCATGGGGTTACGCACGCCCCAGCCGATATAGCTATTCCAGATATTGCGCGTGTTCTCTTTTGGCCGGGTCTCGTTCGGGTTGAGACCCGCTATCATTGTCTGAACCAGGTCTGCTTTTATGGTCAGATAAAGCTCGTTGAGCAAATCGTCCTTGGTGGCAAAGTAGCGAAACAGCGTACCCTCGGCAACCCCGGCGCTGCGGGCGATGGCGGAGGTTGAGGCGGCGATTCCCGATTGGGCAAAGGCGGCGGTTGCGGCCTCCAGTAACGCTTGCTTTTTATCTTCACTCTTAGGACGAGCCACTACACTTTACCTCACTCATAATAAAACCACGATCTAAGCACGCCCGGCATGGGCGCTGCAACGCTGTCTGTCAAAATTTGAAAATCGTCTTGACGACTTTCAGCTTCTTCCTAATAATGAGTGCTTACTCACTCATAATCAAGCCTTATAACAAAAACCTCCAGGAAGGGGGATTTCGCCAGGTCAGGATATGAACCGTGTCACTTTCAGCGTGGTCGCCATCATGTTATTAGCGTCAGCAACAACTTTGCCGTTTGTGTTAAATGCCGGATTTGGTCAGGCGCCGCAGGGCGCGCAGCTCAGCCTGGTGGAGCAGTCGCCGCACTATCATGACGGTCAGTTTCACAATCAGCTTCTGACGCCTGGCTTTACCGGGCAAAAAAATATGCTGGCCGCATGGTGGGAGTTTCTGGTCGCCAAACGTGAAAATGCCAGACCGGCCCAGCCGCTGCCGCTGGTGAACACCGATCTGGCGGGCTTGCCGTCAGGGCAGGACGTGATGGTCTGGCTCGGTCACTCCTCCTGGTATCTGCAGCTGGCGGGCAAACGCATCCTGATCGATCCCGTATTTAGCAACTATGCCGCACCGTTTTCGTTTATTAATAAGGCCTTTGCCGGGGATTACCCGTGGCACGCTGAGGGCATGCCGGATATCGACCTGCTGATTATCTCGCACGATCATTACGACCACCTCGATTACGCCACCATCAAAGCTCTGATGCCGAAGGTCAAGCGCGTGGTGACGCCGCTGGGCGTGGGGTCGCACCTGCGCTACTGGGGAATGGAGAGCGCGATCATCAGCGAGGCGGACTGGAATCAGTCGCTGCAGGTGAGCGATGAGCTAACGGTACACGTCCTGCCCGCGCGCCACTTTTCCGGCCGCGGCCTCAAGCGCAACCAGACCCTGTGGGCCAGCTTTATGTTCGTTACCCCGCAGCAGAAAATTTACTACAGCGGCGACAGCGGCTACGGCCCGCACTTTAAAGCCATCGGCGAACAGTTTGGCGAAGTGGATTTGGCGATCATGGAAAACGGTCAGTATGACCAGGACTGGAAGTACATCCACATGATGCCGGAAGAGACGGCGCAAGCCGCTGACGATGTTCATGCACGCGCGGTACTGCCGGGTCACGCCGGGCGCTTCGTGCTGGCAAAACACACATGGGACGATCCGTACAAAAGGCTGGCGGAGGCCAGCACAGGGCGACCGTGGCGACTGCTGACGCCAATGTTGGGTGAGCCGGTTTGGGTCGCTGATAAAACGCAATCATTTAACGCCTGGTGGCGCTAACGATGAGAGTGGTTCAGGAGGAGAGAGGACATATGACTATTTCCGCTCAGGTCATTGATACTATCGTCGAGTGGATTGATGATAATTTGCATCAGCCGCTACGTATTGACGATATTGCGCGCCACGCCGGTTATTCGAAGTGGCATTTGCAACGACTGTTTTTACAGTATAAAGGGGAGAGTCTTGGGCGCTATATCCGCGAGCGTAAGCTGCTGCTGGCGGCCCGCGATCTGCGCGATACCGATCAGCGGGTCTACGATATTTGCCTGAAATACGGTTTTGACTCGCAGCAAACCTTTACCCGCATCTTCACCCGCACGTTTAATCAGCCGCCGGGTGCCTACCGTAAAGAAAATCACAGCCGCGCGCACTGAAAAGCGTCCGCCGGGGGAAGACCGGCGGACGCTTTTTTACCAGGCTCACATCGTCAGGCCGATTAATGAGTTCCCAGAAACAATTCTCTTAAATAATGCACTAGCGCGATGTCAGGTTCTCCATGGGCCAGCCGTGATTAGCGACTTTGCTCGCGGGAATATCATTATTTTTCAGGCGGAATAGTTGCCCCCACTTTAAGATTTTTTATCTCTTTAGCCTCAGTATTCCATAATCATTTCATTTTAAACACAAAAATGTACACGTGTACATTTTTGTGTTATCGATCACATCTCTTTAATTTCCTGCCTTAACGTCGGTCAAACGAGATTTTAATCACATTTATGCCTGAGTTTAGTCACTAACATTCAAACCAACGCAAATGTACACGTGTACATTTAAATTAAACTGACAATCGGAGGGTATCATGGCTCAACAATACGGTGGTTTTTTACAAAGTCTGGCAACGGTTCGGGATGCAAAAACGGGGCGTCTTTCAAGCTGGGATCAAAGCGGTAAGAATCAGGATTATTGGCTAATTGGTCCCGGGGAAAGCGTAACGCTAGCAGATATTCAAGGGGCTGGCTGTATCACCCATATCTGGATGACGCAATTTTGTCGCCGCGTGCTGGGGGCGAGTGTTATTGATCCCAAAATGGGCCAATGGATTGCGCCAGTCAATGAAATTCACAATGCGTTGGGTGTGTGTTGGGAAGTGGCCGATCCCCATTATTACCGCAAAGTGCTAATTAAAATGTACTGGGACAATGCTGAAGAACCGAGTGTGGTTGTGCCCCTGGGGGACTTTTTCTGTATTGGTCACTCCATGCCCGGTAATATTAATACCCTCCCGATTAATATTTCTACGAAGCCTGAAGAACGCTATAAGTTTGGCGGCAGCGCGGCACTGAACTGTTTCTTTCCAATGCCGTTTAACACGCGCGCCGTCATCGAAATTGAAAATCAGAATGATATTCCCTATGGGCAGTATTTTTACATCGATTATGAAATGTATGCTGAAGAACACAAGGATGATATCGCGTATTTTCATGCTAACTGGAAGCGCGCTAACCCATGCAATGGCTGGGGACCCGAGCTGCAAACCAATAGCCCGGAAGTCAATATCTCAACTTTGAGCGCTGAAGGGAACTATGAAGTGCTTAATGTTGAAGGCGAGGGGCATTATGTCGGCTGTAATTTATCGGTCGCTCATTTCCAGGGAAGCTGGTGGGGGGAGGGTGACGACATGATATTTGTCGATGATGATACATGGCCGCCGAGTATACACGGTACCGGCACGGAAGATTACTTTAATCACGCCTGGGGGATGCAGGATAACGCGGGTTTATATAATGGAACAGCATTACACGAAAGCATCGTTCCCGGCTTCCAGACAAGCTATAAATTTCATATTACCGATCCTGTACATTTCAAGAAACGCATTCGCGTAACAATTGAGCATGGTCACGCCAACCATCTTTGTGATGACTGGGCCTCTACGGCTTACTGGTATCAAAAAAAGCCAGGCGCTGTCACTATCCAGCCTTTAGATGAACGTATTCCTACGACCCCTGGCGATATTGAACGTCGGGGTATCGGTAAATCAACGTGCGAATTGACCGCAGAGCAGCAAATGCAGAAGGACACGGCTAAACGGCGCTTCGAAGAGTTTATGAAAACCCGACAAATTGAAATCGAAGCCAAATTAAAAGCCACCCGAGAAAAAGAAGCCGGCAATAAGAAGCACGCGCAATTTATCGCACGCAAGGTGAAGTAATTTATTAAGTCGTATCGGCCAGTGGCTGAACTGGCCGAGCTTACCTACAGGTCATCAATATGAAAAGTTTCTCAATACCCTCTGCTGAAGGCATCACGATTGAATTTTGGCTGCGCCAAAAGAAAAATAATGAACCGCTACCTCTATTAGTTATTAAAAGCGATAATCAACTGCTATATAAAATCCAGGAAGGGGCTGGTTTTTTTAATTATTATCATTATACCCACCATCAAAAGGGTGAGTTAACCTTAAGCTATGATGAAGACAGGGCAGAGATATCCCTTTTTTATTACTATGATAAAACTAACGTCTATCATCAAGGCGTTATTTACCTTATTGATAATGGCACCGGTCTGCAATGCTACCCAAAATCAAAACTGAAAGAGTGGTATACGCAAGAAACATTCAGACCTCAACTGCATTTCTCACCTTTTCAGGCCTGGATGAATGATCCAAATGGTTTGTGTAAGATAGATGACACTTATCATATGTTCTACCAGTTCAATCCAAACAGTACCGAGTGGGGCCCGATGCACTGGGGGCATGCCATCAGTAACGATTTGATTTCCTGGACGCATTTGCCGGTATTTAACCATCCCGAACATCCCCTGGCTTCTCTGGGGGCGACCGGTGGGGCTTTCTCCGGTACGACCTTTATCAATAACGAAGGCGAGGCGGAAATTTTCTATACGGAACGTCTCCCGGCCTACGATCTCTATAAGGATTATATTGAAGTACAGAAGAAGGCCGCGATTGATCGCTATGGTATTAAAGCAACGCATATCCAGACTATTCTGGAGAAAAAAATAGAATTAGTCGGCTGTGATATTCGCGATCCTAAAGTTTGGTTTGATAGCGAAACGCAGTGCTATCGAATGATCCTCGGCTCCGTTTATGACGGGAACCCGTCCGTGCTTCAATTTGTCTCACGGGACAGTGAGGAATGGGCGTTTGAAAATGTCCTGTATACGGCGCCGGGATATTTTGCTGAAAATAAAGGCCGTTGCGTTGAATGTCCGGATTTTTTCCAGCTGGGCGCTAAATGGGTACTGACTATCGGTATTGTCGGTTATCAGGAGCCAGAGACAAAGCGTCACAATCTTCTGTACGCCATTATTGGCACATTTGACAACGGCGTTTTCACTGCGGAAAGCGAGATGCAAGTGCTGGACTTCGCGACGGAGTATTATGCATTACAAACGTTCAAGGACGGCCAGCGCCAGGTTGGTATTGCATGGCTATTTAATTGGGCAATGAAAAAGCCAATTAAATCATCATATAACGGTGAAATGTCTATTCCAAAAGAAATCTTCATTAACGCCAACAATAAAGTCGCTATGCGCCCCGTTAACGAACTTGAAAAATATGTTGACGAATATTGTGACGTCAAATTGAAAGCCGGTGAGGACCATCGTATCAACAAGGGAAAATCATTAAGGATCCGCTTAGAGCAGGGTTTACAGCCGAACGAAGACCTCATATTGGCCGGAGATAAGGGGGAATGGCTGGCGATTTCATACCGCGATGGCTATGTGAGCATAGAAGAAACCGTCGTGAGTGAAGCGCAATACCGGGCTCGCGCAGCAGAGATAAAAAATCTCGAGATTATTTTTGATGCGGGAATTGTCGAGCTGTTTATCAATGATGGTGAAATCTGCGCAACGAAACGCAGCTATAAACTATCACACTGTAAGCAATTAAAAGTGAATACTCTTCGCGAAAAAAACATACGAATCGAAACCTTACATACAAGCTGGTAAAGCCTGGAGGATTGAAAAATGAATACCACAAGCCAAGAACGGATGTCCGTGCGTGAGCACGTGGCATACGGCTCCGGAGATATGGCCTTAAGTGTTTCAATTATTTCCGCCTCTCTCCTTATTTATACTTTTATGATCAGCGTGGTAGGGCTAACGCCGATTGATGCGGGATGGGTACTCCTCGCCGTGCGTTTGATCGATGCCATTACCGATCCTGTGATGGGGTGGTTGTCAGGTAAGGTGAAAACTCGCTGGGGCCGCTATCGTCATTGGATCGCTATCTGTTCAATTCCCTTTGGTATTTCCCTCTTTATGTTGTTCACCGTGGTTGGTGAAAGTTACAGTGCCAGGCTGGGGTGGACAACAGGGGCATATATTTTAAATAGCATTATGTTTACCATGATTGCGATCCCCTATATTTCTCTTGTCGGGGTAATGACCAACGACCCTGCTGAACGCCTGAAGGCGAATACGTTTCGTTTCCCGATGGCGAAAGCCGCAACCATTATTGTGACCACCTTTGTACCATACTATGTGACTTCTAAAGGCGTTGCCGAGGCTGGAAATGCCTATGCCCTGGCCTTTTTGGTCTTAGGGATTGCCAGCATTATTGTTCTTATGTTTTGTGCTTTTTATGTTAAAGAACGGGTTGAAATTAATAGCCCCAAAAATATTTCAACGAAGAAGCAAATTCTATCATTAATGAAAAATGACCAATGGTTGATTCTCTGTATTACTATGGTCCTGCTACTGATTGCTTTCGCCACGCGTGGTAACATTGCCTTCATTTATGGCACTGAATTTGCAAAAGCCGCAGGTGGATGGGAAATCGGTATCTTCATGGGGATGTGGTCTGCCGGCGGTATCGCTGGTGCGTTGATATCTAAATGGTTAACGGATCGCTATAATAAGCTGGCCGTATTCCGCTGGTCTCTTTATTTGTCCGCGTTAATGGCCGTTGCCATGTATTTTATCGTCGGTATCGGTGATTTATATTTGGCAATCCTCTTCTATTTCCTGTGTTGCGCCGTCTCGGAGATTAACTCGCCTATTTTATGGGCCTCTATCGCTGAGGTGGGTTTTTATGGTGAAATTAAAACCGGGGTGAATACCTCAGGCTTATCGATTGGCTTTATCTCGTTTAGCCAAAAGCTGGGAATGAGTATTTCTGGCCCTATTACGGGCTATACCCTGACCTGGATTGGATATGAAGCGGGAGCTAAATTATCTATGGAAACATTGCTGGGGCTATCGATGGCGGTAACATTTATTCCTGCCATTTTCTTTTTGATAGCCAGTTTTGTATTTAAACGCTATTTTATTGATAATGAATATTTCAGGGAGATGATCGTTAGCAATAAATTACCCACTGATAAGCTATCTAGTGAAAAAGATCGGATAGTAGATTGTTAATGACTTTTTGCTTAAGCATTCAGGTACTAGATTTTGCCGTATCTGGTACCCCGATAACAATTGTTCCGATATCTCCGTAGTGGAAAACGAACATCTTAAAGAGTATAGTAATATTAGGATCGCGGTACTCTTCAAGGCTCACCGATTGCTGCTGAGCGGTGGCAAGCAGATAAGGACCCCGTTGATGATTGGACAAATATCGGAGAGAAAGGTGCGGGTTGGTATTTTTGAGAATAGTTGTGACCCATGTCTGATTTATTTAACGACACACGTTATTGATTGAGAGGGTAGATGGAAATGGTCACAATCAAAGATATAGCGTTGGCATTGGGTATTTCACACGTCACCGTATCAAGAGCGCTTAATAACCCTGAAAAAGTTCAAGCCAAAACCAGAGAGAAGATTTTGGCCAAGGCCAAAGAGCTGCACTATGTCCCCAATGCGGCGGCAAGGGACATGAAAAAATCCCGGCTACCGGTTATTGGCGTTATCTCATTAAATATGGGAAGAAGTAGCTATGGTAGTGAAATGCTGGGTTCGATCAGTGAAAAAGCTAAGGAAACCAACTATCAGTTAATTTTTATCCATGTTGAAGATTCCTCTCCCACCGAACTGGACCTTAATTTTCTTAGAGAGAAACGAATATCAGGTCTTATTTACCTTTCGCTTGATCCTTGTGAAATTGAGTATCAGTCAATATTTGATGAGGTCAAGACCGTGTTTGTTAACTGTCATTGTGCGCGCGGTAATTATTCTAGCGTGCAGGCTGATAACGAGCAAGGATTGTATAATATTGCTAATCTGGTCTTTCATCGCCCATGGTTTACCCGCAGCCTTTTTATTAATTTTGATGAAAGTTATCACGCCGCGGTTAAGCGCAAGCAGGGATATATAAAGGCGCTTAATGATAATCACATTGCGTTTTCTGCTGATGATTACTTTGTTGTTCCGGTTAGCTATGATTATGATTTCACAGTATTAGATAATGATATTCTTGGCGCTATTCAGCGTGGCGTTAATGTCATCTTTTGCGGTCGTGACGAAATTGCGCTGGAAGTATACTTTTCTTTGCAACGGCTGGGATTTTCTATTCCCCAGGACGTTTCGGTGATCGGTTTTGATAACCAGAGTATTATTTCGCAGAGAGTCTATCCTAAGCTTACTACGGTAGAGTTACCTTACCGAAATATGGTATTAAAAGGTTATGATTTAATCGTTTCGGAAGATTCACACTCCATCTGTAATGTAGCGATTAGTTGTGATCCGATCATTCGGGGTTCGTTAAAGTAGGTGGCGGGTATGAGTACAAATAAAGCGGCTTGCGCAGGCGCTTCAGCTATTTATACCCTAAAAACTTGAAAGTATGACGGGTATATTCCGATCAAAGCAGAGACCGGCTCCGTGGACTCTGCTTGCAGAGCCCATCCTGAATCTCTCTTTGTAAGCCTTGACCTGGTGACTCAGGGAGACCTGAAGCACCGTGCACCTCCATTGCCAGGGGACTGTGAAAACCGCAGGCTTCTTCGGCCAGCGGCTCTTACCCTTAACTGCGCTGCGGCTATTGCGAAAACGCGTGAAGCGATAATTTACCGGCCCCGATGACGTCGCCTGGTGAGAAGGCCAGGTCAACGGCATGCGCGACCTGACCGGCTTAGCGCTCAAGGGAAAACCAGCGACGCCAGACCCAGCGTAGCAGCAGATACTCGATGGCGCCCAGCGCTAAAAACCACAGGCAAAAGATCAGGGTATAAAGCTGGTTGAGATCCATCAGATGGAATGTCGCCACCAGCTTCTGCGCCAGCGTCAGGCCCAGCGAGGGCGCCGGCAGCAGCAGGCAGGAGAGTAAAGCCAGCAGGAGAATGCCGGCGGCGCTCATGAGCGTTTCTAGCGGATGTTTCATTATTTGTTAATCATCAGTTAAAAACATATTGTCCGGTAAAAAGAGAATCAATGCAATATGGTTTCGTACGTTATTAAAATACGCATTAAGTATTATATTTAAACATCCGCTTTCTTTTTATGTTAATTATTTTAGTAATATTTGTGATTAAGTTAATTACATTGCAATGTAAATTAACGTCATTATTAAGCCAGCGCTTTTACAAAAGTATAGGTGCTATATCCCACCAGTGTAGCGATAATAATGGCCAGCAGGATGTACAGCACCAGACGGCGTCCGCGATAGATTCCAAACATAGTAGACCTCGTTTAGTTTTGGTTTATTAATATTCTGCAATAGTTGTTTTATAGAATTAACTTACCATAAATTTTGTATTGGCGAGAGAGTAAATATTGCGCAAGCTCAAATTATCTCCCGCCTGTTTGAAATTTTTCTCATTGGCCCGGAATGATTCCAGGCTTTCCGCCTCACGGAATTTTAAGGGAGATATATTTTGACCAAAACGATCAAAACTAATAATACCACCCCCTCAGGGGATGTCGCGCCACGCCGCGCATATCAGCAGACGGTTGATGCGGTGCTGGCGCAGAAAAAAAGCCACGTCGACGGCCTCAGCGCCGCCGAGGCCGCCGAGCGTTTGAAGACCTTCGGCCCCAACGCCTTGCCGGAGAAAAAAGGCAAGCCGGCCTGGCTGCGCTTCCTTGCCCACTTTAACGACGTCCTGATTTTTGTCCTGCTGGCCGCCGCCGCACTCACCGCGGTCATGGGCCACTGGGTCGATACGCTCGTCATCCTTGGCGTTACGGTGATCAACGCCCTGATCGGCCATATCCAGGAGAGCAACGCCGAAAAATCGCTGCAGGGCATCCGCAATATGCTCTCCAGCGACGCGCGCGTGCAGCGCAGCGGCAAGCATGAAACCATCCCGACCCGCGACCTGGTGCCGGGCGATATCGTGATTCTGCGCGCGGGTGACCGCGTGCCTGCCGATATGCGCCTGATTGAGAGCCATAATCTGCGGGTCGAAGAGGCGATTCTCACCGGCGAGTCGACGGTGGTGGATAAAACCACCGACGCGCTGGAAGGCGAACTGCCGCTGGGCGACCGTATCAATATGCTCTTCTCCGGCACCACCATCAGCGCCGGCGGCGGCGTTGGCGTGGTGACCGCAACCGGTCAGGAGACCGAGCTCGGCCACATCAACCAGATGATGGCGGGCATCGAGAAGCACCGCACGCCGCTGCTGGTGCAGATGGATAAGCTCGGTAAGGCGATTTTCGTTATCATCCTGGCGATGATGGCCGCGCTGTTCGTCTTCAGCCTCGCGCTGCGCGACATTCCTCTCGGCGAGCTGCTGCTCTCCCTGATTAGCCTGGCGGTGGCCGCCGTGCCGGAAGGCTTACCGGCGATTATCTCGATTATTCTCTCTCTGGGCGTACAGGCGATGGCGCGCCAGCGGGCGATTATCCGCAAGCTGCCAACGGTGGAAACCCTGGGCGCCATGACCGTGGTGTGCTCGGATAAAACCGGTACCCTGACGATGAACGAGATGACCGTCAAAGCGATCATCACCGCCGACTGCTGCTACCGCGTCGAAGGCGACAGCTACGAGCCTCAGGGTAACATCTGTCTGGAAGGCAGCAACGAGCCGGTGCAGATTAAACCGGGCAGCGTGCTGGAAACCTATCTGCGCACCATCGACCTGTGTAACGACAGCCAGATGATTCAGGACGAGCGCGGCCTGTGGGGCATTACCGGCGGGCCGACCGAAGGGGCGCTGAAGGTACTGGCGGCGAAAGCGCAGCTTGCGCCCGTCGATGCCCGCCTGGTCGCGAAAATCCCGTTCGACTCGCAGTACAAGTACATGGCGACCCACCAGAAAATGGGCGACGTCGAGCAGGTGCTGATTACCGGCGCGCCGGACGTGATTTTTGCCCTGTGCCGCCATCAGTTGAGCAAGCAGGGGGCGGTGCCGTTCGAGCCGCAGTACTGGGAAGAGGAGATGGCGCGCTTTGCCCGCCAGGGCCTGCGTATGGTCGCCGCCGCCTACAAACCGGCGAACGTCGGCAGCACCACGCTGACCCACGACGATCTGCGCGAAGGACTGGTCTTCCTCGGCATTGCCGGAATGATGGACCCGCCGCGTCCGGAAGCGATTGACGCTATCCACGCCTGCCAGAACGCGGGGATCCGCGTGAAGATGATTACCGGCGACCACCCGCAGACGGCGATGAGCATTGGCCAGATGCTGGGGATCACCAACAGCAGCCAGGCGATGACCGGCTATCAGCTGGAGCACATGGACGACGCCGAGCTGGCGAAAGCCGCCGTTGAGTACGATATCTTTGCCCGTACCAGCCCGGAGCACAAGCTGCGCCTGGTGAAAGCGCTGCAGGATAACGGCGAAGTGGTTGGCATGACCGGCGACGGCGTCAACGACGCCCCGGCGCTGCGCCAGGCCGACGTCGGGATCGCCATGGGGATTAAAGGCACCGAGGTGACCAAAGAGGCCGCCGACATGGTCCTGACCGACGACAACTTTGCCACCATCGCCAGTTCGGTCAAAGAGGGGCGTCGGGTCTACGACAACCTGAAGAAGACCATTCTGTTCATCATGCCGACCAACCTGGCGCAGGGGCTGCTGATTATCATCGCCCTGCTGGCGGGGAACATCATTCCGCTGACGCCGGTGCTGATTCTGTGGATGAACATGGCCACCTCCGCGACGCTCTCCTTCGGCCTCGCGTTTGAAGCCGCCGAGCGCAACGCCATGAACCGGCCGCCGCGTAAAACCGGCCAGCACGTTATGGACGCCTTCGCCGTCTGGCGCGTCGCTTTCGTCGGCACCATGATCGCCGTCGCCGCCTTTATGCTTGAAGCCTGGCTGGCGCCGCGCGGCCACAGTCCGGAGTTTATCCGCACCGTCCTGCTGCAGATGCTGGTCACCGCACAGTGGGTCTACATGATTAACTGCCGCAGCAGCGACAGCTTCTCGCTGAACATGGGACTGCTGCGCAACAAAGGCATCTGGCTGGTGAGCGGCGTGCTGCTGCTGATGCAGCTGGTCATCATCTACGTACCGGTGATGCAGACGATGTTTGGCACCGAAGGGCTGCCGCTGCGCTACTGGTTCATCACGCTGGTCATCGGTATCGCGATGTTCCTGGTGGTGGAAGTTGAGAAGCGCCTGACCCGTCGTTTCCGCAAAGCCGCATAGCGTGTCTGACCCGCCCGGCGTCCCTTCTCCTGAGGGGGGAGGGACGCCGCATCGTCGTAAGGAATTCCCCATGAACAAGATTATCCGCTCCGCCCTGCTGGCCTGGGGCCTGGCAGGCTACGCGCTCGCCGCCGCCGCCGCGCCGGCCGTTCCGGTGCGCGTCGCCACCGTGGAACACGCGCCGCATGCCGGTGAACGGCAAATCTCCGGCCGCGTCGAGGCCATTCACTCCGTCGATATTCGCGCCCGCACCGAAGGAAAGATTGTGCAGCGCCACTTCCAGGATGGGCAGTACGTCAACCAGGGCGATCCGCTGTTTACGCTGGATGACGCCCAGCCGAAAGCCGCACTGGCGCTGGCCCAGGCTGAACTGAAAAGCGTGCAGGCTTCGCTACGCCAGGCCCAGCAGCAGCTGAGCCGCTACCAGCAGCTGAAAAATAACCACGCAATCAGCCGCAACGACGTAGACACCGCGCAGATGCAGCGCGATGTCGCCGCCGCCGCCGTCGAGCAGGCCCGGGCGCGCATTGCCGCCCAGCAGATTACGCTCGGCTACACCCGCATTACCTCGCCGGTCACCGGGCGCGTCGGCCATAGTCCTTTTCACGTCGGCGGCCTGGTGAATCCCGCCAGCGGCGTGCTGGTCGATGTGGTCCAGCTTGATCCCATTCGCGTGGCGTTCTCGCTGGATGAGACCGCCTTTTTCGCGAAAGCGGGACAGCACACGGATATCGCCGCGCTGAAGCAGGCGTGGCTGGCGCAGGTGGATGTCGATGGACGGCGTGAAGACGGCGCCCTGACCTCCGTCGATAACCGTATTGATAGCCGCACTGCCAGCGTGGCGCTGCGCGCTGAATTTGCCAATCCGCAGCACCGTCTGCTGCCGGGCGGCAACGTCACGGTTTTCTTCCGGCCGCAGCAGCTTAAGGAGAGCCCGATGATCCCGGCCTCTGCGCTTCAGCAGGATGCGCTGGGCTTTTACTGCTGGGTACTGACGGCGGACAACACCGTGACGATGCGCCGTTTAGCGCCCGGCGGTCAGCATGGCCAGAGCTTCGTGGTGGCCGATGGTCTGAAAGCGGGGGAGCGCGTAGTGACGGAAGGCGCCCAGCGCCTGCGTGACGGCGCGGCCGTTCAGCTGCTGAGTGAATAAGGGAGAGGCGATGCTCACATTTTTTATCCGTCGCCCGCGCTTTGCGATGGTGATTGCCCTGCTGATGACCTTTGTCGGCGCGGTCTCGCTGAAGCTGATCCCGGTCGAGCAGTATCCGCAGATTACGCCGCCGGTCATCAACGTTAGCGCCAGCTGGCCGGGCGCCAGCGCGGCGGACGTGGCGGAAGCCATTGCCGCGCCGCTGGAGACCCAGCTCAACGGCGTCGATCATATGCTCTATATGGAGTCCACCAGTTCCGATGAGGGGACCTACAGCCTGAGCCTGACTTTTGCCGCCGGGACCGATGCCGATTTAGCCGCGATCGACGTGCAGAACCGCGTGTCGCAGGCGGTGGCGCAGCTGCCTGCCGACGTGCAGCAGAACGGCGTGCAGGTGCGTAAGCGGGCGACGAACCTGCTGATGGGCGTGAGTCTCTATTCGCCGCTCGGCACGCTATCGCCGCTGTTTGTCAGCAACTACGCCAGCACTCAGGTGCGCGAGGCGCTGGCGCGTCTACCCGGCGTCGGGGAAGTGCAGATGTTCGGCGCGCGCGACTACAGCATGCGCATCTGGCTGCGCCCCGACCGCATGAACGCGCTGAATATCACAACCGACGATATTGCCCAGGCGCTGCGCGAGCAGAACGTACAGGGCGCGGCGGGGCAGGTGGGGACGCCGCCGGTATTTAACGGCCAGCAGCAGACGCTGACCATCAACGGTATCGGGCGACTCAGCGACGCCGCCGGCTTCGGGCAAATTGTGGTTCGCAGCGGCGAACGCGGCCAGCTGGTACGCCTGTCTGACGTGGCGACCATTGAGCTGGGCGCGCGCAGCTACAGCTCCGGCGCGCAGCTCAACGGCAAAGATTCCGCCTATCTCGGTATCTATCCGACACCCACCGCCAACGCCCTGCAGGTCGCCACCGCGGTGCGCGCTGAGCTGACCCGGCTGCACGCGCGTTTCCCGGCGGATCTCACCTGGGAAGTGAAGTTTGATACCACCCGCTTTGTGGCGGCGACGATCAAAGAGATCGGCGTGTCTCTGGCGCTGACCCTTATGGCGGTGGTGGTGGTGGTTTCGCTGTTCCTCCAGAGCTGGCGGGCGACGCTGATTGTCGCGCTGGCGATCCCGGTGTCGCTTATCGGCACCTTTGCCGTGCTTTATGCGCTGGGCTACAGCGCCAATACCCTGAGCCTGTTCGCGATTATTCTCGCCCTGACGATGGTGGTGGATGACGCCATCGTGGTGGTGGAGAGCGTGGAAACGAAAATGGCGGAGGGGCTGGATCGCGGCGCCGCGACCGCCGAGGCGCTGCGGCAAATCGCCGGGCCGGTGATCGCCACAACTCTGGTGCTGCTGGCGGTGTTTGTGCCGGTAGCGATGCTGCCGGGGATCGTCGGCGAGCTGTATCGCCAGTTTGCGGTGACCTTATCGACGGCGGTGACGCTGTCGAGCGTGGTGGCGCTGACCCTGACGCCCGCGCTGTGCGCGCTGCTGCTGCGTCCGCGGCCGCAGCAGCCAGCCGCCATCTGGCGCGGTTTTAACCGCGGTCTGGATACGGTGCGCGATGGTTACGGGCGTCTGGTCGGGAGGATGAATCGTCGCCCCTGGCTGGCGCTGGCGGCGACGATGGCGGCGGCCGGGGTGGTGGTGTTTAGCTTTATCACCATGCCAAAGGGTTTTCTGCCGCAGGAAGATCAGGGCTACTTCTTTGCCAGCGTGCAGCTGCCTGAAGCCGCCTCGCTGGAGCGTACCGAAGCGGTGATGGCCCAGGCGCGCGAGCTGCTGTTGTTGAATCCGGCGGTTGAGGATGTGATTCAGGTCTCCGGTTTTAATATTCTCAACGGTACCAGCGCTTCAAACGGCGGATTTATCTCGGTGATGCTGAAGGACTGGCACCAGCGGCCGCCGCTGGAGGCGGTGATGGAAAAGGTGCAGGGCCAGCTGATGGGGCTACCGGAGGCGACGATCATGACTTTTGCGCCGCCGACGCTGCCGGGGCTGGGCAACGCTTCCGGGTTTAATTTACGCATTCTGGCCCAGGCCGGACAATCGCCGGCGGAGCTGGAGCAGGTGACGCATCAGGTGCTGCGGACGGCTAATCAGTACCCGCAGCTGAGCCGGGTATTTACCACCTGGAGCAGCAACGTGCCGCAGCTGACGCTCACCGTCGATCGCGACCAGGCGGCCCGGCTGAACGTACCGGTGGCGAGGATTTTCAGCAGCCTGCAAACCGCGTTTGGCGGCACCCGCGCCGGCGATTTCAGCATCAACAATCGTGTCTACCACGTGGTGATGCAAAACGAGATGCAGTGGCGCGAGCGGGCAGAGCAGATAAGCGAGCTGTACGCGCGCAGCGACAGCGGCGAGCGGGTTCGCCTGAGTAATCTGGTGACGATTACGCCGACGGTAGGCGCGCCGTTTATTCAGCAGTATAACCAGTTCCCGTCGGTATCGGTGAGCGGGTCGGCGGCCGAAGGCGTCAGCAGCCGGACGGCAATGGCGGTGATGGAGCAGATTTTACAAGCGAACCTGCCGCACGGTTATGATTACGCCTGGAGCGGCATCTCCTGGCAGGAGCAGCAGACCGGTAACCAGGCGGTGTGGATTGTGCTGGCGGCGGTAGCGATGGCGTGGCTGTTCCTCGTCGCCCAGTATGAGAGCTGGACGCTGCCGGCGAGCGTGATGCTGTCGGTGCTGTTCGCTATCGGTGGGTCCCTGCTGTGGCTCTGGTGGGCCGGTTACGCCAACGATGTATACGTGCAGATAGGCCTGGTGCTGCTGATCGCGCTGGCGGCGAAAAACGCGATTTTGATCGTCGAGTTTGCCCGGGCGAAGCGCGAAGAGGGGATGTCGATCGTCGACGCCGCCCGCGAAGGGGCGACCCGCCGCTTCCGCGCGGTAATGATGACGGCGGTCTCTTTTATCATCGGGATTGTGCCGATGATGCTCGCCACCGGCGCCGGGGCGCAGAGCCGGCGGATTATCGGTACCACGGTGTTCAGCGGCATGCTGGTGGCGACGGTAATCGGCATTTTATTTATTCCTTCGCTATACGTGCTGTTCCAGCGGCTGCGCGAGTGGGCCCACCGCCGGATGTAGGTGGCCCGGACCTGTCCGGGCTACAATACTGCATATTGCCGATAACCCGTAGCCCGGATAAGGCGTTTACGCCGCAACCCGGGGAATATGCCGCGACGTGGTATTGCTGTGGCTTCTTCCCGGCTTGCGCTGCGCTTAGCCGGGCTACCGGGCCGCAGATTACCGGTAATCCGTAGCCCGGACAGGCGCGGCAGCGCCGCCTCCGGGAGATTTTCATGCCGCTGCGGATATGTTTCTGAAACAACGTGTCATGCAGCGATGCCCTGGCCCCCGCTGAAATCGGCGAACCGGAGGACCGAAGACAAGGGCTGGCCGCCAGGGATGGCGGACAGAGGCGAATCGAGACACGACAAAATTGCCTGGAGCAATTTTGAACAGCGCTTGCGCTGGCCCCGTAGGGGCGAGTCCCAGGGATGGGACGAGTAAGGTCGAGTTGAGCCGACCGCAGGCTGAGGTCCGGGAGGTGAGCGCAGTGCGCAGCACCGATTTCTTTGCGGGACCGCGGGGATTGTAAAGGGGGAGACGGTTTTCTCCCCCTTTACCCGTTCACGTACCACGGTGAGATATTTTCTGTGGGATAATAGTGAACGGAATCCCTCAACACCGTCCCGGAGGCGGCGCTGCCACGCCTGTCCGGGTACCCAATCTCCCTCCCTCAGGCACCGGGCCCGGAAATCCCGGGTCGCGGCGTAAACGCCTTACCCGGGCTACTCCCCGCAGACGATGTTTTGCCGACTACCTGCTCTCCACCGCGATCATGGTGACGAACGGATGGTACTGCCACGGCACGCTGCCGCCTTTCTGGTACATCTTCGAAATGGTGCCGTCGAGATAGAGCATCTGGCGCACGTTGAGCCTGGACTGCGCGTAGCAGGCAAAATCATAGAAATTGGTTTCGCGCGCGCTGAGCATAAAGACCACTTTGCCATCGCCGGTGATGCCCACGCCGTTACGCAGCTTGCGCGAACTGGCGGACGGCTTCAGCCGCCAGTTGATCTTGCCGTTTTCAATCAGCATCGGCCCGGACTGCACGGCGTAGCGGATGGCCGGCGACGGCCTGAATTTATCAATGCTGACAATCCCCGCGTTTTGCCCGCGCAGATAAAACACCCCGCCGGGACGAATAAAAAAGTTGCCGCCGCCGGAAGCACGGTTAAGCGGGGTCAGTTGCCTGCCTTTCTCGATATACAGCCCCAGCGGCGCATAGGCTTTATCATAAATTCCGCCGTTCATCGCCATCTGCACCTGTCCGTTGTGGTCGATATCCGCCAGCAGGGCGCGCAGCGATCCCCAGGCTTTGCCGTCCTCTTTTTGCCAGTACATCACGATGCGCTCGCGCTGCGGATCAACGGTATAGCTTTGCAGCGTCAGCGACGGGTCGGTCAGCGAGCACTTCCCGCTGGCGAAAGCGGGCAGGGATAACAGCAGCAGCGGCAGAAGAGAGAAAAAGCGCACGACAGGTTCCAGACAGACGACGAAAGCGTGCAGTATAGCGTTTTATCGCCGCTACGCCGTCCAGATTTCGCAGTGCTTTTGTACCAGCCCGATCAATGACCCGCCGTTGGCGACAAACTCGCGCATCTGCTGCGGCTCGCTGCGATCCTGCTTCGCCTGGCGCACAATCGCCTCCAGCGCGCTGCCGGCATTCAGCTTGTGGGCGCTGGGGGCCAGCCTATCCGCCAGCTGTAAAATTTCTTCGCGCAATGTTCGTTGTTCGCCGCCGTTAACATCGGTATTGATCCCATCGAGCCCGTAGCGGCAGGCCTGATAGCGGTTGAAGGGGTAGAGCAGATAATCCTCGGGCTGATGCTTAAACGGCCGCTCCGTCAGCAGCCAGCAGGCGATGATCTGAATAAACCCGGCGATATTCACCGCCTGAGCAATCGTCAGCGGCGTATCCATCACCCGGACTTCGACGGTACCAAAGCGCGGGCTGGGGCGGATATCCCAGTGCAGATCCTTCATGCTGTCGATCATGCTAGTATAGCTAAGACGGCGAAACAGACCGGTAAAAGCCTGCCAGTTATTCACCCACGGCATCGGGCCGTTATCGGGATAGGCGGCAAACAGGTTAAGCCGCGAGCAGGCAAAGCCGCTATCGGTCCCGTCGAGCCAGGGCGATGCCGCATTCAGCGCGATAAAATGCGGTACGAAGCGCGACAGGCCGTGCAGAAGATAGATGGCATCATCGCCGTTTTGACACCCCACGTGCACGTGCTGGCCGAAGATCGTCGCCTGCTTCGCCAGGTAACCAAAGTGCTCGACGGTTTTCAGGTAGCGCGGGTTATCGCTGATCTGCTGGCGCTGCCAGCTTTGAAACGGATGCGTTCCGCCGCCGCAGATCAGCACATGATGGCGGGAGGCGGCGCGCAGCACCGCCTGTTGAATCGCGCTCAGCTGCGCGGTGGCCTGGTGGATATCGCGGCAGACGCCGGTGGCGATCTCCAGCATGCTTTCGGTAATGTCATGCTTGGCCTCGCCCGCTTTCAGCGTGCCCTGCACCTCGTCAATCAGCGCGGAAGAGTCCTGGCTCAGATCGAAACCCGGCGGGTTGACGACCTGAAGCTCCAGCTCGATACCGAGGGTAAACGGCTCGGAGCGGTGAAAATCAGGTAACGGCATGGCGACTCCCTCTTTCTCTATATAAAGGAGTATATACCCTAAATAATTCGAGTTGCAGGAAGGCGGCAAGTGAGCGAATCCCCGGGAGCTTACTTTGGTAAGTGACCGGGGTGAACGAATGCGGCCAACGCACATGCAACTTGAAGTATGACGGGTATAGAAGAGAACGCCTCAAACTGATGAACTGCCGGACATCATGAATTTAATTTATAGAAAATAACGCCACGTGATTATCCCTTTAAAAAGAAAGTAAGGCTGGTGCAATCCTGCAACAGAATTCCCGCCGGTGGTGCAAAAAGATAAGGTTATTCTATTTTTTAAATAAAATCATATAGATGATATAAGTCATTCTTATTTTATAAGCCATTTCACGCTTATTCCCCGCGCGTTCAGAACTGGTATGTATCTTGCCTGTTAAATAGCGACTTTTATTTAACAGGGACAATGTGATGCTGAAGAAAAAAATATTTTCGCGTAAATGCCATCTCGCCGTTGCTGTTAGCGGAGCATTGGCGCTGATCGCCTCTTTGCCGGCCAATGCCTCAACCCTGCGGATCGCCATGACCGCCGCCGATATCCCTTTGACCCTCGGCCAGCCCGATCAGGGCTTTGAGGGCAATCGCTTCACCGGCATTCCGCTCTACGACGCCCTCGTTGAATGGGATCTCTCACAGGGAGAAAAGCCCAGTGGCCTGGTGCCGGGGCTGGCGACCGAGTGGCACGTTGACCCGCAAAATCAAAGCCGCTGGATTTTCACCCTGCGCCCGGGCGTTAAGTTTCACGATGGTTCAACGGTCAACGCCGATGCCATCGTCTGGAACGTGGATAAGGTGCTGAATAAAGCCGCGCCGCAGTATGCCCCGGGCCAGATAGGCAACACCCTCTCACGCATGCCGACCCTGACCGGCGCGGAAAAGATTGACGACCACACCGTGGCGCTGACCACCTCCGAACCGGACGCGCTGCTGCCGTACAACCTTACCAACCTGTTTATCGTTTCGCCGACGGCGTGGCAGAAGCTGTATGACGCGGTGCCGGCAAACGCCGGCGATGCCGCCGCGCGTAGTAAGCAGGCGTGGACCGAGTTCGCCGCCCACGCGGTGGGCAGCGGTCCGTTCAAAATGGAAAAACTGGTTCCTCGCCAGCAGCTGATCCTCGATAAGAACCCCGACTACTGGAACAAAGATCGCATTCCGCGAGTGGACAAAGTGGTGCTGATCCCGCTGCCGGAAGCTAACGCCCGCACGGCGGCGCTGCTCTCGAAGCAGGTGGACTGGATCGAAGCCCCGGCCCCGGACGCGGTCGATCAGATAAAAGCCCAGGGCTTTAAAATCTACGCCAACACCCAGCCGCACCTGTGGCCGTGGCAGTTCTCCTTCGAAGAGGGCTCGCCGTGGAAAGATATTCGCGTGCGCAAAGCCGCCAACCTGTGCCTGAACCGCGCGGAGCTCAAAAGCTATCTCGGCGGCTATATGACCGAAGCGACCGGCGTCTACGAGGCCGGCAGCCCGTGGCACGGTAAACCCACCTTCCAGATCAAATATGACCCGGATACCGCCCGTAAGCTGATGACCGAAGCCGGGTATAGCGCCGGGAAACCGCTGCACGTCACGGTCGCCACCTCGGCCTCCGGCTCCGGGCAGATGCAGCCGCTGCCGATGAACGAGTACATCCAGCAGAGCCTGAAAAGCTGCTTCTTTAACGTCGACATTAAGGTCAACGAATGGAACACCCTGTTTACCAACTGGCGTCTCGGGGCGAAAGATCCGTCGGCGAAAGGGATCGACGCGATCAACGTCAGCGCCGCGGTTAACGATCCCTATTTCGGCATGATCCGCTTCTCCACCGCGAAGGCCTTCCCGCCGGTGGCGACCAACTGGGGCTACTTCTCGACCCCGGAAACCGAAAAGCTGGCGGCGGCGGTGAAACATGCGTTTACCCCGGCTGAAATGGATAAAGCCGCGGGTGAACTGCACGCCGCGCTGGTCGATCAGGTGCCGTTCCTGTTCGTCGCACACGATGTCGGGCCAAGGGCGATATCGCCAGCCGTCACCGGTGTGGTACAGCCGCAAAGCTGGTTTATCGACCTCAGCCTGGTGAGCAAAAAAGAGTAATCGACACGGGAGCAAGAGATGATCAATACGCTGCTATATCGCATCCTGCTGGCCGTCCCCACCATGCTCGGGGTGGCGGTGATCTGTTTTATGCTGGTGCAGATAGCGCCGGGCGACCCGCTGGTATCGGTGATGCCGCCGGACGCTTCGGAATCGCTGCGTCAGACCTTAATGCAGGCCTACGGCTTTGATAAACCGCTGCCGCTGCAGTTTGTGCACTGGCTATGGCGGGCGCTGCACGGCGATCTGGGCATGTCGGTCGCCACCGGGCGCCCGGTCATCGATGAAGTGATGACGGCGGTCACCTACTCTCTGCGTCTGGCGCTGCTGGCGACGGCGATCGGGTTTGCGCTGGGCAGCCTGTTCGGTTTTGTCGCCGGCTACTTTCGTAACAGCATTATTGACCGTCTGGCCTCAGTGCTATCCGTGTTTGGCGTCAGCGTACCGCACTACTGGCTGGGGATGCTGCTGGTCATCGTTTTTAGCGTCAAATTCGCGCTGCTGCCGGCGACCGGCGGCGGGCCAATCGGCGAGGTGGGCTGGCAGTGGAACTGGGAACACCTGCAGTTTATGCTGCTGCCGGCCTTCACGCTGTCGGTGATCCCGACCGGCATTATCGCCCGCACCGTTCGCTCGCAGGTGGCGGACATTCTCAGCCAGGAGTTTATCGTCGGCCTGCGCGCCCGGGGGCTCAACGAGTCGCGGATCTTTCTGCACGTGGTGAAAAACGCCGCCCCGACCGCGCTGGCGGTGATGGGGCTGCAGGTCGGCTATCTGATGGGCGGCTCGATTCTGGTGGAAACCGTCTTCTCCTGGCCCGGCACCGGTCTGCTGCTGAACACCGCTATCTTCCAGCGCGATCTGCCGCTATTGCAGGGCACCATCTGGGTACTGGCGCTGTTCTTTGTCCTGCTCAATCTGCTGGTGGATATTCTGCAAACCAGTCTCGATCCGCGAATTAAGAGGAGCTGACGATGGTGGATACCGTGACGACCAAAGGCATTACCGTCTCTGCCGCGACGGTTGCCAGACAAGGCTACTGGCGCGGCGTGTTTCGCCGCCTGCTGCGCGACCCGGGCGGCGTATTCGTCGGCGCGATCATTCTCATCCTGCTGGCGCTGGCGCTGTTCGGTCCCTGGCTAATCGTGAAAGATCCGTATCAAACATCGATGTTTTTACGCCTCAAACCGATTGGCGCCGACGGCTTTCCGCTGGGCTCCGATGAGCTCGGGCGCGATATGCTATCAAGGCTGATTCTCGGCACCCGGCTGTCGCTGTTTATGGGGATTGTCCCGGTGGTGTTCGCCTTTTTCATCGGCGGGGCGATCGGCATTATTGCCGGCTATGCGGGCGGTAAAACCAACACCCTGATTATGCGCACCGTGGACGTGTTTTACGCCTTTCCCTCGGTGCTGCTGGCGATCGCGCTCTCCGGCGCGCTGGGGGCGGGCATCGGTAACGCGCTGCTCTCGCTGACCCTGGTGTTCGTGCCGCAGGTGGCGCGTATCGCCGAAAGCGTCACCGCGCAGGTGCGGCATATGGACTATATCGACGCCGCCCGGGCCACCGGGGCCAGCGCGTTCACCATTATTCGCGTCCAGGTGCTGGGCAACGTGCTGGGGCCGATTTTCGTCTTCTCCACCGGCCTGATTTCGGTGTGCATGATCCTCGCCTCCGGGCTCTCTTTTCTCGGTCTCGGGGTTCGCCCGCCGGAGCCGGAATGGGGGCTGATGCTGAACACCCTGCGTACGGCGATTTATACCCAGCCGTGGGTAGCGGCGCTGCCCGGCCTGATGATTTTTATCACCTCCATTTCGTTCAATATCCTCGCGGACCGCCTGCGTGCGGCAATGGCGATTAAGGAGTAAGCGATGCAACCCTTTATCAATATCGACCTCGGCGGACCGGCGCAGCCGCTGCTGAAGGTCAACAATCTGCTGAAACATTTTCCCGCCGGCGGCGGCAAAGCGCGCGAAGTGGTGCAGGCGGTGGACGACGTCAGTTTTTCGGTGATCAAAGGCGAAACCCTCGGCGTGGTGGGGGAGTCGGGCTGCGGTAAATCCACCACCGCGCGGCTGCTGATGCAGCTGCTTAAGCAGGACAGCGGGGAGCTGATCTTCGATGGTCTGGAGGTGGGCTCATCGCGCCTGCCGATGAAAGCGTATCGCCGCCAGGTGCAGATGGTTTTCCAGGATAGCTACGCCTCGCTCAACCCGCGCATGACTATGGAAGAGAGCATTGCGTTCGGCCAGCGGGTACACGGCGTCAGCGCCAAAGAGGCCAGCGAGTACGCCCGCTATCTGCTGGCGCACGTCGGCCTTGAGCCGGAACGTTTTGCCCATCGTTATCCGCACGCGCTTTCCGGCGGCCAGCGCCAGCGGGTGAATATTGCCCGCGCGCTGGCGATGAAGCCCCGGCTGGTGATCCTCGACGAGGCCGTCTCGGCGCTGGATAAGTCGGTGGAAGCTCAGGTGCTGCAGCTGCTGCAGGAGCTGAAGCGGACGCTGGCGCTGACCTATGTGTTTATCAGCCACGATCTGCACGTGGTGCGCTGGCTGTCGGACCGCATTCTGGTGATGTATCTCGGCGAGGTGGTGGAGATTGGCCCGGCGGAGCAGCTGTTTACCGCCTCGGCCCACCCCTATACCCGGGCGCTATTAAGCTCGATGCCGTCGATGGACCCGCACAATCGCACCTTAACCTCGCCGCTGAGCGGCGATCCGCCCAGCCCGATTTCTCCGCCCTCCGGCTGCCGCTTTCATACCCGCTGCCCGCACGCCAGAGCGGTGTGCGCCGAGGTGAAACCGACGCTCGAAAGCGTCGGCGAGGGGCACCAGAGCGCCTGCCTGATGGCGCAGCCCGCGTCGCCCTGGCATCAAAATATCGCCATTCAGGAGGTCAGCCATGTCGCATGAAGCCTACGTCCATATCCGTGACCTGCGGGTTGAGTTTCGCCGCGACGGTCAGACGGTCAACGCGGTCAACGGCGTCTCCTTTGATGTGCAAAAAGGCGAGGTGATGGCGCTGATCGGCGAGTCTGGCTCCGGGAAAAGCGTCACTCTGCGCGCCCTGATGCGGCTGCACCCGCCGAAAAGCAGCGTGCTTTCCGGTACCCTGAGGGTCGGGGAAGAGGATGTGTTGAACATGAGCGCCGGGCAGCTGCGGCGCTACCGCGGCGCGCGCTGCGCGATGATTTTCCAGGAGCCGCTGCTGGCCTTCGACCCGGTCTATACCGTGGGCCAGCAGATTGTCGAGGGGCTGCGTCGCCATGAAGGCCTGTCGCGGCAGGCGGCGCGGGAAAGGGCGCTGGAGGCGCTGCGTCAGGTGCGCATTCCGAGCCCCGAGCGGCGGCTGGATGCTTACCCGCACGAGATGTCCGGCGGGATGCGCCAGCGGGCGATGATTGCCCTCGCGCTCTCCTGCAACCCGCAACTGCTGCTGGCGGATGAGCCGACCACCGCCCTCGATGCCACGGTGCAAATCCAGATCTTGATTCTGCTGCGTGAGCAGCAAAAGCAGCGCGATCTGTCGATTATATTTGTGACCCACGATATCGGCGCGGCGGTGGAGATCGCCGACCGGGTGGCGGTGATGTACGCCGGGCGCATCGTGGAGGAGGCGTCGATCGAGGAGATTCTGTATCGTCCGCGCCATCCCTATACCCAGGTGCTGCTGGGCAGCCGGCCGAAAGAAGGGTTGAAAAAGGGCGACGCGCTGCACTGTATTCCCGGCTCGCCGCCGGATCTCTCGCGCCTGCCGCCGGGCTGCGCGTTTGCCGAACGCTGTCCACACGCGCGCCCCGCCTGCGCGCAAAGCCAGCCGACGACCGAACCGGCCGGGCTGCGTCACGTGGTAAGTTGCCATCGCTGGCGTGAGCTGAGCCCGTCCGTTGAAAACCAGGCGCTTTACGCCTGAGGCCAGGAGGAAACCATCATGCAGGACGACATTCGCGCCTTTATGCCCTATCCGCCGCATCCGGTGGCGCATGCGCTCAGCGGGACGCTGAGCGGCTTAACCTTTGCGGTCAAAGATCTGTTCGACGTGGCGGGCTACCCAACCGGCGGGGGCAATCCGCACCTGCTGGCGCTGTCCGGGATTAAAAACCGCACCGCGCCGGTGGTGCAAAAGCTGTTAGATAACGGCGCGCGCTTTATCGGCAAAACCCATACCAGCGAGCTGGCGTATTCGATGAGCGGGCACAACGTGCATTACGGAACCCCGCGCAACGGCGCCGCGCCGAATCATATACCCGGCGGATCGTCGTCCGGCTCGGCGTCGGCGGTATCGAACGCGGCGTGCGACTTTGCCCTCGGCAGCGATACCGGCGGTTCGGTACGCACGCCGGCGAGCTACTGCGGACTGTTTGGCCTGCGTCCAACCCACGGCCGTCTCTCCCTCGACGGCTGCCAGCCGCTGTGCGCCACCATGGACACCTGCGGCTTCTTTGCCCGCTCGCCGGAGGTCTTTTCCGCCGTCGCCGCTTGTCTGTTCGACGATGAACGCGCGGATTTCGACGGCGTGCGGCTGGCCTGCCACGATGGGCTGTTTTCCCGCCTGCCGCTGTGCAGCCAGCAGGCGCTGCTGCCGGTCCGCCAACGGCTGGCGCGCTTTTTCGGCCCGTTAGCGCCGCTCGATGCGCCGCTGCCCGACGCGGACGATATTTATCTCGCCTTCCGCCAGATTCAGGGCTACGAAGCGTGGCAGGCGCAGGGCGAAACCATTGAGCGCTATGGTCTGCAGCTAGGCCCGGACGTCCGCGAGCGCTTTTTCTGGGGCAAAGCGGTCACCCGCGCGCAGTTTGACGCCGCCTGCCAGCTGCGTGAGCGTTTTACCGCCTGGTGGGACGCGCAGCTGGGCGATGCGGTCCTGGTGATGCCGACCGTTCCCGATGGCGCGCCGCTTCTGACGGCGCAGGCCGAAGAGATAGAAGCGGTCCGGCGCCTGTCTCACGACCTGCTGTTAATTTCCGTGATGACCCAACGTCCGCAGGTGACGCTGCCGGTCGCCCAGACGGGCGGTCTGCCGCTGGGGATGTCATTTTTAGGCCCGCGCGGCAGCGATCGTCTGCTGGTCGAGCTGGCCGCCGCGTTTATGCAAGGAGACCGAAATGAGCAGTGATGTCCTTTTTACCCCGATGACCGAAACCACCGACTGCCGGGTTAACGGCGAGCGTCTGTGGGAGTCGCTGATGGCGCTGGCGGAAATCGGCGCCACGCCGAAGGGCGGCTGCTGTCGTCTGACGCTCACCGATCTCGATCGCCAGGGGCGGGATTTGGTGATTAGCTGGGCGCAGGCGGCGGGGATGCGCGTCACCGTCGATAAAATCGGCAACGTCTTTATGCGCCGGGAAGGGCGTAATCCGGCGCTGCCGCCGATTGTCTCCGGCAGCCATATTGATACCCAGCCCACCGGCGGCAAATTTGATGGCAACTACGGCGTGCTGGCGGCGCTGGAGGTGGTGCGCACCCTGAACGATCGGCATATCGAAACCGAAGCGCCAATTGAAGTGGTGTTCTGGACCAACGAAGAGGGCTCGCGCTTTGTGCCGGTGATGATGGGCTCCGGGGTGTTTGCCGGAGTATTCCCGCTGGAAACTGTCTATGCCGCGCAGGATGCGGACGGTAAAACCGTGGGCGAGGAGCTGGCGCGCATCGGCTATATCGGCAGCCAGACGCCGGGCGATCATCCGATTGGCGCCTACTTTGAAGCGCATATTGAACAGGGGCCGATTCTGGAAGATGAAGCGAAAATTATCGGTATCGTGCAGGGCGTGCTGGGGATCCGCTGGTATGACTGCGTGGTGACTGGCCAGGAGTCCCACGCCGGACCGACGCCGATGCGCCTGCGTCAGGATGCGCTGCAGGTGGCGACCCGCATTATGCAGGAGGTCGTGGCGATCGCCGGGCGCAGCGAGGAAGGGCGCGGTACGGTAGGGTGGGTGCAGGTCTATCCGAACAGCCGCAACGTGGTGCCGGGAGAGGTCACTTTTTCGATTGATATGCGTAATCTCAGCGATGCGCTGGTGGATGAGATGGACCGCCAGCTGCGGGCGTTTATCGCCGGGGTTGAGCGGGAGAGCGGCCTGAAGGTGGCGCTGAAAGAGGTGAGCCACTATCCAGCGGCGCCGTTCCACCCGGATTGCCAGGCGGCGATCGCCGACGCCGCGCAGCGGCTGGGCTATCCGGCGCGGGAGATTGTCTCCGGCGCCGGGCACGACGCGGTGTATATGAGCTACCTGGCGCCAACCGGGATGATTTTTATCCCCTGCAGGGACGGGATCAGCCACAACGAAATTGAGTATGCGTCGCCGGAGCACGTTGAGGCCGGCGCGAACGTGCTGCTGCAGGTGATGCTGCAGTACGCGCGGGTGGTATAAACGGCCGCTCTCCCCGGTCGCGCTGCGCTTACCGGGGCTACGGGTTTCCAGCCGCCTGCGGGGCAGTAGCCCGGGTAAGGCGTTTACGCCGCGACCCGGGATTTTCGGGCTCGGTGTTGGAGGGTGGCAGATTGGGTAGCCCGGACAGGCGCGTCAAGCGCCGCCTCCGGGACGGTGTTGAGGGGTTCCGTTCACTATTATCCCGCAGAAAATGTCTCACCGTGGTAGGTGAACGGGTAAAGGGGGAGAAAACCGTCTCCCCCTTTACAATCCCCGCGGTCCCGCAAAGAAATCGGTGCTGCGCACTGCGCTCACCTCCCGGACCTCAGCCTGCGGTCGGCTCAACTCGACATCAATGTCTCGATTCGCCTCTGGCCGCCATCCCTGGCGGCCAGCCCTTGTCTTCGGTCCTCCGGTTCGCCGATTTCAGCGGGGGCCAGGGCATCGCTGCATAACACGTTGTTTCAGAGATATCCCCGCTGCTGTATGAAACTCTCCCGGAGGCGGCGCTTGACGCGCCTGTCCGGGCTACCAGGGCTACGGGTTTCCAGCCGTCAGCGGGGAGTGGCCCGGGTAAGGCGTTTACGCCGCGACCCGGGATTTCCGGGCTACAAGGACAATACAGGCTAGCTGCCAAATTTGCGCGAACCGATAACGCATAGAATCACGCCCAGGGTTACGGTCAGCATCAGGCCGTTCTCCCCGGTCGCGCTGCGCTTACCGGGGCTACGGGTTTCCAGCCGTCTGCGGGGCGGTAGCCCGGGTAAGGCGTTTACGCCGCGACCCGGGATTTCCGGGCTACAAGGGCAATACAGGCTAGCTGCCAAATTTGCGCGAACCGATAACGCACAAAATCACGCCCAGCGTCACGGCCAGCATCAATGGGCTGACGGTTTCGTGCAAAAGCGCCGCCGCCAGGCCAAGCCCGAAGAACTGCTGTAATAGCTGGAGCTGGCCGACAGCGGCGATACCGCCAGCGGCGAGCCCTTTGTACCAGAAAATAAAGCCGATAAGCATGCTAAAGAGCGACACATAGCCGAGCGCGATCCAGGCGGAAGGCGATATAGCGCCCCATGACGCTGGCCGGGTCATCCACGAGGCCACCAGCATAAAAGGCAGCGCCATAATCAGCGCCCAGCTAATCACCTGCCATCCGCCGCCGCCGGTGGCCAGCTATGCGCCGGAAAGCACGGTTTATATCACCGGTTTTTCGAAAAACGTCGCCACCGGACTGCGCGTGGGGACGGTTGTCTGCCCGTCCCGCTATCGGCCGGAGATTGAGCGCGCTATACGGGCCACCACGTGGAACACCCCTTCGCTGGTGAGTTCGCTGATCTGCGCCTGGATTGAAGATGGCACGGTGGCGCGTTTTGAAGCGCAGAAACGCCAGGATGCGCGGCGGCGGCAGGGGGTTGCCCGCGAGGTTCTCGGCGCGCTTCCCTTCGTCAGCCATCCGGATTCGTATTTTGTCTGGCTGCCTCTGGGCGAGGAGAGTCGGGCCGATCGGCTGGCGAAAACGCTGATGGAGCGCCATATTTCCGTGTCGACCGCCGAGCCTTTTTGCGTTACAGCGAACGTTCCGCAGGCGATCCGCATCGCCCTCGGCTCCGTTCCCTTCGATAGCCTGCGCGCGGCGCTAGTCCAGGTTCGCGAAGCCGTGGAGTATGAGCAATATCGCTAGCGTTTCGGCGGCGAGCGATAGGGTGACTTATTAGTAACGTTTTATGGGGTAAATAGCGGGTTAATAGTCTTAAAATAAATGTTTGTTTTTTATTATTATGATTTATAGGGTTAATTTTAAATTTGATGACAATATAAAATTGTTACGGTAGTGTACAAAACACATCAAGTACGGTTGTGCTGTTGACGCTGAGCGAGCGCACGTCCTGAAGATACGACGTTGTTAATCATTTCAGGGGCGGAGCCGCGCCCTGTTCTGTACAGGATCCTTTTTCAATGCAGCAGCTCTACCTTTATATACTGATTGCCAGCCTGACCATTGCCAGCCCCGGGCCAGGAGTGCTTCTGACGCTGACCAACACCCTGAATTATAATCTGCGTAATGCAATGGCGGGGATTATCGGCGTGGCGGTGGGGATGGGCGTCATATCGATTATTGCTGCCAGCAGCGTTGGCGTGATGATTACCACTTCTCAGCTGACGCTGTTGATAGTCAAGGGGGTTGGGGCGGCCTATCTGATCTATCTGGGCGTAAAGCTCTTTCGCTCGGTGCCCCGCGCGCTGAATCAACCTCTCTCTTCTGCCGATTCAACGATGCCTTCCGCCAGCCAGCGGTTTCGTCAGGGAGTACTGGTGTCGTTGTTTAATCCCAAACCCATTGTGTTTTTTATGGCGCTGTTTCCCCAGTTTATTCATCCGCAGCAGCCCTTTATTCCGCAGTTCAGCGTGCTGTCGATAACCTTCTGTATTCTGGTGGTTGTCATTCATTCACTCTACGGCCTTTTCGCACACAGCGTAAAAACGAAAATGTCGTCCGGGAATGCCTTTGTTAAGCTGAATAAAACCGGTGGCATCGTGTTTGTGTGTTTTGCCGTCGGTCTTATTGTTTCCGCCGTTCATCCTTATTTGTCGCTATCATCGTGAGGCCGCCGCGTTAAGGCTGGGGGCCCTGCGTTCAGCCCATCTGCGCCAGCTGGCCGCGCAGTACCTCCACGCCCTGTTCGATGGCGTCAGGGTGAATGGCGTGGAACCCCATCCGGAAGAAGTTAGCCGGCGGCGCGTCGCTGAGAAAATGCCGCGCGCCGGGCTCAATCAGCACCCCGGCGTGGGCGGCGCGCCAGGTCAGCTGCTGGGTGTTGATTTGCTCCGGCGTGGCCAGCCAGAACGCGTTGGCGTGTTCGCTGCCGGGGATGATGCGGCACTCCGGCAGATGCTGCTGTAGCGCGTTGTTGAGACGGTCCCAGCGCTGGGCAGAGTCGTAATGGTAGCGCCGCAGGTGGGTTTCATAGTGGCCCTGGGCGAGGAAATGGGCCATCTGATACTGAATATTGGTCGGCGGATGACGATACACCAGCCGCCGCAGCGCCCGGGCTTCGTCAATCAGATCCGGGTCAGCGACCATAAAGCCCAGCCGCAGGCCCGGCGATAGCGCTTTTGACAGGCTGCTCACGTAGATCACTCTTCCGCAGCGATCGCTGGCCTTCAGCGCCGGCAGCGGGTTGAGCATAAAGTTACTTTCAGAGTCGTAATCGTCCTCAATAATCACCGCATCATGGCGAGCGGCATGCTCCAGCAGCTGATCGCGCCGCGCTTTGCTCATCGCCACCCCGGTTGGCACCTGGTGTCCGGGAGTGACGTAGTAGTAATCGCAGGGGGCGTCGTTGAGGACGATCCCCTGTTCATCCACCGGATGCGGCACGATATCGGTATCGGCAAGCAGAAAGGTGTTAATGGCCTCGCGAAAGCAGGGATTCTCCACGCCAACGCGCGTGCTGGATGACATCAGCAGGCGCGTCAGCAGGTACAGCGCGTTTTGCGAACCGAGGGTAATCAGAATCTCGTCCGGCGAGGCGACAATGCCGCGTTTAGGCAGTACCCGGGTGCGGATCTGCTCAATCAGCATCGGCACGTCGCGATCGATGTGATCCACCACCCACTCCGGGTCGCGAACCCCGCCGTGCAGCCAGTTTGCCGCCGAGCGCCAGGTCGCCAGCGGGAACTGGCGGGTATCCGGCTGGCCGTAGATAAACGGATAGCGGTAGTTCATCCAGCCGGCCGGCTTCAGAATCGACTCCTGCTGGCTGGGGGTGATTTGCAGCCGCGTGCCCCAGCGTGGTGCAGAACCCTCGTCCTGCGGTGCAGCTTCCGGCGCCGAAGAGGGGCTGGCGTGCTGGTAATCCGGATGCAGGTAATAACCGCTGCGCGGGCGACTCACGAGGTATCCCTCGTTAACCAGCCCTTCAAAAACCAGCGCCGTGGTGTTGCGCGAGACCCGCAGCTGGCTGGCCAGCTGGCGGCAGGAGGGGAGCGGCGTGTCGGCGGAAAAAATGCCGCCCAGAATGGCGTTAATCAGCGTCTCGCGCACCTGCTCCTGCAAACCGCGGCGCGGGTCGAAATCAACGTGTAACAGGTGTCGGATCATGCCAGGCTCCTTACTCAAACGCACAGTACAGGCACTGGAGCAAATTCCATACCACCCTGAGAATGACTGACACATCCGCGCGGTGAATCTGGCTCTATCCGGAAATTTAAAACGCTCCCTACAGTAAAAACGTATTCATCAGTCGCGGACCGGAACTTCCGTCGGCACATATTTTGCAAAACCTTTTCATGTTCTGGAGTGAACACGTCTGGCGAATTAATTAGGGGTGAATTAATGAAAAAATCATTAGGTTCAATTTGTCTGGGCGCCATCATGGCGATGGCCTTTTCTTATCACGCAGCCGCCGCGGATCTTCCGGAAATAGAAAAATCCGGCACCCTGAAAGTCGCAACCGAAGATGATTACGCGCCTTTTAACTTTATGAATAACGGCCAGGCGGATGGCTTCAACAAAGATATGCTCGATGAATTACGCAAATACGCGAAATTCAACGTCGACCAGAGCATTTTGCCGTGGACCGGATTACTGGCGGCGGTTTCTACCGGGCAATACGATATGGCCTTAACCGGCGCGGTAATTACCGACGATCGTCTCAAGGTCTTTGATTTCACGCCGCCGTGGGCGTCAGCGCAGCACTATTTTGTCAAACGCGCGGGCGATAATTCATTGAACACCATTGCCGAACTGAGCGGGAAAAAGGTGGGCGTGCAGGCGGGCAGCGCGCTGCTGGCAAGGCTGCCGGAACTGAAAGCGATGCTGGAGAAAACCGGCGGTAAGCTGGGGCCGGTGGTGGAGTATCCCTCCTACCCGGAAGCCTACGCCGATCTTGCCAACAAACGCCTGGACTACGTGATTAACGTGGTTATCTCGGTCAACGACCTGGCGAAGGCCAAGCCGAAGGTGTTCGCCAAAGGTCTGGCGGTATCCGGCCCGGGCTATATGGCCTGGCCGATCCCGAAAAACTCGCCGCAGCTGCTGGCCTATATGACCAAGTTTATGAACCACATGAAGGAGACCGGCAAGCTCGCGGAACTCCAGAAAAAGTGGTTTGGCGAAACCTATGACGATCTTCCGAACGTGCCAATCACCAGCCCGGAACAGTTCCATAAATTGGCCGGTCTGTAATGCGTTCTGCGGCGGGTAACCGCCGCCCGTTGAGTGAAGGAGGGCTTCATGGATGCAATTTCCTGGCAGTTACTGATTGAAGGCGCATGGACGACCCTCTGGATTTCGGCCATCGCCATTGCCTTTGGGGTGGTGATTGGCCTGCTGATTGCGCTGGTGCGCATGCTGCGCATTCCGGTTATCGATCAGCTGCTGGTGGTCTATATCAGCCTCGCCCGCGCGACGCCGCTGGTCACGCTGGTGCTGTTCCTGTTTCTTTCTCTGCCGACCGTCGGGATTAACCTCGACAAAAACGTCGCAGCGATAGTGGCGCTGACGCTCAATACCTCGGCCTTTAACGCCGAAATATGGCGCAACGCCTTTCGCACTTTTCCCCGCGAACAGCGGGAAGCGGCGGAGTCGGTCGGGATGCGCCGCTGGGCCTACTTCCGCTACATCATGCTGCCGCAGATGTGGATTGAAAGCCTGCCCGCGCTGGTTAACGAGATGTCGTTCCTGATTAAGGGCAGTCCGGCCATTGCGGTGATTGGCGTGGTGGATTTGACGCGCGTCACCAACCGGATTTCTTCGGTCACCTATGAACCGCTTTCGCCGATTCTGGCGGCGGGTCTGCTGTACGTGGTGATTATTGGCCTGCTGCTGAAACTGCAGGGAATGGCCGAGCGTAAAGCGAAGCGTCTGGCACGATAAATACGGGAGGTGCTATGAATCAGTGGGCCGTTATCTGGTCGGTGCGCGACAGCTTTATTGCCGGTTTACTCGCCACCCTTGAACTTTTTATTACCGCGGCAATTGCCGGATTAATTATCGGCGTTGTCCTGTGCTATTTAAGCGAATATCAAAAGAAAACCCTTAACCGGCTTATTATTGCCTTTGTCAGCTTAATGCGGGCGATTCCCTTTTTGATCCTCGCCTATTTGCTCTATTACGGGCTGCCGCAAGTGGGTATTAGTATGGAGCCCTGGACCGCCGGCTTAATTGCCTTAATTATCTACCACGGCGCCTATTTCTTTGAGATTTTGCGCAGCCAGCGGCGGGTATTTTCCGGTGGCTATATCGAGGCGGCGGTCGCGCAGGGGTTTTCGCGCTACAAAATATTCCGCCGCATTATTCTGCCCAATATTCTCTCTTCCGCGCTCCCGCTGATGGGGAACCAGCTGATTATCTGCCTGAAAGATACCGCTTTCCTCAGCATTATCACCGTCCAGGAGATAACCGCCGCGGCTAACAGCGTGCAGGCCACCTATTTTATCCCGTTTAACGCTTTTATCGTCGCGATTGGGCTCTACTGGGCGATCAGCATCCTGGTGGAGCTGCTGATTAAACGCCTGAGCGCCTGGGGAGTCAGAAGAGGAATGAGTCATGTCTGATACTACTGCTGTAAGCGTCAAAAACGTCTCTAAACAGTTTGATAACGTGGAAGTTCTGCGTGATATCAACCTGACGGTAGAAAAGGGGACCGTGGTGAGCATTCTCGGCTCGTCGGGGTCGGGTAAATCGACGCTGCTGCGCTGCATGAACTGGCTGGAACAGCCGGATCGCGGCGAGATCCGCATCAGCGGCCAGCGGCTGGGGATTGATGAGCATAATGGCCGCGCGATGTCCCATCGCCAGCTGTCGAAAATCCGCGAGCGGGTTGGCATGGTGTTTCAGAGCTTTAACCTGTGGCCGCACCTGACGGTGCAGCAGAACGTCAGCGAAGCGCTGCTGCACGTGAAGGGGATGAAGCGTGATGAAGCGAAAGCTATCGCCATGCAGCAGCTGGAGAAAGTGGGGATGGCGCATAAAGCCGACGTTTACCCGATTACGCTCTCCGGCGGACAGAAGCAGCGGGTGGCGATTGCCCGTTCGCTGGCGATGTCGCCGGAGGTGATTCTGTTTGATGAGCCGACGTCGGCGCTGGACCCCGAGCTGGTCAACGAGGTGCTGGGGGTAATGAAGGCGCTGGCCGCCGAGGGCTACACGATGGTGGTGGTGACCCACGAGATGGATTTTGCGCGCCAGGTCTCGGATGAGGTGGTGTTTCTAGAGAAGGGGTTGTTGATTGAGAAAGCGCCGCCGGAGAAGTTTTTCACCAACCCGGATTCCGAGCGCGTCAGGCAGTTTTTGCAGAGCAGTCGGTAAGCATCAGCGGCCGTTCTCCCCGGTCGCGCTGCGCTTACCGGGGCTACGGGTTTCCAGCCGTCAGCGGGGAGTAGCCCGGACAGGCGCGATAAGCGCCGCCTCCGGGACGGTGTTCGTGCAGCTACGATATGCCTCTGAAACAACGTGATATGCAGGGGAGTAGCCCGGGTAAGGCGTTTACGCCGCGACCCGGGATTTCCGGGCTCGGTGTTGGAGGGAGGCAGATTGGGTAGCCCTGACAGGCGCTTCAAGCGCCGCCCCCGGGACGGTGTGGTAGGGGTTCCGTTCACCGCTATTTCGCAGAAAATGTCTCACCGTGGTAGGTGAACGGGTAAAGGGGGAGAAAACCGTCTCCCCCTTTACAATCCCCGCGGTCCCGCAAAGAAATCGGTGCTGCGCACTGCGCTCACCTCCCGGTCCTCAGCCCGAGGTCGGCTCAACTCGACATCACTGTCTCGATTCGCCTCTGTCCGCCATCCCTGGCGGCCAGCCCTTGTCTTCGGTCCTCCGGTTCGCCGATTTCAGCGGGGGCCAGGGCATCGCTGCATAACACGTTGTTTCAGAGACATATCCGTAGCTGCATGAAACTCTCCCGGAGGCGGCGCTTACGCGCCTCTCCGCTCTACCAAACCTTAATCCCGATCGATGGCGAACGGCTGCCAGGCCTGACGCACCGGCATCACCTCGACCCGGTTGATATTCATATGGTCCGGCAGCGTGGCGATGTAGAACATCTGTTCGGCAATATCCCGCGCGCTCAGCGGCGTGGTACCGCGATACAGGTTGTCCGACGCCGCCTGGTCGCCTTTGGTGCGCACCAGGGTAAATTCCGTTTCGGCAATGCCCGGTGCGAGATCGGTCACGCGCACCCCGGTCCCGAGCAGATCGCAGCGCAGGTTATAGCTGAACTGCTTCACGAAAGCCTTACTGGCGCCGTAGACGTGGCTGCCGGGATAGGGCCACTGCCCGGCGATAGAGCCAATATTGATGATGCTCGCCCCCGCGCCGTGGTTAATCAGCGTCGGCAGCAGCGCGTGGGTCACGTTGACCAGCCCGGTGACGTTGGTGTCGATCATCGTTTTCCAGTCGTCCAGATCCACTTTCTGCGCGGGCTGCGGCGACAGCGCCAGCCCGGCGTTGTTAATCAGCGTCGTGATATCGGCGAAGCCCGCGGGCAGCGCCGCCACGGCCGCGGCCACCGCATCGCTATCGCGTACGTCGAGTTCGATAATGTGCACCGGCACCTGCGAGGCGAGCTTATCCTGTAGCGTCTTCAGCCGCTCAAAGCGGCGTCCGCTCAGCACCAGCGACCAGCCCGCATCGGCGAAGACCTGCGCCGCTGCTTCCCCAAATCCCGAGGTCGCCCCGGTAATAAACACCACTTTGCTCGTTGCCATTTCATTCTCCTGTGCAGGTTGTCGCTCCCACTATAAAAACCGCGCGCGTGCGGGCACAGGGCCAGTCGGCGCGCGGCGATGTGACACGGTGTCACATCATTTTCGCCTGACTGGCTCTATCCGTTTCTCCCCCGCACGGCCAATGATGAGGCCAACAACAACGACATGAGAGAGGGCAGGGTATGAAGCTGGCACTACAGAACGAGGTAGCGATAAGCAATGATGAAGTTCGGCAGCTGGATCGCGCTTATGTGTTTCATTCATGGTCGATGCAGGGCAATTTACATCCGCTGGTGATCGCCGGGGCAAAAGGCTGCGAGCTGTGGGATTACGAAGGCAATACTTACCTGGATTTCAGCAGCCAGCTGGTCAACGTCAACATTGGCTATCAGCATCCTCGCGTGCTGGCGGCGATGAAAGCCCAGCTGGAAGAGCTGGTGACCATCGCGCCCGCCACAGCCAACCTCGCCCGCGGCGAAGCGGCGAAGCGGATTGTCGAGCTGGCGCCGGAAGGCTTTAGCAAAGTGTTCTTCACCAACGCCGGCGCCGACGCTAACGAGAACGCCATCCGTATGGCGCGGCTCTATACCGGGCGCGATAAAGTGCTCTCCGCCTATCGCTCCTATCACGGCAATACCGGCAGCGCGATTGCCGCCACCGGCGACTGGCGCCGCGTGCCGAATGAGTATTCACGCGGTCACGTGCACTTCTTTAATCCCTATCTCTACCGCAGCGAATTTAACGCCACGACGGAAGAGGAGGAGTGCCAGCGCGCGCTGGCCCATCTGCGGCGGATGATTGAGTGCGAAGGCCCGAACGCGATAGCCGCGATTCTGCTGGAGTCGATTCCGGGCACCGCCGGGATTCTTGTCCCGCCGGAGGGCTATATGCAGGGCGTGCGGGCGCTGGCCGACGAGTTTGGCATTGTGCTGATCCTCGATGAAGTGATGGCCGGTTTTGGTCGTACCGGGAGCTGGTTCGCCTTCGAGCAGGATGGCGTGGTGCCGGATCTGGTGACTTTCGCCAAAGGGGTTAACGCCGGCTACGTCCCGGCCGGCGGCGTGCTGATTAGCGAGCCAATCGCCCGCTACTTTGATGACCATTTCTTTGCCGGGGGGCTGACCTATTCCGGCCATCCGCTGGCGATGGCGGCGATTGTCGCCACCATTGACGCGATGAAGGAAGAGAAGGTGGTGGAGAACGCGGCGACCATCGGCAACGAAGTGCTGCGTCCGGGGCTGGAAGCGCTGGCGGAGAAGCACGCGATTATCGGCAACGTGCGCGGCCGCGGTCTGTTCCAGGCGCTGGAGCTGGTCAGCAGCCGCGAGCGGAAAACTCCGCTGACCGCTGCCGATATGGCGGCCATTAAAGGCGCGTTAACCGAAGCCGGCCTGCTGGCGTTTGTGGTGGAGAACCGCATTCACGTGGTGCCGCCGTGCACCATCAGCGCCGAACAGGTGGCAAAAGGGCTGGCGATTTTTGATGCGGTATTCGCCCGCTTCGCGAGCCTGGCGAAATAAGGGGATGATTTCCCGGGTCGCGGCGTAAATGCCTTACCCGGGCGACCTTCTCGCAGATGGCGGCGAACCCGTAGCCCCGCTAAGCGTAGCGCGAGCGGGGGCGGGTTTTCAGCCTATCCGATGTTCGCCGTTCACCAGCGCTTCGCGGTCAAAGAAGCGCTGAATCACGCCTTCCGCCATAAACGCCGCCCGGTCCGACATATGGGCAATCACATCGGCATCGTGGCTGACCAGCAGATAGGTCATTCCGTGCTCCTGCTTTAGCCGATTGAGCAGATTCAGTATTTCCGCCTGCACCGACATATCCAGCGCCGACGTTGGCTCATCCAGCAGCAGAATCTTTGGCCGCAGCAGCAGCGCGCGAGCAATCGCCACCCGCTGGCGCTGGCCGCCGGAAAGCTGGTGCGGATAGCGGCGCGCGGCGTCGGCAGGCAGCCCCACCTCTTGCAGGGCGGTGGACACCCGATGTTCGATCTCGCCGATAGCGTGAATTTTCAGCGGCTCCGCCAGCGTGCGCCATAGCGTATGATTGGGATGCAGCGAAGCGTACGGGTCCTGAAACACCATCTGTACGTTGCGCCGCAGCTCGCCCTGAAAACGCAGGCCCGGCGTAATGGCCTTATCAAACAGTTCAACGCGGCCGCGCCAGTCCCGCTGCAGCCCGGCTAATACCCGCAGAATCGTTGATTTTCCGCAGCCGGATGCGCCGATCAGGCTGAACGTTTCTCCCGCGTCAACGGCAAAGCTGGCGGCGGACACCGCGGTTTTTTCGCCAAAAATAACCTGTAAATCCTTGAGATTAACGACCGCCATGCGCCGCCTCCGTCAAGTTCAGGGTTCGGTCGAGGGTCGGCAGCATCTGACCGTAAGTTTGCGCGGCCGGGCGACAGGTCCAGAGCGTACGGGTGTAGGGATGCGTCGCCGTCGGCAGATCTCGCGCCGCCATCTCATCGACCTTTTCCCCTTGATACAGGACCAGCACCCGCTGGCAGTGCTCGGCCACCAGCGGCAGGTCGTGGCTAATCAACAGCATCGCCATCCGCCGCTGTTCGCACTGCTCTACCAGCAGTTCGAGGATCTGATTGCGCAGCCGGGCATCGAGGGCTGAAGTGGGCTCATCGGCGATCAGCACCTGCGGATTATTGAGCAGCGCAAGGGCAATCATCACCCGCTGGCCCATCCCGCCGGAGAGTTCGCCTGGATAACGGTTGAGCACCGGTAAATCCAGACCGACGGCGGCAACGGCGGCTTTGACCGCCTCCAGCCGCGCGCGGCGGCTAAGGCGCTGATGCAGAGTTAATGCCTCTTCCAACTGCGCCTGAATGCTTTTTACCGGATTGAGCGCGTAGCGCGGGTCCTGCAGCACCATCGCTATATCGTTGCCGCGTAGCTCGCGCCAGCCGCGGTCGCGAAGGGTTAATGCGTCGCGCCCCAGCACGTTGAGCGCCTCGGCGCTGACGACGCCGGGCCGGCGTACCAGCCCCATCAGGGCGCGGGCGGTCATGGATTTACCGGAGCCGGATTCGCCGACCAGCGCCAGCCGCTCGTTGCCGAGCGTGAAGCTTAAATGGTCCACCACTCTGGCGGTGGGATAGTCGATGGTCAGTCCCTGAACGATCAGGCGAGTATCAGTCATGTTGCGGCTCCAGAACGTCGCGCAGGCCATCGCCCAGCAGGTTAAACGCCAGGCTGGCGATCAGGATAACGGCGCCAGGGGCGGCGGCGATCCACCACTGGTCGAAAATGACCTGCATGCCGTCGGCGATCATCGCGCCCCATTCCGCCATTGGCGGGCGGGCGCCGAGGCCAAGGAAGCCGAGACCGGCAGCGGCGAGAATAATCCCGGCTAGATCCAGCGCCAGCCGGACGATGGCCGAGGGCAGGCAGAGCGGCAGAATATGGCCAATCAGCAGACGCCAGCCGCGAATGCCCATCATCTCCGCCGCCGCCAGATAGTCGCTATGGCGCAAGCGCTGAATTTCGCTGCGCGCCTGACGGGCGTAAGCGGGCCAGGTCGTCAGCGCCAGCGCCAGGGCGCCGTTCACCAGGCCCGGGCCGAGCATCGCGACAAACGCGAAGGCCAGAATCAGCCGCGGCATCGACATTACCACGTCGGTAAAACGCATCAGCACGCGTTCCAGCCAGCCGCCATAATAGCCGGACAGGATCCCCACCAGCAGACCGGCGGGGAGCGTAATCGCCGTCACCAGCGCGACCAGCCCCAGCGCCGGACGGGCGCCGAAAATCAGCCTTGAGAGAAGATCGCGGCCGTAGCTGTCGGTGCCGAGCCAGTGCCGCGGGCCCGGACCCTGCAGCCGCGCGGCGGCGTCCTGCCAGTTCGGGTCGAGCGGAGCCAGCCAGGGCGCAAAGAGCGCAATCAGCAGGAGTAACGTAATGATGATCAGGCCGCAAAAGGCGGCGTGAGAGCGGCGCAGGCGGCGTAAAAACAGATAGCCCGGCATCAGCGTATCCTCGGGTCGGTCAGCCGCACCAGCAGGTCGGTGAGGTGATTAATCAGCACAAAGCTCGCGCCGATCAGCAGCGTACCGCCCATGATAGCCGTGGTATCGCCGGCAAAGAGCGCGGTAGTCAGATAGCGGCCAATTCCCGGCCAGGAGAAGACGGTTTCGGTCAGCACCGCGCCTTCCAGCATGGCGGTATAGGCCAGGGCGATCACCGTTAATAGCGTGCCGCGAATGTTCGGCAACACGTGGCGCAGCAGGATGGTCAGCTCGCTGGCCCCTTTGGCGCGCGCCAGCAGGATGTACTCTTTGTTCATTTCGCTCAGGCAGGCGGAACGGGTCAGGCGAGTGATGCTCGCCAGAGAATAATAGGCCAACAGCAGCACCGGCAGCAGCAGGTGCCCGGCGGCGTTTTTAACCGCCTCTTTATCACCCGAGAGCCAGGTATCAATGAGCGCAAAGCCGGTGCGCGGTTCGACGGTATACTGATAGATATCGTCCAGCCGCCCCGGCCCCGGCGTCCACTGCAGTTTGGCGTAAAACAGCGCCAGCATCAGCAGACCGAGCCAGAAGATCGGCACCGAGTTGCCGAGCAGCGTAAAGGTGCGCATCGCCAGATCCCACGGCGAGCCGACGTAGCGGGCGCAGAGAACGCCTGCGATAACGCCCGACAGCGCGCCGATAATCAGCGCCAGCGTGGCCAGTTCGAGGGTGGCCGGGAACGCGGCAAGCAGGTCGTGCAGCACCGGCTGGCCGGTTGAGCTGGCGATACCGAGATCGCCGTGGGCGAGATTCACCAGATAGCGCCAGAACTGCAGCGGCAACGGCTGGTCGAGGCCGAGCTGGTGACGTACCTGATCATAGGTGGACTGACTGGCGTGGTCGCCGACGATTTGCAGCACCCGATCAACCGGCGACAGCGCCGAGAGCGCAAAGGTCACCAGCAGCAGACCGAGCAGCGTCAGGGCCAGCGTCAGCAGTCCCTGAAACAGCGCGAGCAGGGGGCGTTTTGCGCGCCGCTCTGCTCGGGGGGGTAACACAGCAGACATGGTTATTCCGTTGGTAAAAAGTACAGTGTTATCAGCTGGCGCGATCTGTTGTTGTAGCCCGGTCAGCGCAGCGCCACCGGGAAAACATAAGGTATCGGGGCCTGCGTTCCCGGAGGCGGCGCGTTGCGCCTGTCCGGGCTACCTGATCGTACCTGCCCCAGGCGTTATTTGGTTACCCGGTCATACCAGACCATATCGGCATTGAGACCCTGCTGATAACCTTTCACGTTATCGCGAACCACAATCTGGGTTTTACCCTGATCGATAAACACGTAAGGCGAACTGCGCTGCAGCGCCTCCTGCATGTTTTTATACAGATCCAGGCGCTTCGCTGCGTCCGGCTCGGCAACTGCCGCCAGGGTCGCTTTATTCAGCTCCGGGATCTGCCAGCCGTTTAGCCCGGCGACGGTACTGGATTTACCGTCGTTGTACGCAAAGGCGCTGGCGTTAGAGTGGGCATCGAAATAGTCAGGGATCCACAGCCGAATCGCCGCCTGATGCTGTTTGGCGCGCACGCGAGCATAGACCTGGCTACCCGCGGCCGGCAGCAAATCCACCTTCACGCCGCCCTGGGCGAAGCTCGCCTGCATCGACTGGGCGATGGTGATAAACGGCGGCTTGTTTTCGACGTCGAGGGTGAAATGCGCCTCTTTGATGCCCGCTTTAGCGAGGATGTCTTGGGCTTTTTGCGGGTTGAATGTAAACGGGTTATTGTCCAGCGCGCCCGGCAGGCCGACCGGCAGGAAGCTCTGATGGACGAAATATTGCCCCTTCAGCAAATCTTTCGTGATGCCGTTGTAATCTACCAGCCAGCGCGCCGCTTCCCAGAAGGCCGGGTTTTTCAGCAGCGGGTTGGCGCTGTTGCCGGTATTAAAGACCAGATAGTTCTGCTCAGCGGAAGGGATGCTGAGGACCTTGACGCCCGGTTTACCCTGTAGAGCCGCAATCTGGTCGGCGCCGAGATCGCGCGCCACGTCGGCATCACCCTGCTGGATGAGAAGACGACGTGAGGCCGGGTCCGGAACGTTCTTAATAATGATGCTTTTCAGCTTCGGCGCGCCGCCGGGTGCGCTGCTGTTGGCCTCCAGCACGATGGCCTGATGCGGCTGATAGACCCGCATTTTATACGCGCCGCTGCCCGCCGAGTGCATTTTCAGCCAGCCGTTACCGAAGTCGTTATCTTTGGCGTTCGGGGCGACCTGTTTCTCATCGACGATAGAGGCGATCGGCGTGGAGAGAATATTCAGCGCCACCGCCGGGCTGACGTCGGCGGTCCAGCGTAGCTCCAGGGTATGGTCGTCTAGCTTCTTCAGCTGGCTGGCGATGTTATCCGGCTGCCAGCCGAGGACGTTAAGAATAAACGCCGGCGATTTGTTCAGGATGACCGCGCGGGTGTACGAGTAAATGACATCTTCCGGGCGCAGCGGGTTACCGGAGGCGAATTTGGCGTCGGGCTTTAGCTTAATGGTCAGGGTTTTCGCCGCCGGATCGGCCTGCCAGCTTTCGGCCAGGATCGGGGTGATTTTTTCAGGGTTATCGCGGTCCGGCTGCACCAGGCGCTGATAAAGGCTCGGTACCGTCTGGATGCTCGAGAGCTCGTTGGCTTCCGCCGGGTCGAGGCTGACGATATCGTCGAGGCCCTGCGCGACCACCAGGGTCCCCGGCGGCGTGGCGGCGTCAACGGCGGCGGATAACGCGGCGAGCACCAGCAGCGGCAGCAGTTTTTTAGTCATATGCGATCCCTGAAAAAAGTTATTGTGATTATTGATGTTTCGCTACGTTAGGCCGCTTAATTACGGGCGTAAAGTCAAAGATCGGCTAAGTTTATGCTTAAAAAGCATAAGCAAGACCAAGGGGTTATGACGATCGATCGTACCGGGCATCTTCCGGCCATTCGCCTTTCTTGATATAACAATTTGATAACACTACGGGAGATATAAGCGTGCCGGAAATTAATGAATTTGGTCAGCAGGTCAACGATCGCGTGCCAGGGTGGCAGGGCGCGGGACTTCTGCGCCGCACGGCGTTAAATGGCCGCTTTTGCCGGCTGGAGCCGCTGGATACCGAGCGGCATGCGGCGGATCTGTTTGCCGCCTATGCCCTCGGCGACGACAGCGACTGGACCTGGCTTGCCAGCAACTGTCCACAGAGCGTGGAGTCAACGGCGAACTGGATCACCGGTAAGGTTATGGACGACGGGCTGGTGCCGTATGCGGTTATCGATTTGCGCGCCGAGCGAGCCGTCGGGCTGGTCAGCTATATGGCGATTGAGCGGGCGATGGGCACGGTGGAGATAGGGCACGTCACCTGGTCGCGGGCGATGAAAAATACGCCGCTCGGGACCGAGGCGGTGTGGCTGCTGCTGCAAAATGGTTTTGCTCACGGCTATCGTCGGCTGGAGTGGAAGTGCGATTCGATGAATCTCGCCTCCCGCCGCGCCGCCGACCGGCTGGGGTTTACCTGGGAGGGGCGTCTTCGTCAGAGGATGGTGCGCAAAGGACGCACCCGCGATAGCGATATGCTGTCGATTATCGATAGCGAATGGCCCGCGCGCGACGCGGCGCTGCGGGCGTGGCTGGCGCCGGAGAACTTTGATGCTGATGGACGGCAGCTAAAGCGGCTGGAAGATTTTCGCTAGTTTTTCCTCACCCTAACCCTCTCCCGCAGGGAGAGGGGCGGGGGCTTACTCTTACCGGCGAACCGGCGCGCCGTTCGCCACGTAATACGCCGCGGTGCTCTTCGGCAGCGGCTGACGGCCGCGAATGGCGTCAGCCATTTTTTCGCCAATCATGATGGTGGTCGCGTTAAGGTTGCCGGTAATAATCTGCGGCATAATCGAGGCGTCGACCACGCGCAGGCCCTCCAGCCCGTGAACCCGACCTTCGCCATCCACCACCGCCATCTCGTCGTAGCCCATTTTACAGGTGCCGCACGGATGGAAGGCGGTTTCCGCATGATTGCGCACAAACTCATCCAGCTCGGCATCGCTCTGGCACTCCGCCCCCGGACTGATCTCCCGGCCGCGATAGTTATCCAGCGCCGGCTGATGCATGATTTCGCGGGTAATGCGAATCGCGTCGCGGAACTCCTGCCAGTCCTGTTCGCTGGACATATAGTTAAACAGAATCGCCGGATGTTCGTGCGGGTCGCGCGACTTCAGACGCACGTGGCCGCGGCTTGGGGAGCGCATGGAGCCGACGTGGCACTGGAATCCGTGCTCTTTCACCGCGTTTGAGCCGTTGTAGTTAATCGCGACCGGCAGGAAGTGGTACTGAATATTCGGCCACGCAAAGGCTTCCCGGCTGCGAATAAATCCGCCCGCTTCAAACTGGTTGCTGGCGCCGATGCCGGTCCCGCCGAACAGCCATTCGGCGCCGATTTTCGGCTGGTTCCACCACTGCAGCGCCGGGTAGAGCGACACCGGCTCTTTACATTCGTACTGCAGATACATCTCCAGATGATCCTGCAGGTTCTCGCCGACGCCGGGCAGGGCGTGAACCAGCGGAATATCGAACTGGCGCAACAGTTCCGGGCTGCCGACGCCGGAGCGCTGCAGGATTTGCGGCGAAGCGATGGCGCCCGCGCAGAGCAGCACTTCTTTACTGGCGGTGGCGTTTGACGGCGCCGTGCTGTCGCCCTCCAGCCACTCGACGCCGACGGCGCGTTTGCCGGCAAAAATAATGCGATCGGTCAGCGCATGGGTGCGAATGGTCAGATTGGGTCGCGCGCGCGCCTGGTCGAGATAACCGCGCGCGGTACTGGCGCGGCGTCCCTGCGGCGTCACGGTACGATCCATGGGGCCAAACCCTTCCTGCTGGTAGCCGTTAAGATCGTCGGTGCGCGGGTAGCCGGCCTGTACGCCGGCTTCAATCATCGCGTGGAACAGCGGATTGTTGCCCTGCTTTGGCGTGGTGACGCTGACCGGGCCGTCGCCGCCGTGGTAGTCGTTGGCGCCAATATCGCGGGTTTCCGCTTTGCGGTAGTAGGGCAGGCAGTCGAGGTAGCTCCAGTGCTCAAGCCCCGGCGCCGAGGCCCAGTTATCGAGATCCATAGCGTTGCCGCGGATATAGCACATGCCGTTGATTAACGAGGACCCGCCGAGGCCCTTACCGCGTCCGCACTCCATGCGGCGATTGTTCATATGCGGTTCAGGCTCGGTCTCGTAGGCCCAGTTATAGCGCCGACCCTGTAGAGGAAAGGCCAGCGCGGCGGGCATCTGGGTGCGGAAGTCGAAACGGTAATCCGGGCCGCCCGCTTCCAGCAGCAGGACGGTGGTCTGGGGATCTTCCGTCAGTCGTGTAGCCAGTACGTTGCCGGCGGAACCGGCACCAATAATAATGTAGTCAAACTGCAAAAATGACCTCCTGGTTAAAATATGGATTGAAACTGACCCATCTCAACCTGGATGGATTTTATCTGGGTGTAGCTGTGCAGCGTCTGCACGCCGTTTTCGCGGCCAATCCCGGAGTGCTTGTAGCCGCCGACCGGCATCTCCGCCGGGGATTCGCCCCAGGTGTTGATCCAGCAGATCCCGGCCTCCAGCCGATGAATCAGGCGATGGGCGCGGTTTAAATCCGGCGTGACGACGCCGGCGGCGAGGCCGTATTCGGTGGCGTTGGCGCGGCGAACCGCTTCTTCCTCATCGTCGTAGCTCAGAATCGACATCACCGGGCCGAAGATCTCTTCGCGGACGATGGTCATCTGGTCATCGCAGTCGGTAAACACCGTCGGGGCGACCCACGCGCCTCGGTCGAAGCCTTCGCCTTTCAGCACCTCGCCGCCGCAGAGCAGGCGCGCGCCTTCTTGCTTGCCGATCGCGATGTAGCGCAGCACGTTATCGCGGTGCGGGAAGCTCACCAGCGGCCCGAAGTTGGTGCTTTCAGCAAACGGATCGCCGGGACGGATACGCGCCACGCGAGCGAGGATTTTCTCTTCAAACGCCGCCTTCAGGCGCGCCGGAACGAATACCCGGGTGCCGTTGGTGCAGACCTGTCCTGAACTATAGAAGTTAGCCATCATCGCGATGTCGGCGGCGAGGTCGAGGTTGGCGTCTTCGCAGACGATCAGCGGCGATTTACCGCCCAGCTCCATGGTGACTTCCTTCAGCGAGGAGGCGGCGGAGTTGGCCATCACTTTTTTGCCGCTGGCGACGCCGCCGGTAAAGGAGATTTTGGCGATGTCCGGGTGCTCGGTAAGATACTGGCCGGTTTCGGCGCCGATGCCCGGCAGCACGTTAAATACCCCCGCCGGCAGTCCCGCCTCGCGGTAAATTTCCGCCAGCTTCAGGGCGGTGAGCGGGGTGACTTCACTCGGCTTAAAGATCATCGCGTTACCGGCCGCCAGCGCCGGGGCTGATTTCCACAAGGCGATCTGGATCGGGTAGTTCCAGGCGCCGATCCCGGCGACGACGCCCAGCGGTTCCCGGCGGGTGTAGACGAATGCACTGTCGCGCAGCGGGATCTGGCTCCCTTCCAGCGCCGGGATCAGGCCCGCGTAGTACTCCAGCACATCGGCGCCGGTGACGATATCGACGGCGGCGGTTTCGCTCAGCGGTTTGCCGGTATCGAGAGTCTCCAGACGCGCCAGTTCATCGTTGCGATCGCGCAGAATATCGACCGCTTTACGCAGAATGCGCGAACGTTCCATGGCGCTCATCGCCGCCCAGATTTTTTGCCCTTTTTGGGCGCTCTTTACCGCCCGGTCGACGTCTTCGCGGCCGGCGGCCTGGACGGTCGCCAGCACTTCCCCGCTGGCGGGGTTAATCGTCTCGAAGGTTTTACCGCTGGTGGCGGAAACATAACCACCGTCGATGTAAAGCTGCTGTTCGGCCATTCGGGACATGGGTCCTCCATTAGTGAGAAGTCGGTGGCAGATATTGGCTGATGAAGTGCTCGGCGAGCGTTTCGGCGCGGGCTTTATCCAGCGGTTTACCGCTCAGCGCCGCGCGTAGCCACAGCCCGTCGATCAGCGCGGCGAGACCGTATCCGGCCTCCTGCGCCTCTTCGCGCGGCAGGGCGCGCTGAAACTCATAGACGATATTCGACAGCAGTCGCCGGCTGCTGACCTGCTGCAGGCGATAGAGCATCGGCTGATGCATGCTGCTGGCCCAAAAGGCGAGCCAGGCCTTCATTGCCGCGCTGCTTATCTGGCTGTCGTCGAAGTTTCCCGCCACGATGGCGCGCAGGCGTTCCTGCGGGCCGGCGCCGGGCAGGGCGTGCAGACGGCCCAACACCGCCTGGCGCAGCTGGCCGGTGATATCGCGCATCGTCGCTTCCAGCAGCCCGTTCTTATCCTTGAAATAGTGGCTGATGATGCCGGTTGATACGCCAGCCCTCCGGGCGATCTGCGCGATGGTGGCATCGTGCATTCCCACTTCATTGATGGCGGCCAGGGTGGCGTCAATCAGCTGCCGCTGCCGTATCGGTTGCATCCCCAGTTTGGGCATTTCTCAGACTCCATTCATCAGCTTTGTTTATCTATTAAAGCGGTTTTTGATTGGACGTTCAATATAAAATGTGTCTTAATTGTTGCCGATTTTGGTTCTAATAGTTGCAAAAACAGTAAGGAGAATGGATGACAGACCTTTCGCCGAGCAGAGAAAAGGACAAAATCAATCCGGTGGTTTTTTACACTTCCGCCGGACTGATTTTGTTGTTTTCCCTGATGACTCTCTTCTTCAGCGATTTTTCCGCGGCCTGGATTGGCCGTACCCTGAACTGGGTTTCCCGCACCTTTGGCTGGTACTATTTGCTCGCCGCGACGCTCTATATCGTGTTTGTTGTGTGCATCGCCTGCTCGCGTTTCGGTTCGGTGAAGCTCGGGCCGGAACATTCGAAGCCGGAGTTTAGCGTGCTCAGCTGGGCGGCAATGCTGTTCGCCGCCGGTATCGGTATCGACCTGATGTTTTTCTCCGTCGCCGAACCGGTGACCCAGTATATGCAGCCGCCGGAAGGGGCGGGGCAGACCATGGAGGCGGCGCGCCAGGCGATGGTGTGGACGCTGTTTCACTACGGGCTGACCGGCTGGTCGATGTATGCCCTGATGGGGATGGCGCTGGGATACTTTAGCTATCGTTATAATTTACCCCTGACCATCCGCTCCGCGCTCTATCCGATCTTCGGCAAAAAGATTAATGGCCCAATCGGCCACAGCGTGGATATCGCCGCCGTTATCGGCACCATTTTTGGTATTGCCACCACGCTCGGGATTGGCGTGGTGCAGCTAAACTACGGCCTCAACGTGCTGTTTGATATTCCGGACTCGCTGGGCGCGAAAGCGGCGCTGATCGTGCTGTCGGTCATTATCGCCACCATCTCCGTGACCTCCGGGGTGGATAAAGGCATTCGTATTCTTTCCGAGCTTAACGTGGTGCTGGCCCTCGGGCTGATCCTGTTTGTCCTGTTTATGGGCGACACCGAGTTTCTGCTCAACGCGCTGGTGCTCAACGTTGGCGACTATGTGAATCGTTTTATGGGCATGACCCTGAACAGCTTCGCCTTCGATCGTCCGGTAGAGTGGATGAACAACTGGACCCTGTTCTTCTGGGCGTGGTGGGTGGCGTGGTCGCCGTTTGTCGGCCTGTTCCTGGCGCGTATTTCACGTGGACGCACCATTCGTCAGTTTGTGGTAGGAACGCTGATTATCCCGTTCACCTTTACCCTGCTGTGGCTGTCGGTGTTCGGCAATAGCGCGCTGTATGAAATCATCCACGGCAATGCGGCCTTCGCCGCCGAGGCGGTCGCCCACCCGGAGCGCGGCTTCTATAACCTGCTGGCGCAGTATCCGGCGTTTACCTTTAGCGCTTCGGTGGCAACGATTACCGGCCTGCTGTTCTATGTGACCTCCGCGGATTCCGGGGCGCTGGTGCTGGGTAACTTCACCTCGAAGCTGAAGGATATCAACAGCGATGCGCCAAACTGGCTGCGGATCTTCTGGTCGGTGGTTATCGGCCTGCTGACCCTCGGGATGCTGATGACTAACGGCATTTCCGCCCTGCAGAACGCGACGGTGATTATGGGGCTGCCGTTTAGCTTCGTGATCTTCTTCGTGATGGCGGGATTGTACAAGTCGCTGAAGGTCGAGGATTATCGCCGCGAGAGCGCCAACCGCGACACCGCTCCGCGACCGCTCGGCGTGCAGGATCGCCTGAGCTGGAAGAAGCGCCTGTCGCGGCTGATGAACTATCCCGGCACGCGCTATACCCGCCAGATGATGGAGACGGTGTGCTTCCCGGCGATGGAAGAGGTGGCGCAGGAGCTGAAGCTGCGCGGCGCTTACGTCGAGCTGAAAAGCCTGCCGCCGGAAGAGGGAGACAGCCTGGGCCATCTTGACCTGCTGGTGCATATGGGCGACGAGCAGAACTTTGTTTATCAGATCTGGCCGCAGCAGTACTCCATTCCCGGCTTTACCTACCGGGCGCGCAGCGGGAAGTCGACCTACTATCGTCTGGAGACCTTCCTGCTGGAAGGGAGTCAGGGCAACGACCTGATGGACTACAGCAAAGAGCAGGTCATTACCGATATTCTTGACCAGTACGAGCGTCATTTGAACTTTATCCATCTGCATCGCGAAGCGCCGGGCAACAGCGTGACCTTCCCCGGAATGTAGGTCATCTAAACGTTTTCTGAAAAAGGATTGCGGCTGGTTAAATATACAGTGAATTGCGCAGGGAAGCGTATGATGGCGGCGGGTGCCTGAGGCTTTCTGCGTTCAGGCTTAGGTGAGGATTCAGAAAGACGAAGCCCCAGGAGATGTTCCCATCAACCTGAGGCTCACGATCCAACCCTAGCACGTTGGATAGTAGCCTCTTCTTCGCATGGAGGCAACGAGATGCTGACAAAATACGCCCTGGTGGCAATCATCGTGCTGTGTCTGACAGCGCTGGGATTGACGTTAATGGTGCGCGATTCGCTGTGCGAGCTGAGCATCAAAGAACGTAGTATGGAGTTCAAGGCCGTTCTCGCTTACGAAACGAAGAAGTAGCCGGTATGCGGGGAGCTATCCCCGCTTATCCGCAGGCTGGGTAAGGAACCTTAAGGCACCTTTTTTCTGCTTATGGGGGCAGGATGGACGGCGAGAGAACATCGACCGGTTAAAACAATCGCGCCGCCACCCTGCATACTGCTTCGCTGACGTTAACCTCACCCTTACCGGCATTTTTCTAAGCTAAATCCGTTCTACCAGCAGACAAAACCACCATCAACCACCAGGTCAACGCCGGTGCAGAACGAGGCGGCATCGCTGGAGAGGAACAGCGCCGGGCCGGCCATCTCCTCAACCTTCGCCATGCGCTGGATCGGCGTCTGGCTTTCGAATTCGCGGGTCTGATGAACCATCTCAGGGCGGGTGTTCATCGGCGTGGCGGTATAGCCGGGGCTGATGGAGTTGACCCGAATCCCTTTGCCGATCCACTCCATCGCCAGGCTTTTTGACAGGTGGATAACGCCCGCTTTAGAGCAGTTATAGTGCGCCTGATCGAGACCGCGGTTAACGATAATGCCGGACATCGAGGCGATATTAATAATCGAACCGCCGCCCGTTTCCTGCATCAGTTCGGCTTCCGCTTTGCAGGAGTTCCACACGCCGGTCAGGTTAATATCGATAACCCGCTGCCACTGCTCGGTTTCCATCTCCAGCGCCGGATTGGCGTTGGCAATCCCGGCGGCGTTGACGGCTATATCGAGGCGGCCAAAGCGGCTTTTCGCTAATGCCACGCCGGCGCGTAGGTCGCTAAGCTGGCGCACATCGCCGGTGTAGAAGCCGGCCTCTCCGCCGATGGCTTCAATATTTTTGACGGTTTCGGCGAGGCCGCCGTCTTCGCGGAGATCGAAGCAGACGACCCGAGCTCCCGCGCTGGCGAGCCCGTAAGCAATCATCTGGCCGATGCCGCTGCCCGCGCCGGTGACAAAGGCCACGCGGTCCTGCAGGTTAAACAGCTGTTGGGCAAAATCTTTTGCGATCATAGTCATTTCTCTCTAAAAAATATTCTTTAGCATGCCCGGTGTTGGCGTTCCCGGAGGCGGCGCGTTGCGCCTGTCCGGGCTACGGGGCTTGTGCCGTCGGGTAGCCCGGACAGGTGCGCAGCACCGCCTCCGGGACATGATTTGTGTAGCCTGACCTGAAAAATGCCAGGCTGGCGGCATTACGACATAATCAAGCCGCCATCGATATTGATGGTCTGCCCGGTGAGGTAGCGCGCGTCGTCGGAGGCGAGAAATGCCACCAGCCCGGCAACGTCTTCCGGTTTGCCGGCGCGCTTCATCGGAATGCCTTCGACCCACTCCGCCATCAGCTCGCCTTTACCGTAGCGCTTCTGCTCGGTGCTGAGGATTTCGCCCCAGACGCGGTCGTTGTAATCCCACATCTCGCTTTCGATAATGCCCGGACAGAAGGCGTTAACGGTGATATTCCACGGCGCCAGCTCGTGCGCCAGGCTTTGGGTGATGCCGATCACGCCCATTTTGCTGGCGGCATAGTGCGGGGTGTAGATAAAGCCCTGACGACCCTGGCCGGAAGAGGTGTTGATCAGGCTACCGTGGTTCTGCTTGACCATATATTTGGCGGCTTCGCGGCAGCACAGCCAGACGCCGGTGGTGTTAACGGCGAGCACTTTTTCAAAGTCGGCTTTCGGCATGCGATCGTAATAGTCGATGGTGATCACGCCTGCGTTCTGGATAGAGACGTCGATGGTGCCGAAACGCGCTGCCGCCTGCTCGTACAGCGACTGCACCTGCGCTTCGTCGGTCACATCAACCTGTAACGACAGGATGTCGGCCTGGTAGCGCTGGCGGAGGGTTTCCGCCGTTTCGTGGACGCGCTCGGCGTTAGAGACCATCACCAGATTCGCGCCGTCGCGCGCAAAGCGCTCGGCAATACCGGCACCAATTCCGCGGCAGGCGCCGGTGATAACAACCGTTTTGTTGTGGAAATTTCTTTGCATGTTTTTCATCCCTTATTGAAGCCGGACGGCAGTGCGTCCGGCGGGGTAATAAATAGGTGATTAACTGGTGGCGCCTGCCGCCGCCAGCTTCTCCTCATGGCGGCGCATCAGGATGACTTTGTTCTGCAGTTTCTGCTGGAACTGGTCGACGACGACGGCGGTGACGATAACCACCCCCTTAATGACCATCTGCCAGAAATCGCTGACCCCCATCATCACCATGCCGTCGGCGAGGAAGACGATGACGAACGCGCCAATGATTGATCCGGTTACCCGGCCGCGACCGCCCGCCAGCGCGGTTCCGCCGAGCACGGTGGCACCAATGGCGTCCATTTCGAACATATTGCCGGTCATCGGGTGCGCGGTTTGCAGCTGCGAGGCGACGATAAGGCCGACGAACGCTGAGCACAGGCCGGAGAAGGCGTAAACGAAGATTTTTGCCTTGACGATAGGCACGCCGGCCAGGCGTGCGGCGGATTCGTTACCGCCGATAGCGTAGATATAGCGGCCCAGCGGGGTTTTGGTGGTCAGCCAGTAGCCCAGCAGCAGGAAGCCGATCATCAGCCAGATTGGCAGATAGATGCCCAACAGCGTCCCGGATCCCAGCGTGGAGAAACCGGTGTTGCCCAGCGCTTCCATGCCGTTGAGGTTGGGGTAGGTGCTGCCGTCGTTGAACAGCAGCGCCGAGCCTCTGGCGACATACATCATGCCCAGGGTGCAGATAAAGGGTGCGACGCCGAAGCGGGTGATGACCGCGCCGTTAACGAAGCCAACCAGCACGCCGAAGAGCGCCACGCAGAGGATCACTTCCGGTACGTTGAAGAAGATAACGCTGCCGTTCCATAAGGGCAGGCCGTTGGTTAACAGCGCCCCGGCCACCATGCCGCAGATGCCAGCCACGGCGCCGACGGAGAGGTCGATACCGCCCGTCAGGATAACCAGCGTCATGCCGATGGCCAGCAGGCCGGTGATGGCCACGTGCTGGGTCATAATCAGCAGGTTAGATGTGGTCAGGAAATTCGGTACCATCACGCTGAAGAACGCGATAACCAGCAGCAGAGCGATGAACGTTCTGGCCTTCAGCAGGTACATATAAATCATATATTTCTGGTTCATGATGGGTTCCAGCCTGATTAATCTTGAGGTGTTGAAGCCGCGATTAATTTTTCGCGGGTCACCGCATGACGCGGTAAATCGGCGGTAATCCGACCGTCGGCCATGACCAGGATGCGATCCGCCAGCGCCATCACTTCATCCAGCTCCGATGAAGAGAACATCACTGCCAGACCCTGCTGGGCCATTTTGCCGATCAGATGATAAACGTCGGTTTTCGCGCCGACGTCGATACCGCGAGTGGGCTCATCGAGAAACACCACCTCCGGCTTCGTCATCAACGCCTTGCCGAGCACCACCTTTTGTTGGTTGCCGCCGCTGAGCGAGGTGACAGGCAGATCGGGGTCGCTCACCTTGATTGCCAGTTCGCGAATCATCTCTTTGACGCAGGCGATTTCTTTCTGCGGATTCAGCCATTTCCACGCCCGGCGAAATCCCTGCAGGCTGAAATCGGATAAGGTCATATTTGATTGAATCGACATCATCTGCACCACGCCTTCGCCCTGACGGTCTTCAGGCACCAGAGCCAGCCCTTTTTTCAGCCGCGCCTGGAACGGGGCCTTTTCGATATTTTCGCCGTTGAGATGGACGTTACCGCTCTGGCAGGGCATCAGGCCGACCAGGCCTTTAAACAGCTCCGTGCGTCCGGCGCCGAGCAGGCCGTAGATGCCGATCACTTCTCCCTTACTTAAGGTAAAGGTCACATCGTTGAGCTTATAGCCGCCGCTGGGGTGCAGCGCCGTCAGACCTTCAACGGCAAGGACCGCTTCGCCTTTCGGCGCCGGCCGGTAGTCGAAATGTTTTTTCTTATCGCCGACCATCTGTTCGATAATCCACGGAATACTGGCGTCGCTGACCTCGCGCTCGCTGATAAAGCGCCCGTCGCGGAAAATAGTGATGTGGTCGCCAATTTCCATCAGCTCTTCCAGACGGTGGGAAATATAGATAATGGTGACGCCGCGGCGTTTAAGCTGTTCGATCACGTTAAACAGGATTTTGACTTCCGACTGGCTGAGCGCGGAAGTGGGTTCATCCATAATTAATACCCGGGTGTCCTTAGAAAGCGCGCGCGCAATTTCCACCAGCTGCTGATGGCCAATGCCTAATTCGCCAAGCTGGGTGTAGGGATCGACATTCAGCTCCAGTCTTTCCAGTAATGATTTGGCTAACTCATATTGATATTTTTCGTTAATCTTCCCTTTTTGAAAGAATTCGTTAGCCATAAAAATATTATCCATGACGTTCATATTCGGGAATAAATTTAATTCCTGAAAAATGATGCTGATTCCCTGCTTTTCAGCCTGATGCGTCGAGCTAAGGGTCACCGGGGCGCCATCAAGAATAATTTGACCGGAAGAGGGTGTTTCAACGCCAGCAAGCATTTTCATCATGGTGGATTTACCCGCACCATTTTCACCGATCAGAACGTTTACTTTATTTCGATAGACCCGGTAATTCACGCTATCTAAGGCGACAACGCCCGGATAAACGCGAGATAATTCGCGAGTTTCGATAATAACTTCAGAGTCGACTGGTTGGGAATTGACGAGTTCTTGCCGCTGCATGTTATTGCCCTCCCAAACGAACAATTTTGGCTGGCGTAATATCAGGCATGGTCTGCGGAATATCCCAGGCCGAGAACACGCCGTACACCTGTACCGCTTCGCCGGTTTTCACCTGCGCCGTCTGGATCATCTTGACCGCATGTTCGTTAATCGCCCGGCTATATTCGCCAAACAGCACCTGATCGTTAAAGTCCTGATAGCTGGCGCCCTGATAGCCGTCGCGTAATAATGTGCCGCGCAGCGTTGGGCCAATTTGCACCACCACGTTGCCGCCACTGATATCCTCAATCGTCATTTTTCCGCTGCGCGAAGCGGAATCAATTTTGCTGATATTGCCTTCGACTTTGACGTAAAACACGCAGGGGTTTTCGTCCTGAGCGCGATAGCCTAAGGTTTTGCAGGCGCTATCGATATCTTTCGCCGCGCGCAGGGCGGTCATCAGCTCGGCAACGGGACGGGCTTTAGCCACAACCTGGGGAACCAGCTGGTCTTGCCATGTCCGATCGATATCCGCCATATGCGGGTTGGGCGGAGATTTAAGATCGGCCAGCTCCTGCTGAGAGACGATACGACAGCCTCCGAGCGCAAGAATGACCAGCGTCAGCGAGATTTTTTTATACATAATACGCTCCTGTGCGCCCCGGACGGGGCGCAACAACCCGAAATCAGGATTTGATATTGAAGTCCTGCACTTTGTCTGCATTGTCCTGAGTAATCAGAATGCCGCGGAACATCACGCGCTGCTTGGCCGGTTTTTCACCTTTTTGCAGGTAGTTATCGAGGTCGGTCACCCCCTGAGCGGCGATGGCCTGCGCCTGAAGCATCACGGTGGCCTGCAGGGTGCCGGCTTTTACCGCGTCGCGCTCATCGTTGCTGCCATCGATACCGACCACCACCACATCGTTACGATTCGCGGCTTTCAGCGCGGCAATGGCGCCGAGGGCCACAGGGCCGTTGCCGCAAATCACGCCTTTCACGTCAGGGTGCGCCTGCAGAATACTGTCCATAATGCGCTTGCCGTCGATTAAGGTGCCTTTCGCGTCCTGCTTAGCGACGCTGACCATATCCGGGTACTGGTCAATCACCTGGTGGAAAGATTTAGAGCGGGTCACGCAGTTATTATCCGCAAGGTTACAGGTCAATTCGGCATATTTGCCTTTCTCCGCCATTTTCTCGACAAATACGTTGGCGACTTCAGAACCGGCCTGGAAGTTATTATGGGTAATTTGCTCCAGCGCGATATCATCGACAGGAATTTCGCGGTTAATTAAAACCACCGGAATACCCGCTTTCTTCGCTTTTTCAATGGCGGCGACGCTGGCGGTGGAGTCGGCGTTATCCAGAATAATGCCCTGAACTTTTTTACCGATGGCGGTATCGATCAGCTCATTCTGTTTTTTGACATCTTCGCCATGCGACAAAATGGTGGTCTGGTAGCCCAGCTCTTTGGCTTTCTCGCTAGCGCCCTTGGCTTCAGAGGCGTAATAGGGGTTATCCAGCGAGTTAACCATGATCATGATGGTGCCTTTTTCTGCCGCCTGGGCAGCGAAAGAAAAGGCGGTCAGGGTAGCAGCGGTTAAAAGCGTTAAACGTAATTTCATGACAATTTTCTCTCTTGGTTGTTATTGTCGGGTACGGTGAAACAACGTAAGGCCTGTAAATCGAGTTTATGGGCCGGGGTTCTCCTTTTGTTGATGATTAAGAGCCTATCCATTAGGGCTATTTTACTGGCCATTTTGAACCAGGGCAGTGCTCAAAACCCTCACGTACTACGTGTACGCTCCGGTTCTTCCGCGCTGTCCGTGTTCAAACTGCCTGCGCCAATAACGCCTACTGGGATAGGCTCTAAGGTGCGTCACGCGTTCGATTCCCTGGTGGGCGTCAGGCGGACGTTGCCGGTTTCCATAATGTTCTGTTCACCGCATGGCGCCACTCCTGCCATCTTTTCTGCAGGCGCTGGTGGCGGGCCATATCGGGGATAAATTCGCTGTGTTCGGTTAAAAACGCGTTCAGGTCGGTTACCGATCCGGGATTCAGGGCTTTGCGCGCGAGCAGGGCCGCGCCAATCGCCGACAGCTCGGCAACGTCGCTGCGCATCACCGGACAGCCGAGCAGGTCAGCCTGATACTGCATTAGCCAGTCGTTCCTGGTTGGGCCGCCGTCGACCATCAGCGCCGTTAAGTGGAAGTCGTCCTGCTGGCGCATCGCTACCACGACATCGGCGATTTGATAGGTAATGGATTCCAGCGCGGCGCGAATCAGATGGGCGCGCTTGACGCCGCGGCTCAGGCCACAAATCACGCCGCGGGCGCTGTCATCCCACCACGGGGCGCCCAGGCCGGTTAACGCCGGCACAAAATAGACGCCCAGCGTGGAGTCCACGGAGGCGGGCAGGGTGTTGAGTTCATGCGCCAGTTCGGCATCGGAAAGTTCGCTCAGACCGGTGCTGTCCGCCATCCACGCCACGGCATCGCCGGTATGCGGAATATTACCTTCGAGTCCGTAGGTGATGCTGTCGCCGTCGTGCCAGGCGATGGTGGTGGCCAGCGCGTCGATATCGCACTGTGCGGATTTTACCGGCGCCATCACCGATGACCCCGTACCGTAGGTGGCTTTTACGCAGCCGAGTTCACCCAGCGCGTGGCCAAACAGCGCGGCGTGGGAATCCCCGACCATCGCCATCACGGGAATACCGTCAGGGATAGCGTTCAACCCCCGGGTATAGCCAAACAATCCGCTGGAGGGCTTGATCTCCGGCAGCGCGGCGCGCGGGATCTGGAACAGCGCCAGCATGTTGTCATCCCACTGCCCGGTTTGCAGGTTCAGCAGCTGGGTACGCGCGGCATTGGAGTAATCGCAGCAGAACGCATCGCCCTGGGTTAAGTTCCACAGCAGCCAGCTGTCGATAGTGCCGAGGCAGATTTCTCCGCGCTCAGCCAGCGCGCGCCCCTCAGGAAGGGATTCCAGCAGCCAGCGCATTTTCGAGGCCGAAAACAGAGGCGCAATCGGCAGGCCGGTCACGGCCTTGATTTGCTGCTCTTTATCGCTGTGGCGCAGTTCATCGCAAAACGCGGCGCTGCGGCTGCACTGCCAGGTGATCGCGGCGTTGATTGGCTTACCGCTCTGGCGATACCAGCCGATCGCGGTCTCGCGCTGGTTACTGATGGCTAATGCCGCGACGTTTTCTGCGCCAACGTGCGCTACCGCTTGCGCGATAACCGCCAGCGAAGCGTCAACCAGGACTTCTCCCGACTGCTCGACCCAGCCTTCACGCGGCGTCTGGATTGCCAGCGGCTGAGAGAATTTCACCACGACCTGGCCGCGGCTATCGAGTACGACGGCTTTGGCATTGGTGGTACCTTCGTCCAGCGCAATGATGAACTCTTTACGTGTTGCCTGCATTAGGTAGTCTCCTGAGTCACACTTCGTCCTGGCGCGGAGGGGGAAGTCGGCATTCCTCTTTATCGCATTGCTTCTTAGCAGGCCATGATGTGACAATTCGTTTTCACTTTTTTAATCACTGAATATATATTCGATAGTGATTATTTATTTGTTACCTTAGCCAGAAACTTCCCGTCGGGCTACAGGAAAAGTTATCAATTGTGCTGGCAATCACACTTATCCGTTTGGTGAAGCTTCCGGGTGTCGGGGGAAAAGAGCGCGGTTGGCTGGTTATATACGATTGAAATATAAAAATTTATTGGCGAAGCCTTTACGCCTGAAGGAAAGCGTAAAGGCTGTGGGAAAGTGTTTGAGTGAGGAAATTACCCGGCGATAAGCAGCCTGGCCGTTGGATAATCGGTGATCAGAACATCGATATAACCGCCTGAAAGCGCGCCTTTGATAGCCGCTACCTTCTCGCTGCCGCCGGCAAGGGCCACCACGTTAGGGCACTTCTTCACTTTCTCCAGCGCCATGCCGATCACAGGATCTTCATCATCGCGTAACACCGCCTTGCCGTTTTTATCGTAGTAGTGCAGGCAAATGTCACCCACGGCGCCGCGTTCCGCCAGCACCTGCAGCATATCTTCGTGATAGTAGTTACCGGACGTTTTGAGCAGCTGCGAAGGTTCAAGGATGCCAATCCCGACGATGGCGATATCGACTTCGTCGAAGCGCGCAATCACATCGGCGACATCTTTGCTGGCCACGAGGCGATTTTTCTCCTCCGTAGAACCTTCGATGCTCTGGGAAGGGAGCAGCCAGGCTTCACAGTTCAGACGCTGCGCCAGGGTCTGGGTCAGGATGGTCGCCTGCACGTTACCGTTAGGACCCACGCCGCCGAGCAGTTGAATCACGCCGTTGGCCTTCAGGTTTTGCGCGTGAACCTCATCAACCATTGCGCGGATAGTCGAACTCCACGACGAGACGCCAATCAGATCTTTCGGCCGCAATCGCGTTTCCAGATAGTGGGCCGCGGCGGATCCAATGGCGCGCTTGATGGTGTGATCGCTGGCGTCCTCTTCGGTATCCACGACGATGGCCTGTTTAATTCCGTAGCGATCCTCGAGGCCTTTTTCAAGATTGAGGAAAATATTCGATGGCTGAACAACGCTGATTTTGACCACGCCTTCTTTTTGGCAGCGGGCGATCGCTCGGGAGATAAATGACTGAGAAAGCGAGAGAAGTTGAGCGATATCGGACTGCTTTCGTCCTTCAAGATAGTAGAGCGTGGCAATCTTAACTAATAGCCGTTGTTCATCCTGCTTAGCCATATATTTCCCCGAAAATCATTTACGTGCAGCCATTATGTTAGAGCTCATTATCATACGCGAAAAGAAAAGACAGTTAAGTGTGATGGATATCTAACTTTCGCCAATCCTCAAAATCAGCTATGGACAAAAACAGAACAGTAGCCGCATAATTGAATAAAGAGTCGTTAGTGAATATATATTCATAGCGATTTCAGGTCAACTGAAAAGTGCCCGGGTGACGTCACGCCCGGTGGTAAGGAGGCAGAATGTTCCTGAGTATGATGCAGCGGCGTAAGCCTTACGATGCGTTGCCTGGGGATGTCTGGTTTTTTTAGTCCCTGACGGAATAAATATTCCAAGTTGAAAATAAATTCAGAGGTATTAAATGAATCCCTATAGCTATGATGTCCAGGCCCTTGAGCGTAAAGCCCGTGCCGTACGTCGCCATATCGTCAGATTGAACGCCAACAGCCCTGCGGGCGGGCACACCGGCGCCGACCTGTCGCAGGTTGAACTGCTCACCGCGCTCTATTTCCGCATTCTGAACGTCGCGCCGGAGCGTCTGGCTGACGACCAGCGCGATATCTACATCCAGTCGAAAGGCCATGCGGTGGGCTGCTACTACTGCGTGCTGGCCGAGGCGGGCTTCTTTCCGGTTGAGTGGCTGGAAACCTATCAGCATGCGAACTCCCATCTTCCGGGTCACCCGGTGCGCCAGAAAACGCCGGGGATTGAGCTCAACACCGGCGCGCTGGGCCACGGTTTGCCTGTTGCGGTGGGGCTGGCGCTGGCTGCGAAAAAAAGCAACAGCTCCCGCCGCATTTTTTTAATTACCGGCGATGGCGAGCTGGCGGAAGGCAGCAACTGGGAAGCGGCGCTGGCCGCTGCGCACTACGGCCTTGATAATCTCATCATTATTAATGACAAGAACAATCTCCAGCTGGCGGGTCCGACGCGCGAAATCATGAATACCGATCCGCTGGCTGATAAATGGAAGGCCTTCGGGATGACGGTCACCGAATGCCAGGGCAACGACATGGCGTCGGTAGTGGCGACCCTGGAAGGGCTGAAGCAGGAAGGTAAACCGAACGTCGTTATCGCCAACACCACGAAAGGTGCCGGTATTTCCTTTATCCAGGGGCGCCCGGAGTGGCACCACCGGGTACCGAAAGGCGAAGAAATTGCACTGGCACTGGAGGAACTGAAAGATGAGTAATGCAGAACACCTGGCGAGCGTGATGGTTCAGGCCTTTATTGATGCGGTCGACCGCGGCGTCGATCTGGTGCCGGTGGTGGCTGACTCCACGTCAACGGCCAAAATCGCGCCGTTTATTAAACAGTTCCCCGGGCGTCTGGTGAACGTGGGCATCGCCGAGCAGAGCATGGTTGGGACGGCGGCGGGTCTGGCGCTGGGGGGCAAAGTGGCGGTCACCTGTAACGCCGCGCCGTTCCTGATTTCCCGCGCCAATGAGCAGATTAAAGTCGACGTTTGCTATAACAACACCAACGTTAAGCTATTTGGCCTTAACGCCGGCGCCAGCTACGGCCCGCTGGCCAGCACCCATCACGCGATTGACGATCTGGCGGTGATGCGCGGTTTCGGTAATATCCAGATTTTCGCTCCGTCTTCGCCGCGCGAATGTCGGCAGATTATCGATTACGCCATCGGCTATCAGGGGCCGGTCTATATTCGCCTCGACGGCAAGGCGCTGCCGGAGCTGCACGATGAAAGCTATCGCTTTGTGCCGGGGGCGGTCATCACCCTGCGGGAAGGCGAGGATATCGCGCTGGTGGCCACCGGCTCGACGGTGCATGAAATCGTCGATGCCGCGCAGAGGCTGGCCGATGCGGGGATTCAGGCCAAAGTGGTGAGCGTGCCGTCCATTCGCCCTTGCGATACCGCCGCGCTGCTGGCGGCGCTGAAACCGTGCAAGGCGGTGATAACGGTGGAGGAGCATAACGTCAACGGCGGATTGGGGAGCCTGGTGGCGGAAGTGCTGGCCGAAGCTGGCGCGGGAATCCCGCTCAAACGTCTGGGGATCCCGGATGGCGAGTATGCGGCGGCGGCGGACCGCGGCTGGCTGCGCAAACACCACGGTTTCGATGCCGCTTCCGTCGCCGGGCTGGCGCAGAAAATGCGCTGACTTTACGCCGGCTTAAACCGATAACCCGCGCGGTCTGCCGCGCGGGTTTTGTTTTTACGTCGCGCAGAGCGTGATGACGTAGTCACCGGCCTTAATCCATTGCAGCCGATACTCCCCGGCGGAGATCCGAAGAAGCAGATTTCCTTCCTTTATATACGTCACCTCAAAATCGCTGAAACCCACGCCGTTCTGTATTTCGGGCGGGCTGGCCTTAAATGCGCTCTCTTTTGCCGAAAACGCCAGCGTCAGCGCCAGCGCCGACGGCAGGCCGCTGGCGTCCAGCAGGCTTTTTTCCGCGCTATTGACGATGCTGCTTTCCAGCTCGGCCGCGAGGGCGGGAGACAGGATGCGCTCAATATCAACGCCGACCGGCCCGGCGGAGACAACCGCCAGCGCGCTGCGTTCGCAGTGGCTGATGCTGCCGTACCACGGCGCAGGCCACAGGGGCTGGCGTTGGTCGCCAATGGCAGGGATCTCTGTCTCACCGACCTCCCGCAGCGCATAAACCGCGGCGATACGCCCGGCAAGATGTTCGCTCTGCCGCTTGCGGGCGCAGCCGCTTAGCCGGGCATGATGAGGCAGCCAGAGGAGATCTTCAGGCCGAAAGGTCAATGGGTCGAAATCGACACGCTGCAGCGAGCGATCGGCAAGCTGAATGATAGAACGTTGGGTTTGCATAGGGGGGATGTTAACAGATTCTCCCCGCCGCCCTCTATGGCAAGAGGGCGGGGGGAACGGTAAACAATCAGAAGTGGGTATTGACGCCCAGATACCAGGTGCGGCCTGATTCGTTATAGGTATTGGCGCCCGCGCCAGCCATATAAGAAACATCGGTCAGGCTACCGGTGGTTTGCGCATTCCCCGCGCGCCAGTGGCGCTTGTCGAAGACGTTATCCACGCCGCCGGTCAGGCTGACGTTTTTGGTCACATCCCAGGTGGCGCTCAGGCCAACGATGCTGTATGGGCTGACTTCATCCGTTTCAGAACCCACCGCTGGCTCACCTTTGTAGTTATATTTCTTCGGCTGCTGCTTGCCGTACCAGGTGAAGGTCGACTGTACGGAAATATCCTGCTGAATCTGCCAGCTCAGGGTGGAGTTCAGGGTATATTCCGGAATAATCGACAGACGATCGCCGGTTTCTTTGTTTTTACTTTGCAGCATATAAGTGATGTTATTGGTCCAGTTCACCGTTTCGCTGACCGGCACGTTCAGGGTGCCTTCCAGACCTTCAACCACCGCTTTAGGCACGTTTTCCCACTGATAGATATCGGTATTGACGTTACCTTTCGAAGTGTGTGCAATCGGCGCGTAGCCGGCTTCGATTTTATCGCGGTAGTCGTTGCGGAACCAGGTCACCCCTGCCAGCCAGCCGTCGCGTTTAAACTCAAGGCCAATCTCTTTGTTGATGCTGGTTTCGGCTTTCAGGTCATCGTTACCCATCATGTAGCAACCGGTACCGGTGCCGCTGGCGTAGCAGCCCTGGCCTTTGCTATAGAGAATATAGTTCGGGTTGGTTTGGTACAGGCTCGGCGCTTTATAGGCGCGGGCGATGCCCATTTTCAACGTGAAGTCATCCCCCAGCCCCTGAGACAGGTTGAGCGACGGGCTCCAGTTGTTGCCGACGATCGTGTGATGATCGAAACGCAGCGCCGGCGTCAGCATGGTGGTGTCGGTCAGCTCCACGTTGTCTTCGGCAAACAGGGAGAAGATCTCGGCCTTTGAGTATGGGCTACGGCCGGTGCTGTCATAGCCGTCGATATCGCCGCCCATAAAGGTCTGGGTATTTGACGCCAAATCCTTCATCCGCTGCTGATTCCACTCGGAGCCCAGCGTCAGGTTCTGGTTAAACACCAGATCCAGCGGGATGTTAACTTCGCTGTGCAGCATCACGTCGGCGAGGTCGATATCGCTGAACTGGTTGCTGTTGAAGATACCTTCCGTACCGCCCGCCAGACCTTCGCCTTTACGCGAGTTGCGGGTACGTTCGTACTGGGCCCAGTTGCTGGTGGTCACGCCGTTATCCCAGCCGCCGTTCCAGGTGACGGAGTAAGTCTGGCGATAGAGGCGGTTCGTCTCTTTTCCGTAGTTCTCTTTTACCAGATCGTTGGTATTGGTGTTCTGCGTATCGCCCGCGTAGAGGTTGCCCTGACGGCTGTAGCCGGATTCAAACTCCAGCGACTGCATCGGGGCGAAATCCCAGCGCACGACGCCGTTAATGTTCTTATTTTTAACCCCTTCACGCCCGGCAGGCATGGTATTAGCGTACGCGCCGGTACGCTCTGACTGATGCCCGTCGTTGATATCCCAGGCATCGGCCTGCGTTTTATCGAGGTTGCCCAGCAGGCGGAAGCTGAAATCGCCGCCCAGCGGGCCGCTGAGGCTAAAGTTGGTGCGTTTGGTCGAGCCTTCTTCTTTATGCTCCGGGGCGTTCATGTAGGTGTTCCATGAACCGTGCCATTCGCCGTCGCTTTTCTTGGTGATGATATTGACCACGCCGCCCGCCGCGCCGTTGCCGTAGCGCGCGGCCGCCGGGCCGCGAATGACTTCAATACGTTCGATCAGCTCCGGCGGTACCCATGAAGTATCGCCGCGGGTATCGCGCTCGCCGCGCCAGCCCAGACGCACGGAGTTGCGGCTGGTCACGGGCTTGCCGTCAATCAGGATCAGGGTGTTTTCCGGGCCCATGCCGCGAATATCAATCTGGCGATTGTTGCCGCGCTGGCCGCTGGTGGAGTTGCCGGTCAGGTTAACGCCGGGCATGGTACGGATAATTTCCGACACGTCGCGCGCAGGCGGGCGTTTACGAATTTCATCTGCGGTAATGGTTGAAACGCCGGGCGCCTGCAGGTTCTGCTCGGCGGCGGTGACGACCATGGTTTCATCAGCGGTTGCGGTTTTGCTATCGGAGGCGGTTTCCGCCGCGCTCAGCGGAAACGCAGCCCCGTAGATTCCCAGATTGACCAGCAAGGCCAGGGATTTGATCCTGTTATTCATTGTAATTCCTGCTTTTTGTCGCCACCTTCTCCAAAAGACCCTTCCCAGCGGGAGGAGAGGCGGTATCAATGTTGCCAGTCGAGGGCAAAGGGCGCTCCGTCGCGGACTAAATGAGCCCTCTCAGACATGTTTAATTTTGAAAGACGCGCTTCCCACAGCGCGCTAATACGCTATTGCAAATGAAAATAGTTATCAATAATATTATCAATAAATATTGCGTTTATTAATGCGTTTGTTGATAAATGTCACGATAAACATAGGGTTGAAAAGGAATGCATAAGACAGGAAGTGACGACTGGTGGCAGCATATCTCCGGCCCGCAAATCGAAGCCGTTGACGGCGCGTATCGGGTAACCTTCTGGTGGCGCGATCCGGCGGGCAACGAAACGTCTTCGGCCATCCAGCGGGTATGGATTTATATCACCGGCGTGACTGACCATCATAAAAATGCCGTACCGCAAACCCTGCGGCGCATTCCCGGTACCGATGCCTGGTGCTGGCAAACCACGCTTTCTCCGACCTGGCGCGGCAGCTATTGCTTTATCCCTTCCGCCCGCGACGACGACTTTTCCCCCCAGCTTTTTAACGGTGACGGCCCGGACCGCGCGCTGCTGCGCGAAGGCTGGCGCAGGCTGCTGCCGCAGGCGATTGCCGACCCGCTCAATCCGCAAAGCTGGAAGGGCGGGCGCGGCCACGCGGTCTCCGCGCTGGAGCTGCCGGACGCCCCCGAACAGCCCGGCTGGGCCCTGCGTGATGAACCTTATCCACCACCGCTCTGCATCGAATGGCAGAGCCAGCGCCTCGGCAACCGCCGACGGATATGGGTTTACGCCACCGGCGACGCGCAGCCGCAGGCGCGCCCGCTGGCGATCCTGCTGGATGGCCAGTTCTGGGCCGAAAGCATGCCGGTATGGGCGCCGCTGGCGGGCTTAACCCGCGAAAAACGGCTGCCGCCGGCAATTTATCTGCTGATTGACGCGATTGATAATCCGCACCGGGCCGCGGAGCTTCCCTGCAATGAGGCGTTCTGGCTGGCGGTTCAGGAAGAACTGCTGCCAATGGTTCACCGGCTGGCGCCTTTCAGCGATCGCGCCGACCGCACGGTGGTGGCGGGTCAGAGCTTTGGCGGCCTGGCCTCGATGTTCGCCGCGCTCTACTGGCCCCAGCGCTTTGGCTGCGTGCTCAGCCAGTCCGGCTCTTACTGGTGGCCGCATCGCGGCGGCGCGCAGACGGGTCTGCTGATTGACCGCCTGAGCCGCGGCGAATTACATCCGCAAGGGCTACGTATCTGGCTGGAAGCCGGTATTCGCGAGCCGATCATTTTTCGCGCCAACCAGGCGCTACTGGCGCATCTGGAACAGCAGACGATTTTCTGGCGTCAGGTTGACGGCGGGCATGATGCGCTGTGCTGGCGCGGCGGGCTGACCGCCGGGCTTATCCAGCTGTGGCAGCCTTTATGCCGTGATGAGTAACAACGCGCGCTTTACGAGGAATTAGACATGCAATTCAGTAACCCCTTCGACAATCCGCAAGGGCAGTTTTACATCCTGCGCAATGGCCAGCAGCAGTTCAGCCTGTGGCCACACTCCTGCGCGCTGCCGGAAGGCTGGTCGGTGGAGTGCCCGCCGCAGTCGTTAGCGGCGTGCAATGCCTGGCTGGCGGCAAACTGGTCAACGCTGACCCCCGCCCACCATGCATCCTGAGGAGCCCACGATGACCACACGTTTACCGCTGGTTGCGGCGCAGCCGGGGATCTGGATGGCGGAGCGCCTCTCGACGCTGCCCGGCGCCTGGAGCGTCGCCCACTACGTTGAGCTGCGCGGTGATATCGACCCGATACTGCTCGGCCGGGCCATTGTCACCGGGCTGTCGCAGGCCGACACCCTCAGCATGCGTTTTTGCGAAGATAACGGCGAAGCCTGGCAGTGGGTCGATGAACATCGCGCGTTTGCCGAACCGGATTACCGGGATCTGCGTGCCGCGAGCGACCCGCACGCGGCCGCGCTGGCGCTGATGCAGGCCGACCTCGGGCAAAACCTGCGGGTGGACGGCGGCAATCCGCTGGTCTGCCATCAGCTGCTGCGGGTGGGCGATAACCGCTGGTATTGGTATCAGCGTTACCACCATTTGCTGGTCGATGGCTTCAGCTTCCCGGCGATTACCCGCCAGATCGCCGCGATCTACCGCGCCTGGCAGCGCGGCGAAGCGACGCCTGATTCCCCGTTTACGCCGTTTGCCGAGGTGGTGGAAGAGTATCAGCGCTACTACGGCAGCGACGCCTGGCAGCGCGACAAACAGTTCTGGCAGGCGCAGCGTCAGGCGCTGCCGGCACCGGCCTCGCTGTCGGACGCGCCGCTGGCGGGAAGGGCGACCAGCAGCGATATCTGGCGCATGAAGCTGGAGGTGGATGCCAGGGTCTTTAGCCGGCTGGCGGCAGGCGCGCCGCAGTGCCAGCGCGCCGATCTGGCGCTGGCGCTGACCGCCCTGTGGCTGGGACGGCTGTGCAGCCGAACGGACTACGCCGCGGGCTTTATTTTTATGCGCCGCATGGGCTCTGCGGCGCTCACCGCTACCGGCCCGGTGCTCAACGTTCTGCCGCTGGCGGTCACTATTGACGCCGGGGAAACGCTGCCGGAGCTGGCCACGCGTCTTGCCGGGCAGCTGAAGAAAATGCGCCGCCATCAGCGCTATGACGCCGAACAGATTGTGCGCGACAGCGGCAGAGCGGCGGGCGATGAACCGCTGTTTGGCCCGGTGCTCAATATTAAAGTCTTCGACTATCAGCTGGATATCGACGGCGTGGAGGCCATTACCCACACCCTGGCCACCGGCCCGGTCAATGACCTGGAGCTGGCGCTCTTCCCGGATGAAGCCGGGGGGCTGTCGCTGGAGGTGCTGGCGAATAAGCAGCGATACGAGGAACGGACGCTGCGTAACCATATCTCCCGACTCTCCGCGCTGCTGGCCCAGTTTGCCGATAATCCGACCCTGCGCTGCGGCGAGGCGAATATGCTGTCGGCGGCGGAAACGGAACAGCTGCGGCAGGTCAACGCGACCGCCGTCGACCTGCCGCTCACCACCCTGAGCGCGCTGGTAGCGGAGCAGGCGGCGAAAACCCCGAATGCCCCGGCGCTGGCGGACGGCCGCTGGCAGTTTAGCTACCGCGAGATGCGCCAGCAGGTGGTGGCGCTGGCTGAACAGCTTCGCGCGCGGGGCGTCAAGCCGGGCGATAGCGTCGCGGTCGCGCTGCCGCGTTCGGTATTCCTGACGCTGGCGCTGCACGGTATTGTTGAGGCCGGCGCCGCGTGGCTGCCGCTGGATACCGGCTATCCCGACGATCGTCTGCGGATGATGCTGGAAGACGCCCGGCCGTCGCTGCTGATTACCTCTGAAGATCAGCGGGCGCGCTTTAGCGATATTCCCGGCCTGGAAAGCCTGTGCTACCAGCAGCCGCTGGCGGCGGGCGAGTCCGCACCGCTGGCGCTCTCACGGCCGGAGCATACTGCCTATATCATCTTTACCTCCGGCTCTACCGGGCGACCGAAAGGGGTGATGGTCGGGCAAACCGCCATCGTCAACCGCCTGCTGTGGATGCAGGACCACTATCCGCTCTGCGCTGACGACGTCGTGGCGCAGAAAACGCCGTGCAGCTTTGATGTGTCGGTCTGGGAGTTCTGGTGGCCATTTATCGCCGGCGCGCAGCTGGTGATGGCCGAGCCGGAAGCCCATCGCGATCCGCTGGCGATGCAGCGGTTCTTTGCCCGCTATGGCGTCACCACCACCCACTTTGTGCCGTCGATGCTGGCGGCGTTCGTCGCCTCGCTGGAGGCGGAGAACGTCGGCGCCTGCCAAACCCTGCGCCGGGTATTTTGCAGCGGCGAAGCGCTGCCGACGGCGCTGTGTCGGGAATGGGAGCAGCTGACCGGCGCGCCGCTGCATAACCTGTATGGCCCGACGGAAGCGGCGGTGGACGTTAGCTGGTATCCGGCCTATGGGCCCGAACTGGCGGCGGTAAGCGGCACCAGCGTGCCGATTGGCTGGCCGGTGTGGAATACCGGGCTACGCATTCTTGATGCCGCCATGTGCCCGGTGCCGCCGGGCGTGGCGGGGGATCTCTACCTGACCGGCATTCAGCTGGCGCAGGGCTATCTGGGGCGCCCCGATTTAACCGCCAGCCGCTTTATTGCCGACCCTTACGCGCCGGGCGAGCGCATGTACCGCACCGGGGACGTTGCCCGCTGGCTGGATAACGGCGCCGTCGAGTATCTCGGGCGCAGCGACGACCAGCTAAAAATTCGCGGCCAGCGGATTGAGCTGGGCGAGATTGACCGCGCGATGTCCGCGCTGCCGGACGTTGCGCAGGCGGTGGCTCACGCCTGCGTCTTCAATCAGGCGGCGGCAACCGGCGGCGATGCCCGTCAGCTGGTGGGCTACCTGGTTTCTGACTCCGGCCTGCCGCTGGACGCCGTCGCGCTCAAAGCGCGGCTTGGCGAACAGCTGCCGCCGCATATGGTGCCGGTGGTGCTGATACAGCTGCCGGCGCTGCCGCTGAGCGCTAACGGCAAGCTGGATCGTAAAGCGCTGCCGTTACCCACGTTGAGCGGTGAGCGCAGTGGCCGTCCGCCGGAGCCTGGCGTGGAAACCACCGTCGCCACGGCCTTTAGCCAGCTGCTCGGCTGCGAGGTGAACGATATCGACGCCGATTTCTTCGCCCTCGGCGGCCATTCGCTGCTGGCGATGCGCCTGGCGGCGACGCTCGGCCGCGAGCTGGAGCGGCAGGTGACGCCGGGGCAGGTGATGGTCGCGTCTACCGTCGGCAAGCTGAGCGCGCTGCTGGCATCGGACCTCAGCGATGAGCAGGCGCAACGGCTGGGCTTCGACGCTCTCCTGCCGCTGCGCGAGAGCGACGGCCCGACGCTATTTTGCTTCCATCCTGCTTCCGGTTTTGCCTGGCAGTTCAGCGTGCTGGCGCGTTATTTAAGCCCGCGCTGGTCGATCGTCGGCATTCAGTCGCCGCGACCGCAGGGACCGATGGCCACGGCGGCGGATCTGGATGCGGTGTGTGAACATCATCTCCACACCCTGCTGACGCAGCAGCCCCACGGCCCCTATTATCTGCTGGGCTATTCGCTCGGCGGTACCCTGGCGCAGGGGATTGCCGCCCGGTTACGCCAGCGCGGCGAAGCGGTGGCCTTCCTCGGGCTGCTCGATACCTGGCCGCCGGAGACGCAGAACTGGGCGGAGAAAGAGGCGAACGGTCTGGATCCTGAGGTGCTGGCGGAGATTGCCCGTGAACGCGAGGCGTTTCTGGCCGCCCAGCAGGGGCAGGCTTCCGGCGAGCTGTTCAGCGTTATCGAAGGCAACTATGCCGATGCGGTGCGCCTGCTGACCACCGCGCACAGCGCGAAGTTTGACGGTAAGGCGACGCTGTTCGTGGCGGAGAAAACCCGTCAGCCAGGGATGGACCCGCAGGTGGTGTGGGGGCCGTGGGTTGGCGAGCTGGAGGTGTTCAGCCAGGATTGCGCCCACGTGGATATTATCTCTCCGCAGGCCTTTGAAGCGATCGGCCCGGTGCTCAGGGAGATATTGGATTAGGGGCAGATGAACTCCCGGGTTGCGGCTAACGCCTTACCCGGGCTACCGTTTGTGCCAGATTGGGTAGCCCGGCTAAGCGCAGCGCGAGCCGGGAAGCATTAGCGCCAATGTATCAGCCCGGCTCATTTACCGGAGGCGGCACCTGACACGGCTGTCCGGGCTACCGGACCGCAGATGGCGGTGAACCTGTAGCCCGGCTAAGCGCAGCGCGAGCCGGGAATCTCTACTTGCGGCCCAGCGGCACCACCAGCGGCGTATGCGCCACCGGATCGTCAATGATCGTACAGCGCAGGCCGTAAATTTCCTCGATCAGCGCCGCATTGACAATCTCCTTCGGCGCGCCCTCGGCGACGATTTTGCCGTCGCGCAGGGCGATCAAGTGGGTCGCGTAGCGGCAGGCCTGGTTCAGATCGTGCAGCACCGCCGCCAGGGTATAGCCCTTCTCCTGATTCAGCTCGCTTAGCAGCTCAAGCAGGTCGATCTGATGGCTGATATCCAGCCAGGTGGTGGGCTCATCGAGCAGCATAATCGCCGTCTCCTGGGCCAGCACCATGGCGATCCACGCCCGCTGGCGCTGGCCGCCGGAGAGCGTATCGACGCTTTGCAGCGCCAGGTCGGTAATGCCGGTGGCCTTCATCGCCCTGCTGACCGCCTCTTCATCCTCTTTGCGCCAGCGGGTAAACAGCGGCTGGTGCGGATAGCGCCCGCGGGCCACCAGCTCCTGAACCGTAATATCTCCCGGCGTAGTGGCGTTCTGCGCCAGCAGGCCGACCCGCTTCGCCACCTCTTTACTGGCGTAACGCTGGATCTGCTCGCCGTCGAGATACACATGACCGGATGTCGGGGTCATCAGGCGGCTCAGGGTGCGCAGCAGCGTCGATTTACCGCAGCCGTTAGGGCCAATAATGGCGGTGAAGTGGCCGTCGGGAATGGTGACGCTCAGCGATTCGGCGATGGTTTTTTTTCCGTACGCCAGGGTCAGCTGGTCGCCGCGCAAACGGGAGGTTACTGCGGTCATTTTTTGCGGGACTCCTGAATTAACAACCCGATAAGGTAGATGCCGCCAAGGCTGACGGTCACCACGCCCACCGGTAGCTGATAGGGCATAAACAGACGCTGCGCGCAGTAATCAGACAGCGCCAGCAGCAGGGCGCCGCACAGCGCCGCCTGGGCCAGCCCCCAGCGCGCGGTGCCGCTGAGGCGGCGCGCGATATGCGGCGCCACCAGGGCGATAAACGAAATCGGCCCGGCGAGCGCGGTAGCGGCGGCGGTCAGCACCACCCCGACCAGCATCAGCAGCAGCCGCGAGCGCTCAACCCGCACGCCCAGGGCGCAGGCGGTATCGTCACCCATCTCCAGCAGCCGCATGCGCCGCGCCAGCAGCGCCCCGCAGACCAGCATCAGCAGAATCAGCGGCGCCGAGGGCCAGGTTTTTCCCCAGGTCAAACCGTTAAGCGAACCGGCATACCACAGCCCGGCGGAGAGGGCGGTTTCCAGCGAAGCGCGCAGCAGCAGCCAGGTATTGAATGCCACCAGCATAGCGCGCACGCCGATGCCGATAATAATCAGGCGAAAGGTTTCAATCCCGTTGCGCCACGCCAGCAGCCAGACCGCCAGCGCGGTAAGGATCCCGCCAGCCATGGCCGCCATGGCGATGGCCGCCAGGTTCTGGCCAAACATCACCATCGCTACCAGCACGCCGCTCCAGGCCCCGGTGTTAAACCCCATCACGTCCGGGCTCCCCAGCGGGTTGCGGGTCAGCGACTGGAAAATCGCGCCGCTGACGCCGAGGGCGGCGCCAATCAGCAGCGCCATCAGCACGCGGGGCAGGCGCCACTCGGTCACCACCATGGCGACGTTGCGCGGCGCATCGCCGAGCAGCGCCGAGATAACCTGCTCAACGCTCAATGGCACCAGGCCGGTGCCCAGCCCCCACAGGGAGACCAGCGCGCTGGCGACCAGCAGCAGCAGGCAGCTAAAAATCAGGCGACGAGAAGGCGCAATCACATGCCACCTCCGCGCGGCTGGCGGCGTACCAGCCAGATCAGCACCGGTGCGCCGATAAAGGCGCTGACCACCGAAACCCGCAGTTCGCCGGGCACCAGCAGGCGCCCCAGCACGTCGGCAAACAGCAGCAGGGCAGGGGTAGCCAGCAGGGTCACCGGCAGCGACCAGCGATGATCCGCGCCCACCAGCCAGCGGGCCATATGCGGCATCATCAGGCCGATAAAGGCGATGGGCCCGACCACCGCCGTGGCGCTGCCGCACAGGACGGTAATCGCCAGCAGACCAATAAGCTGAGTACGCGCGACCCGGCTGCCGAGCGCGGTGGCCGTATCGTTGCCGAGGCTCAGGCTGTTTAAGGCCCGGCTCAGCAGCAGCGTCACCAGGCCGGCAATGAGTACCGGGATCAGCACGATTTTCAGTGTTTGCAGGGTGCGCACATCCAGCGAGCCCGCCTGCCAGAAGCGCAGCTGGTCGTAGACGTCAGGGTTAAGCAGGGCGATACCGCTGGAAAGCCCTTCCAGCACCGCCGCCAGGGCGACCCCCGCGAGGGTCAGGCGAACCGGGCTCAGCTGGCCGCCGCCCTGGCTGCCGGTAAAGGCTACCAGCAGCGAGGCGCCGAACGCGCCGCAAAAGGCCATCAGCAGCTGCTCCTGCGGCGAGGAGAGACCAAACAGCGCCGCGCCCAGCACGATAGCGAAGCTGGCGCCGGAGTTGACGCCGAGGATCCCCGGGTCCGCCAGCGGGTTGCGGGTCAGCGTTTGCATCAGCGCCCCGGCCAGACCCAGCGCGGCGCCGGCCAGCAGCCCGGCGAGGGTTCGCGGCAGTCGTGCATCAAGGACGATGGTGCAATCGGCGCTCTGGCAGGTGCCGGTGAAGGCATCAATGACGACGCTAAACGGCAGGGGTTTGGCGCCGACCAGCAGGCTGAGCGCAACGGCGATGATTAAAACGATTAAAAGACCCGGCACGGCAAAGGCGCGCGCCGCGGTCGTGGAAGACGACATGGCTTACATCCCTGACATGATAATGATAGTAATTATCGTTATCGATTCTATCCGGTTATGTTAGCATGTGCACCCATAAAAATGGTATGGAAAATAATAACAAGGCGCTGTCATGAACCGACAATCCTGGCTGCTGAATCTCAGCTTGCTGAAAACCCACCCGGCCTTTCGCGCCGTCTTTATCGCCCGCTTTATCTCGATCCTGTCGCTTGGCCTGCTGGGCGTGGCGATCCCGGTACAAATCCAGCTGATGACCCATTCCACCTGGCAAGTGGGGCTGTCGGTGACCTTAACCGGCGGGTCGATGTTTGTCGGTCTGATGATCGGCGGCGTGCTTGCCGACCGCTATGAGCGTAAACGTCTGATCCTGCTGGCGCGCGGCACCTGCGGGATTGGCTTCGTCGGCCTGTGTCTCAACGCCATGCTGCCGGAGCCGTCGCTCATCGCCATCTATCTGTTGGGCATCTGGGACGGCCTGTTTGCCTCAATCGGCGTGACCGCGCTGCTGGCGGCGACTCCGGCGCTGGTTGGCCGGGAAAACCTGATGCAGGCCGGGGCGATCACCATGCTGACGGTGCGGCTGGGCTCGGTGATTTCGCCGATGATCGGCGGCCTGCTGCTGGCAACCGGCGGCGTAGCCTGGAACTACGGCCTGGCGGCGGCAGGTACCTTTATTACGACGCTGACGCTGCTGCGTTTGCCGCGGCTGGCGCCGCCGCCGCAGCCGCGCGAGCATCCGCTAAAATCGCTGTACGCGGGACTGAAGTTTCTGTTTAACAGCCCGCTTATCGGCGGCATTGCGTTGCTTGGCGGCCTGCTGACCATGGCCAGCGCGGTGCGCGTGCTCTATCCGGCGCTGGCCGGGAGCTGGCAGATGTCGACGTCGCAGATTGGCCTGCTGTACGCCGCGATCCCTCTGGGCGCGGCGTTCGGGGCGTTGACCAGCGGACAGCTGGCGCAGACGGCGAGGCCCGGCGTGCTGATGCTGGCGACCACCGTTGGCTCCTTTGTGGCGATTGCGCTGTTCAGCCTGATGCCGGTGTGGGCGCTGGGCGCCCTGTGCCTGGCGCTGTTTGGCTGGCTGAGCGCGATAAGCTCGCTGCTGCAATATACGCTGATTCAGACGCAAACCCCGGAAAATATGCTCGGGCGTATCAACGGGCTGTGGACCGCGCAGAACGTGACCGGCGATGCGATAGGCGCGGCGCTGCTCGGCGGCCTGGGCGCGATTCTGACGCCGGCCGCTTCGGCGAGCGCCAGCGGCTGGGCGCTGGTCATTGTGGGCGTGGTGCTGGTGGGGCTGCTACGCGAGCTGCGCCGCTTTCAGCGCCCGGAGACGGCGTAAACGCCTGACCCGGGCTACCGGCCCGCAGACGGCGGTGGACCCGTAGC